>NZ_JBBNPD010000011.1:0-92054 GCF_040097075.1 Collinsella sp. CLA-SR-H006 | reverse complement strand
AGGCGCGAGCGATCCCAGTCCATGATGGATTGCATGGCCTTGTAGCGACCGGCGTCCTCACGCCGGTCCATGGCCTGAGCAATCAGCGCCGCCCCTGCGGGCGCATCCGTTGCATATTCTGTTTTATCCGACACGTTCTCTTCCAACACTTCGTCCCCGGTTCGGGGAGCCTCCCTGTTCTGTGTAGCGACCATCTACAGCTAGGCGATCGCCTTTTTAAGGTTTCACATCACACGCTGCTCGGCCGAAAGCACGGCAAGGCCAACGCGCGTAGTTACGCGTCGACCGCACAGGTCGAGCTCCAAATAAGCAGTGCTCTTGCGTCTGTTAATGGTTTTGATAAGGCCTTCGTGGCCCAGCAGTGGACCTGCCGTCACTATGACCTGGTCACCGTCTTTTAGGGCCTCGCTCATGGGCACTACGCGGTCTCCCCTATGCGTAAAGCCGCCAATAAGCTGGACCTCTTCTTTTGCCAGCGGCACAAACTGACCGTCCTGGGATAACACTCGGGCAAAGTCGTCCATACGCAGCAGATACTGTTGCACGGTACGGGGATCTGCCGTATCGCAGATAAGATAACCGGGAAAGAGCGGCTTGGTCGTATTGACCCATTCGCCGTGTACTTTGATCTCGGTTTGAAATTGGGGATAAAAGAGCTCCTGCATGGCGCTCGCCGGCACCATGCGCTCGATGCGCTCGCGCATTACGTCTTCGCGACCGTTAATGACCTGGATCACATACCACACGAGCACCACCCCCTTGCTGTCTTACGTGTGGCTCACGGGGTTTGGGTATGGCTTCGCCAGGGCGCTCATGCTCGAAGGCTCTCCATATTCAAACCCTGAGCCCAGTCAGACAAGCACGTGGCTCTGCCCCACCGTGAACGGTATGTATGAGTGCAGTTGCTAGAGTCGCGGACGTGTATCGCATAAAAGACCGCGACCCCAGCTGGCTGCGTGCGGGCCAGTCAAGCGGGTACAAAACTGGACCGCACACAAACAGCTGAAGAACTGCTGTGATTTGCCGTAGCAACTTATAGAACTGCCTAAAACGAACTTATAAATAGCCGCATAGCAATTGCAAAATCGCGCATGGCAATCAATATTGGAGCTCTTGGTTTATCTAACACCGCCGTTACGGCCGGATGCTGATCGACCCTGCGCTTTGTGGCTTGCTGGAGCCGCGAGCACAGTTGAACTCATGTAACGTTAGGTATCCTAGCACAAGCTGGTAGCAAAACTGATTTAGGCTGCATCGGACAACATATCGTTCATTTGGCGTGCTTAAGGGGGTTGTTTTGGGAAGTTGTTCACATTGATGCAGGTTATTGGGGTGCGAGCGGTGATTAAGGATGATCCTGAAGCCCAAATGGAGCAGCGATCTGCACTGGTAATTGCGCTTGTCTAACAAACTATGTACAGACATGGGTAATAAATTGTGCAACTTTTTGTTGGCGTAGGAGGGGTTTGCGGCGCGAGGTATTTTGGCATGAAAAAAGGCCTTCGGAATACCGAAGGCCTTTGCATTCACGATGGTGGAGACGAGGGGGATCGAACCCCTGACCTCTTGACTGCCAGTCAAGCGCTCTCCCAGCTGAGCTACGCCCCCGTGACGAGGAGATACTATAGGGGAAGTTGGCGCGGCATGCAAGGACTTTTTTGAGTCAGACTCTAAATGCCTAATGATATAAGTAAGCGATGGCGGTGCCGGTGTGGACTTGGATCGTGGCTGTTGACCTGACGACGTTGCTGATGCCCGTGTCGGCCAAGAGGCCTAGGGGGCTGTGATCTAGCTCCCATTCTAGGCCGTGTTCGCTTACCTCGGTGTTGGGGGCTATGGCGATGATGGAGAACGTCTTGCCTTCGGCGCCTTCGATGATCCAGGATTCACCTCCGTGCAGGATGCGGGCCGTTACTTCGTCCTCGGGAATCCAGACGGGAGCGTCTTTGTAGTTGGCTAGTAAGCCTAGGACGCTTAGGGCCATATCCGGACGGCCGCCGGTGGCGCAGGTCGCAACCACTTCGGCACCCGGCCAGCGACGACGGACGGAATCGAGCGCCAGCGCCAGATCGGTGTAGTCCTTGTACGGGTCGTGGCGCTCAACTTCAAAGTCGGTGGCGGCATCGACCAGCGCGCGGCCCGCATCGCTCACCGTGTCGGCATCCCCCACATATACGTCGCAGCTCAGGCCAGCGCCCAGCAGCGCGTCGAGTCCGCGGTCCACGGCGACAACGTGGTCGCACTCCCCCGCCAGTTGACGTAGCAGATCCGCGCTCGCCGCTACGGGCGAGCCGCAGACCACTAACACCTTGCAAGCCACGGCCCTCACCTAACCCTCAAACGAAAACACGCGGTGAAGGTCCAGCTCTTCATAGCTATCGATAAAGATATCGCAGTTGGCGCGTACGTCGTCGCGCTTCATGCGGCCGTGCGGGTCATAGATGCCCACGCGCTTAAAGCCGGCGGAGCCAGAGCTCTTTAGGCCAAAGACGGCGTCCTCAAACACCCAAGCGCGCTCAAACTTGTGCCCATGGCGCTCCTCCAGGCGGCGCAGCGCCAGCTCGTATACGTCGGGGAACTGCTTAGAGCGACCTGCCTCGCCCGTGGTGGTCACAAACTCCATGTAGGCATCGAGCCCGGCACCCGCAAGCGCAGACTTAACCAGCTCGGCCGGCGTGGACGTGGCAACGCACATGGCAATGCCGGCCGCCTTCGCCTGTTCCAAAAATGCAAGCAGGCCCTCGCGCGGCGGCACCTTGGAGTAGCCGTCGATCAAAATCTCGCCCAGCTCGCGATACAGCTCCTCGCCATTCGCGCCAATGCCCCACGTGTCGTGGTAGGCCTGGCACTCGTCCTCCAGCGACAGGTGCTCAAACTGGGCAAAATCATCGACCGTCACGTCGACACCGTGGCGGTGCAATAACTCGGGCTGGGCATAGGCCCAAACGGGGGTGCTATTTACCAGCGTGCCGTCGCAATCGAAAATAAAAGCAACCTTGGGAGCGGCGGTGTGGGACATAAACGAACCTTTCGATATCAAATGGTAAACATCCTGCTAAAAACGTTTTACCAAACGTCAGCCAAACAATTTTGAAACCCAAATTGGTAAAACTGTCAAGAGTTTTACCACGGCAATTCTGCCAGTGGTATAAACATGTCGCTTACCGATTAAACGCCTCCGCAAATCCGCTTTCGTCCATAAAACTAACGCACAGGTGTTATCGTAGTTTCTGCCGAAAGTTCCACCGAGCACGCGAGGTGGAACGAATCACAGAAACTTCGCCGTCCCTTCGATTCGTGCAGCCTTGGACCTTTCGCATCTAGTCACCAAGGCAACACGCTGCCGCGTCATGATGGGATCAAACGTGAGCGATACAAAGCTAAAGCCAACGGCAAAAAAGCCCGCAACCCGTAAAGCCGCCCCGCACGCACCAGAGCTCTCTAAGGACGATGTCTATCTGTTTGGCATTGGTATGTGGGAGCGCAGCTGGGAAAAGATGGGCGCGCATCCCGACACGCAGCAGCGCACGCGCGGCTGGCGCTTTTGCGTTTGGGCGCCCGACGTAAAGAGTGTCCATGTCATTGGCGAATTTAACGACTGGGATGAACAAGCCAACCCGCTGGTGCCCGTGCATACGAGCGCTATTTGGGAAGGCTTTATTCCTGGCGCCGAGCAGGGCCAGCTCTATAAATATCTCATCGAGACCAACGAGGGCGAGAAGCTCTACAAAGCCGATCCGTATGCCTTTAAGGCCGAGTGCCCTCCGGGTACCGCCAGCGTGCTGTGGACCCTCGACGGCTATAAGTGGAACGACGCCGCGTGGCTCAAGCGCCGCGCCGGCCACAACCACATGTCGCAGCCGCTCAACATCTACGAGGTGCATATTGGCTCGTGGAAGCGCCACGGCGACGCACCACAGGGCGAGCCCGACGAGTACGGCAACTACCCCGGTCCCATGGACCCCTTCCCCGCGCAGCGCGGCGAGTTCTACACCTACGACGACCTGTCGGTGGAGCTCGTGGACTACGTGCGCGACATGGGCTACACGCATATCGAGGTCATGCCGCTCATGGAGCACCCCTTCGATGGCTCCTGGGGCTACCAGACGACCGGCTACTATGCCGCCACATCGCGCTACGGCAACCCGCAGCAGCTCATGCACTTTATCGATGCGTGCCACGAGGCGGGCATCGGCGTGATCATGGACTGGGTGCCCGGCGGCTTTTGTGCCGACTCCCACGGCCTTGCCACCTTTAACGGTCACATGCTGTTTGAGCACGAGATTCACCCCAACTGGGGCACGCACAAGTTTGACTTCGCCCGTGGCGAGGTCCGCTCCTTCCTGGTCTCCAACGTGCTGTACTGGCTCGAGAACTTCCACGTGGACGGCATTCGCATGGACGGCGTGTCCAGCATGCTGTACCTCAACTTTGGCATCGACGATCCGGGCCAAAAGAAGTTCAACAAGTACGGTACCGAGGAGGACCTGGACGCCAGCGCGTTTATCCGCCAGGTCAACTGCGCCGTGGAGGCCCACTTCCCTGACGTGATGATGATGGCCGAGGAGTCCACCGCGTGGCCGCTCGTGACCTACCCGCCGCAGGACGGCGGTCTGGGCTTCCACTACAAGTGGGACATGGGCTGGATGAACGACACCCTGCACTACATGCAGACCGATTTTCCGTGGCGCCCCGGCAACCACGGGCTGCTCACGTTCTCCATCATGTACGCCTTTACCGAAAACTTCATCTGCCCGCTGAGCCACGACGAGGTCGTGCACGGCAAGTGCTCGCTCATCGGCCGCATGCCGGGCGATTGGTGGCGCCAGTTTGCCGGCCTGCGCACGCTGGCCTTCTACCAGATGACGCACCCCGGTGCCAAGCTCAACTTTATGGGCAACGAGATCGGCCAGTTTATTGAGTGGCGCTACTACGAGTCCATTCAGTGGTTCCTGACCGAGGAGTACGAGACCCACCGTCATCATCAGGCGTTCATCAAGGCGCTCAACCACCTGTACACTGCCGAGCCTGCCCTGTACGAGCGCGGCTACACCGACGACGGCTTTACCTGGATCGACGCGGACAACTCCAAGCAGTCCATCGTGAGCTTTGTGCGTCAGGGCGAGGACGTCGATGACGACCTGGTGATCTTGATTAACTTTGACCCGGCGAGCTACGAGGGCTTCCGCGTGGGCGTGCCGCGCGAGGGTGACTGGGAGGACATCTTCGATTCCGACCGTCCCGAGTTTGGCGGCAGCGGATACGCCGGTGAGGAGCCCTACACCTGCTCGAGTGAGCCCTATCCCTGGAACGGGCAGATGGACTCCATCGAAATCAAGGTGCCCGGCCTGGCAGGTGTGGTGCTTAAGCGCCGCGGTCCCAGTAGCTATAAGCCGCCCGTGGTCGAGGAGCCCAAGAAGGCGACGCGCAAGCGCACGTCCTCGGTGAAGCCCAAGACCGCGGGTGCTAAGAAGGCTCCGGCCAAGGCGAAGGCTGCCAAGTCCGCCGCCAAGACCACGGCCAAAAAAGCAGCCACCAAAAAGGCTGCTCCCAAGGCCAAGGTAGGTGCTGTTAAAGCATCTGGCAAGAAAGCGTAACAAAGCCGTTACCACTGCAATTACCCGCCCCGCGAGGGCGTAGGATACATGTCATAACCGTTCCGGGAGAAACATCCCCGGGGGAAAGGAACGTATGAATAAGATCTTCGACAACAAGCAGGAGTTTACCGAGCTCTATCGCGATGCCGTCATGAGCATTAGCGGTAAGAGCATCGAAGCCGCCAGCGACCTGGACCGCTTTAACGCCCTGGCCAAGCTCGTGGCCGAGAAGGCCCGCACCGTTGCCGCCAAGAGTGACGCCCGTGCGGCCGCCGAGGGCAAAAAGCGCGTGTACTACTTCTCGATCGAGTTTTTGATCGGCCGCCTGCTCGACAACTACCTGCTCAACTTTGGCGTGCGCGACATGGTCGCCGAGGCGCTCGATGACATGGGCTTCGATCTGTCCGTCATCGAGAACCAGGAGCCCGATCCGGCTCTGGGCAACGGTGGTCTGGGCCGTCTTGCAGCATGCTTCCTGGATTCCATGGCAGCCGAGGGCATCGCCGGCTACGGCAACGGCATGCGCTACCGCTACGGCCTGTTTAAGCAGGAGATCGTCAACGGCAGCCAGGTCGAGGCTACCGACGAGTGGCTCACCCACGGCTATCCCTGGGAGGTCCGTCGTCAGGATAAGGCCGTGACCATTAAGTTTGGTGGCCGCGTCGAGGGCTTTGAGGAGAACGGCCGCACGTTCTACCGCACGGTGGACACGCAGGACATCCTGGCCGTCCCTTATGACATCCCCGTTGTAGGCTATGCCGGTGAGACCGTCAACAAGCTGCGCGTCTGGGCCGCCGAGCCGGTCGAGGAGCACTTCGATCTGGAGGCCTTCAACCGCGGCGACTACGCCCTGGCAGACGCCGAACGCGCCGAGGCCGAGGCCATCAGCGCCATCCTCTATGCCAACGACGCCGGCGAGCACGGTCGTCTGCTGCGCCTGAAGCAGGAGTACCTGTTTGTTTCGGCCGGCATCTACAGCCTGCTCGATACCTTTGAGAAGGAGCACGGCGAGAACTGGGAGCTGCTGCCGCAGTTTGTGGCCATCCATACCAACGATACCCACCCCGCCATGTGCGGCCCCGAGCTCATGCGTATCTTCATCGACGAGAAGAAGCTCGAGTGGGACGACGCCTGGAACATCGTGACGCAGGTTGTGAGCTACACCAACCACACCATCCTGCCCGAGGCTCTGGAGAAGTGGCCCATCGGCACGTTCTCCAAGCTCCTCCCCCGCGTGTACCAGATCATCGACGAGATCAGCCGTCGTTGGCACGAGTCGTTCGACACCACGCAGGAGGGCTGGCAGGAGCGTCTGCGCCAGACCGCCATCCTATGGGACGGCGAGATTCGCATGGCCAACCTGTCCGTGATCTGCAGCCATAGCGTAAACGGCGTGGCAAAGATCCACTCCGACATCATCAAGAACATCGTGCTCAAGGACTTCTATGCCCTAACGCCCGAGAAGTTCAACAACAAGACCAACGGCATCTCGCACCGTCGCTTCTTTGCCGAGGCCAACCCCACCTATGCCAAGCTCGTGACCGAGGCCATTGGCGACGGCTGGCTCAAGGACGCCTTTGAGCTGGAGAAACTCAAGGAGCTCCAGAACGACACCGAGTTCCTGAAGGCCGTGGGCGCCTCCAAGCGCGCCAACAAGGAGCGTCTGGCTGCCTACGTTAAGGCCGAGACCGGTCTGGTCATTGACCCCAACACCGTCTTCGATGTCCAGGTAAAGCGTTTCCATGCCTACAAGCGCCAGCTCATGAACATCATGAAGGTGATGGACATCTACAACCGTCGCATCGCCGATCCCAACTTCCACGTGACGCCGACGACCTTTATCTTTAGCGGCAAGGCTGCCTCGAGCTACACCTTTGCCAAGGAGACCATCCGCCTGATCAACTCCGTTGCCGACGTCATCAACAACGACGCCCGCGTGAACGAGGTCATGAAGGTTTGCTTTATCCCCAACTTCCGTGTGAGCAACGCCCAGCTCATCTACCCCGCCGCCGAGATCTCGGAGCAGATCTCAACGGCTGGCAAGGAGGCCTCGGGCACGTCCAACATGAAGCTCATGATGAACGGCGCCATTACGCTGGGCACCCTCGACGGCGCCAACATCGAGATCGCCGACCTGGCCGGCCGCGAGAACGAGGCCATCTTTGGCCTGACCGCTCCCGAGGTCGAGCAGCTCTGGGCATCCAACAGCTACTTTGCGTGGGATACCCTCAACGGCGACCGCGAGCGCCTGGGTCGCGTGATGGACGAGCTCAAGGACAACACCTTTGCGGGTCTTTCGGGCAACTTCGAGAGCATCTACAACGAGCTCATGAACAATAACGACCCCGATCTGGTCATGGCCGATTTCCGCAGCTACGTCGACGCCTGGGAGAAGCTCACGAACAGCTACGGCGACCAGGAGACCTGGAACCGCAAGGCGCTGCTCAACACCGCCTCCTCGGGCTGGTTCTCGAGCGACCGCACCATTCGCGAGTACCGCGACGAGATCTGGCACGCGTAAAGGCCGCGAGCTCCCCTATGCCAGCACGGCATTACTCGACAGGCGCGACGTTGCGCCACGCCCGTCGCTAATGGGTTTAGGAACATCGATGACAGAAGGAGAAATCGATGAGTAAGAAAGAATGCATCGCGATGCTCCTCGCAGGAGGACAGGGCAGCCGATTGGGGGCACTCACCCAAAAGATCGCAAAGCCGGCGGTTAGCTTTGGTGGCAAGTTCCGCATTATCGACTTTTCGCTCTCCAACTGCTCCAACTCGGGCATCGACACAGTGGGTGTTCTGACGCAGTACCGCCCCTACTTGCTGCATGCCTACGTGGGCTCCGGCGAGGCGTGGGATCTGGACAGCCGCGACGGTGGCGTGTCGATCCTGCCGCCGTACGAGACGCAGACCGGTGGCGCCTGGTATGCGGGCAC
Source organism: Collinsella sp. CLA-SR-H006 (assembly GCF_040097075.1). Taxonomy (NCBI): domain Bacteria; kingdom Bacillati; phylum Actinomycetota; class Coriobacteriia; order Coriobacteriales; family Coriobacteriaceae; genus Collinsella; species Collinsella sp. CLA-SR-H006. Next base: position 83,521 of record NZ_JBBNPD010000011.1, on the reverse strand, counting down.
GGCCGACGCTATTACGCAGAACCTGGACTACATTAAGGCCAACGATCCCAAGTACGTCCTGATTCTTTCGGGCGATCATCTGTATCGCATGGACTACCGCAAGATGCTCAAGACGCACATTGAGAACAACGCCGACCTCACGGTGAGCGTTATGCCCGTGCCGTGGGAGGAGGCGAGCCGCTTTGGCATCCTGACCACCGACCCCGAGGACGGCCGCATCACCAAGTTCACCGAGAAGCCCGATAAGCCCGATTCGAACCTCGCGTCCATGGGCATCTACATCTTCTCGGCCGACGTGCTGATTGAGGCACTCGAGGAAGACGCTCTGGACCAGCGCTCGAGCCACGACTTTGGCAAGGACATCATCCCCAAGCTGCTCGGCGAGGACAAGCGCCTGTACAGCTACGAGTTCCACGGCTTTTGGAAGGACGTCGGCACCATCGCCAGCTTCCACGAGACCTCGATGGACCTGCTGGGCAACAACCCCGAGTTCGATCTGTTCGACAAGCATTTCCCCATCATGTCCAACATCACCACGCGACCGCCGCACTACATTGGCCCGGACGGCCGCCTGGACGACTGCCTGGTCTCCAACGGCTGCAAGATCTACGGCACCGCTCGCCACTCGATCCTTTCGACCGATGTCATCATCGAGGAGCGCGCTGTGGTCGAGGACTCCGTGCTACTGCCGGGTGCGCACGTTAAGAGCGGCGCGCACATCTGCCGCGCTATTTTGGGCGAGAACTCCACGGTCGAAGAGGGCGTGAAGCTCGGCTCTGTCGATACCACCAAGGATACGGCCGTCGTTGGAAATGACGTCGTTATCGGGAAGGGGGAATGATCCGATGATCAATCGCAAGGCCATCGGTTATATCACCGCTAACTACTCTTCGACCTACGGCAGCGTCCTGCTCAAGGACCGCCCCATCGCGTCCGTCCCGTTTTTGGGCCGCTACCGCCTGATCGACTTCCCGCTGTCCAACATGATGAATGCCGGCATTAAGACCGTCGGCGTCGTCATGCCGGGCAACTACCGGTCGCTGATCGACCACGTGGGCTCGGGCAAGGACTGGGGCCTGGACCGCAAGAAGGGCGGCCTGTTCATGGTGCCCGGCAACGCGTATGGCACCACCAAGGGCGGAATGCGCTTCTTGCTGCGCGACATTATCTCCAACAAGACACTGTTCCAGCGCTCGGACAAGCCCTACGTTGTGATGATGGGCACCAACATCATCTTTAATATGGACCTCAACACCATCATCGACGCGCACGAGAACTCTGGTGCCCAGATGACCGTGGTGTACTGCAAGGCCACGCGCAACGTCGATGACGAGACCAAGCTGCAGATCAACGAGAACGGCCGTCTGACGGGCGTGAGCGCCGGCGTCGTGTACGGCGACAACGCCTCTATGGACTGCTGCATCGTCAACCGCGAGACGCTGCTTGAGATTATCGACCACTACCAGGCCGCCGACTATCTGGACCTGCTCGAGGCACTCCAGGGCGACTTTGGCAACATCGACGTGTGCAGCTACGAGTACAAGGGCGAGGTCGTGGGCGTGTTTAGCGAGAAGTCGCTGTATCGCCGCAGCATGGACCTGCTCGACCAGACCGTGGCCGACCAGCTCTTTGACCCCGAGCGCCCGATCCTGACCAAGGCTCACGACGTGCCGCCTTCGCGCTATGCGACCGGCAGCCACGCTTGCAACTCGATCATCTCGGCCGGCTGCATCATCAAGGGCACCGTGCGCAACTCGATCCTGTCGCGCGGCGTCGTGGTCGAGGAAGGCGCCTCGGTGACCAACTCGATCATCAACCAGAGCTGCATCATCAAGAGCGGCGCCCGCGTTGAGAACGCCATCCTGGACAAGAACAACGTGGTTCCCACCAACACCGAGCTTCGCGGCACGCCCGAGAACATCCTGGTGCTGGGCAAGGCTCCGTTAACTTCCGATACCACCATCGTACGTTAACGTTGGCACCGCAACATCGCTCGTAACATGTAGAATAGCCGCCCGGTTCGCGCCAGGCGGCTATTCTCGAATTGCAACATGGGAGACAATATGGCTGATTCCAGCAAAAAGATGCAGATCGTGTTTGCCTCGGCCGAGTGCGCGCCGTTTGTGAAGACCGGTGGCCTGGGCGACGTGGCGGGCTCGCTGCCTGCGGCGCTTGTGCGCGCCGGCGCCGAGGTCATCGTGATGGTGCCCAAGTACGCCACCATCAAGGACGAGTACAAGGTGCAGATGGAGCACTTCTCCGACTTTTACGTTAGCTTGGGCTGGCGCAACGAGTACTGCGGGCTCGAGAAGCTCGAACACGACGGCGTCACCTATATGTTCATCGACAACGAGCGCTACTTTGCGCGCGACTATCCGTACGGCTTCTTTGACGACGGCGAGCGTTTTGCGTTCTTCTCCAAGGCCATCACCGAGAGCCTGCAGCACCTGCCGGCCGGCTTTGAGTGCGACATCCTGCACTGCAACGACTGGCAGACGGCTCTGGCGCCCGTGTTTTTGCGCGAGTTCTACCAGGGCCTGCCGCTGTATGACCGCGTCAAGACCGTGTTCTCAATCCACAACGTGGCGTTCCAGGGCCAGTTTAGCGACACCGTGATGGAGGACATCCTGGGTGTGGCGCATATTCCCGCGGCCGCCTCGCAGCTGCGTTGCGACGCCTGCAGCATCAACTACATGCTGGGCGCCCTGCGCTATGCCGACGCCATCACTACGGTGAGCCCTACCTATGCCAACGAGATCCAGACGCCCGAGTTTGGCGAGGGCCTGGACGGCGTGCTGCGCGAGCGTTCGTACGCGCTGCAGGGCATTTTGAATGGCATCGACGTCGCGGGCTTTGACCCGGCGACCGACAAGCGCATTGCCGCAAACTACACCGTGGAGGACCGCTCCGGAAAGGCCGTGTGCAAGGCCAAGCTGCAGGAAGAGCTGGGCCTCGAGGTTCGCGACGACCGCCCGCTTATGGTCATGGTCACGCGTCTGACGCGCCAGAAGGGCATGGACCTGGTCATGTACGCACTCGACCGCATCTTGGCCGGCGGCGTGCAGGTGGCGGTACTGGGCACCGGCGACCGCGACTACGAGGACGGCCTGCGCTACTTCCAGGACAAGTACCCCGGCACCATGGCCGCGCGCATCGAGTTCGATCCGGCGCTGTCGCAGCGCATGTATGCTGCTGCCGACATGTTCCTGATGCCTTCGAAGTTTGAGCCCTGCGGCCTGTCGCAGATCATCGCCATGCGCTACGGTACCCTGCCCATCGTGCGCGAGACCGGTGGCCTGAAGGACACCGTGATCCCGTATAACGAGTTTACCGGCGAGGGCACGGGCTTCTCGTTTACCAACTTTAACGGCGACGAGATGGGCGACGCGGTGTTCCGCGCGGCGCGCCTGTTCTGGGATAACCGTGACGCCTGGAACCAGCTGGTCACGCAGGCCATGAGCCAGGACTTTAGCTGGACGCGTTCGGCCGATAAGTATCTGGACCTGTACTTCTTTATGCATCCTGAGATTGAGAGGCCAGCGGCTGTTGTCGACGAGCCTGAGGCTGCGGCTGAGCCGGTGGCCGCAGAGGAGCCCAAGGCCGAGGAGAAGCCGGTTGAGGCTGAGCCCGCAAAGGCCGAGTCTGAGGTGAAGGCTGAGGTTGCTCCTGAGGCAGAGGCCGAGGTCAAGCCCGCTGCAAAGCCCGCAGCTAAGAAGACCACGACGCGCAAGACGACCGCTAAGAAGACTACGACGACCAAAGCTGCTGCCACCAAGACCGCCGCAGCAAAGACGACTGCTGCCAAGACAACGACCACGCGCAAGCGCGCCACCGCAGCTGCCAAGAAGGCTGCCGAGGCCGAGTCTGCTCCCGAGGTAAAGGCTGAGGCCGCTGTCAAGGCACCGGCCAAGACCACTGCCAAGAAGTCGAACGCGACCGCCAAGAAGGCAACGGTTGCCAAGAAGACCACGGCAACGAAGTCGACGACCACGAAGGCCGCCACGACCAAGGCAGCCGCAAAGCCGGCTGCCAAAGTCGAGGAGACGCCTGCCGAGGCCAAGCCGGCCGCCAAGACCACCACGCGCAAGCGCACAACGACGACGGCCAAAAAGGCCACGACCAAGGCCGCTGCTCCCAAGGCGGAGGCTAAGGTTGAGGACAAGCCCGCGGTAAAGGCCGAGCCGGCACCGAAGGCCGCCGAGGCCAAGCCTGCTGCCGCCAAAGAGGAGCCCAAGGCCAAGCCCGAGCCCGCCAAGGAGACCCCGGTCTCCCCCGCCGCCGCGACCGAGAAAAAAGCGCCGTCCAAGAAGACGTCCGTCCGCAAGGCAACGGCCACCCGAAAGCGCCGCTAGTCCGCAGACGATCCAAAACCTCAACAAACCATAAGTAAGGGGCGCTCCAACCGGGCGCCCCTTCTCTGTGGATAGTTGGTAAAACGATTTTCTAGGACAACCGTTCGCCGATGGTAAACGGATGTTGTTTATACAGCCTGTGTGCAACATATATACTTATATCCTGTGCGTAAAGCCCATGGCCCGCAGGCCGTGATTCTATTGAACTGGACCGAATTATGAGATTGATTCACAACAGCCGTCTACCGCAGTTTCGCACTCCGTTTGGCGCTGTGACCACTGGAACTTCCGTTTCGCTCTCGGTGATTTTGGAGGATGCCGACCCCAACCAGGCAACGCTTACGCTGCGCACCTGGGTCGATGAGATCGGTGAGTCTCTGTATCCCATGACGCACGAGGGCGACGGCATATTTACCGTAGAGCTTGAGTGCACCGAGCCCTGTCTTATCTGGTACAGCTTTATCTGCAATATCGAGGGTCAGCCCGAGGTCCGTTTGGGCGCACCGCAGGGTCGCACCGGTGGCGAGGGCGTAACTTACAACTACGCCGAGGTCCCGTCCTTCCAGATCACCGTCTACAAGCACCGCAAAGTTCGTCCTGAGTGGTACGAGCGTGGCATGGTCTACCAGATCTTCCCCGACCGCTATGCCCGCGACGAAAACTGGCGCGAGCGCACGCTTACCGAAGTTGAAAAACCGCGCAAAGGAATCCAGCGCCGCATGGTCGAGGACTGGAACGAACCGCCCGAGTACGAGCGTGCCGAAGACGGCTCCATCAAGACCTGGGATTTTTACGGCGGTTCGCTCAAGGGTATCCAAAATGACCTGCCCCGCATTGCCGAGCTAGGCTTTACGGCCATCTACCTCAACCCCATCTTTGAGGCCGCGAGCAACCACCGCTACGACACGGCCGACTACACCAAGATCGACCCGATTCTGGGCACCGAGCAGGACTTTACCGAGCTGTGCGAGGCGGCCGAGAAGCTTGGCATTTCCATCATTCTGGACGGTGTGTTCAACCATACGGGCGACGACTCGATCTACTTTAACCGCTACGGCAATTATCCCGGCGTCGGTGCTTGGCAGAGCGAGGACTCGCCGTGGCGCGATGCATTTTACTTCCATGAGGACGGTTCGTATGACTGCTGGTGGGGCGTGGGCAACATGCCCGCCATCAATGAGAGCTCCGAACTGGTGCGCGAGCGGCTCCTGGGCAAGGACGGCGTGATCCGTAAATGGCTGCGCGCCGGTGCCCATGGCTGGCGACTCGATGTGGCCGACGAGCTTTCCGACGACTTCCTGGCCGAGATCAAAAAGGCCGTGCTCGCCGAGAAGCCCGACGCGCTGCTGCTCGGCGAAGTCTGGGAAGACGCCTCCAACAAGATCAGCTATGGCCGCCTGCGCCGCTATCTGCAGGGCTCGGAGCTCGACTCCGCCATGGACTACCCCTTCCGCGACATGGTCATCGGCTTTTTGATGGGCTACAAGAACGCTTACCAGGCAGCCGAGGATATCGAAACCCTGCGCGAGAACTACCCGCGCGAGGCACTGGCCTGCGCGCTCAATCTGCTTTCGAGCCACGACCGCCCGCGCATCATCTCGGTGCTCGGCGGTGGCCCCGACGAGTCGCAGCTGCCCGAGAGCGAGCGCAGCAAATGGCGCCTGGACGATAACTCGATGGGCCTGGCCAAGAGCCGTTTTTGGCTGGCGACGCTCATGCAGATGACCTTCCCGGGTGTGCCCTCGATCTATTATGGCGACGAGTACGGCCTGGAGGGCCTCACCGATCCGGGCAACCGCCGCACCCTGCCGACCAAAGACCAACTCCACGACTTCGACACACTGGCCATCGTTAAGAACGCGTCTGCCGTGCGCCGTGCGCTGCCCTTTATGGTCGATGGCGAGATCAAGGCCTTTGCGCTCAACGACGAAGTCTTGGCTTACACCCGCACGGGCAATGACGGCGAGGCCGCGACGGTTATCATCAACCGCAGCCTGCGCAATTCGCACCGCGTGACGATTCCGGCGCTCGGCGAATGCGCGAGCGACGTGATCAGCGGTCACGAGTGCGAGATCCACAACGGTACCGTCACGCTCGACCTGTACCCGCTGGGCTCTTCGATCATCTATCACCATGCCGAGAAGCGTCTGCAGGAGCCGCTCGATCATGGCGCGGGCGTTGTGTGCCACATCACCTCGGTGCCGACCGATGACGGCAAGCCCGGCACAATCGGTGCGCCCACGCGTCGCTTTATCGACCATCTGGCCGCTATGGGCATGCGCTACTGGCAAGTCCTGCCCGTCAACCCGACGGACTTCTTCCGCTCCCCTTACGCTGGGCCTTCGGCCTTTGCGGGCAATATTGACCTGCTGCCCGAGAGTCACGAGGAGCTGGCCGCCGACTTTGCTGCATGGAAGGCTCACGGCGGCGAGGATGCCGACCCGCTGTACACGGCGTTTAAACATCGCAACGCTGATTGGCTCGAAAAGTACTGCGTCTACATGGCCGTTAAGAAGTACTTTGAGGGCGAGTCGCGCCACGATTGGCCGGCAGATGTAGCGCGCTACAACGAGTATCTGATCGATGACAAGCGCTTCCACGACGAGGCCGAGCTGCAGGCGTACATGCAGTATCGCTTTGACCTTGCCTGGTGCGAGCTCATGAACTATGCGCACAAGAAGGGCATCGAGGTCATCGGCGATATCCCGATGTATGTCTCGGACGATTCGGCCGACGCGTGGAGCGAGCCCGAGAACTTCTGGCTGTCCGATACCGGCAAGGCGATTGAGATTTCGGGCGCGCCGCCCGACAACTTTGCGCCCGAGGGCCAGGTGTGGGGCAACCCCACCTTCCGATGGGATCGCATGAAGGAGAACGGCTATCGCTGGTGGATGGACCGCCTGCGTCGTGCGTTTTCGCTCTACGACCGCGTGCGCCTGGACCACTTCCTGGGCTTCCACAGCTACTTTAGCATTCCCGCCGGTAAGGCCTGTGCCGACGGCCGCTGGCTGGCAGGCCCGGGCAAGGACCTGTTCCAGACCGCCTATGACGAGCTGGGCCCGCTCAACTTTATCGCCGAGGATCTGGGCTATCTGACGCCCGGCGTTCGCGCCATGGCTTCGACCTGCGGCTTCCCCGGCATGGACGTGCTGGAGTTTAGCGACTACGACGTTCGTTGCGGAATTCACCCCACACCGGGAAAGATCCTGTACACCTCGACGCACGACACCTCGACACTTGCCGGCTGGTGCACGCGCTCCTTTGCAGGCGGCGATGAGCCGAGCGGCATTACATTGGCAAGCGAGCTCATGGGCAATGCCCTGGCAAGCGATGCACCGCTCGTGATGATGCCGCTGCAGGACGTGCTGGGACTGGGCGACGATGCACGTATGAACGTGCCGGGTGTAGCCACAGGCAACTGGACATGGCAGGCTGACGAGGCCGACGTTGCTGCAGCCGAGGAGAAAACAGCGAAGCTCCTGCGCAACACTCATAGATTCTGGGGCGAAGCGTGATAAAACCCCCGATATAGGGTACAGTTACAGCTGTTTGAATTTTTGCGGGCAGAGCGATCTGCCCGCTTTGTGCTGAAAAGGAAGTATTATGGCGCGCTACGATTACAAGTGCACGAGCTGCGGCAACGTGTTTGAGGTTGAGCACCCCATGTCCGAGACGCCCGAGGTCGTATGCCCTAGCTGCGGTGCCCCGGCATCCAAGACGTTCTCGGCCAGCGGCATTAAGTTCGAAGGCAGCGGTTTCTACAACACCGACCAGCGAAGCGGTGGTTCCAGCACCAACGCCACCAGCGGCTGCTGCGCCAACTGCCCGCACAGCCACTAGGAACAACGCGGCCCCGCGATCAACGCCGATCGCGGGGCTATTTCTTTGCTCTATGGGTAGCTAATCAAGGTACCCAGGTTTCCTTGTGAGTTGCGGTGAAATAAGGACTGTTTGGCGGGTAGAAGCGGCTTTTCAATCCCTATTTCACCGCAACTTAGTAGTTACTTGTGGACCAGCCTAGCGCAGAAGTGGCCGTCGTAGGAATCCGCGTTTACGGGCACGCTTTGGAAGAGGCCCCGATTGTTCTGGCGTACGGATACGAGCTTCTTGGCCTGATCGAACTCGGGGAGCTGCAGAATCTGTGCCTCGGAGAGCGGCGCTACAGTAAAGCCGGTGCCCTCAGGAGAGTTCAAGAAAGCATCCACCACCTGCGTGTTCTCCTCGTCGAAGACCGAGCACGTCGCATAGATGAGCTCGCCACCGGCAGCCACGCGCGCAGCAGCCTCTTTGAGCATCGTCAGCTGCAGCTTGGGCAGCTCGGTCGTAACGTCGTTCTCGGTCAGGCGCCACGGAATCTCGGGATGGCGGCGCATGGTGCCGGTGCCCGAGCACGGCGCATCGATAAAGACCGTGTCGAACTTAACCGGCTCGCCAAGCATGGCATCAAACGATGTCAGTACTTCATCAAGCTCGCAGGCATCACCCGAAACCGTACGAACGCCCTGAATACCGGCCTTATGCAGGCGAGCGAGATTCAGATCGCACTTGCGATCATGCAAATCGAGCGCCGTATGCTGACGCTCATAGCCCGCACGCTTGGCCTGGCACATCATCACATAGGTCTTGGTGCCACGACCGGCACCAATCTCAAGGCAGCTACCAGGGCGCGTGGCAGCTGTAGCGATAAGCTGCGCATTGAGATCAGATGCCACCGCGGCAGCACGCTCAAACACACCCGAAGCAACGGTAACCTGGGCATCAACCGGGGCATGGCAGCCCGGGAAGACAGGCGCGACGAGCTGCGAGATATACGGATCGGGCTTGGTCGCAAAGGCGTTCTCATGCAGGGCCAGCGGCGCGGGGGCCAGATTGCCGGCAAAGTTAAGTGCACCCTCTGGCGTGTCGAACGATGCCATAATGCGAGCGCACAGCCAACGCGGTAGACCCATCAGGCGCGACAGACGAACCAAGCGTCGCTCAGACTCATCCACATCGGACGCAGTGGCAAAGTCCTCAACGTTGTCCGCGACCTTATGCAGCACGGCATTGGCCAAACCGGCGGCAGACTTAGCTCCGCTGCGCACCAGCTCAACACCCTGACTTACGGCAACGCGGCCAGGGGTATGAAGGTAGAGCATCTCGAAGGCCGAGATACGAAGCGCCATGCGAACACGCGGCGCAACCTTTTTAGGCTTATCAAGAAACTGATCGAGCAGCTCGTCCAAAATACCCTGCGTGGCGGCAACACCCAGCGCCAAGCGGGCGGCAAAAGCGGAATCACGCTGGTCAATAGCCTTGGCCGATGCGCGAGAGGACAGCACGTCACGCGCATACATACCGCGGCGATCGGCCTCCATTAGCACATCGAGCGCAAGCTTGCGTGCGGGAGACAGCTTGCTCATGACAAAACACCCCACGAAAAATCGGCACCCTGCAGGCCAGCAGCCCAGGCAGAAGCGGCCATAGCACGTTTGCCATCGGGCTTAACCTCGAGCAGCTCAACCGTGCCATCGGAAAGACCAAGGTAAACACGCTTGGCCTTAACGAGAACCTGACCCTCGCCAAGCGACACATCAGCCGGCGCAGCATCGAGCACGCGCACGGTCTTGCCGGCAATCACGCAACGAGCAGGCGCGGTATCGGACGAGGCCAGCACATGACGCGCGCAATCAAGCGCCGCCATTTGCGGATCCAGGCGCATCTCCTGTTTAGAAATCTTGGCGGCATGGGTAACGAGCGCCTCATCCTGTTCAGTCCACACGGCGGTACCATCGGCAAGCGACGGCAGCGTATCGGCCAGCAGCTTACCGCCCAGCTCGCCAAGCTCCATCGTGAGCGCCTCGGCATGCTTACCGGCAACCGAGGTCGAGGCCTGCGCGCAATAAGCACCAGTATCAACGCCATGCCCGATGCGCATGATAGAAACGCCGGCAACATCGTCACCAGCAAGAATGGCACGCTGAATGGGAGCAGCGCCACGCCAGCGAGGCAACAAGGACGCATGAACATTCACAATACCAAGCGGCGCCATATGCAGCACCTCATCAGGCAAAATGCAGCCATAGGCAGCCACACAGAAAATATCGGCATCCGCAGCCTCGAGCTGATCGATAACATCCGCCGTCATACGATTTGCCTCAACAACCGGAAGACCAAGCTCAAGCGCCTTGGCCTTAACAGGAGACGGCTCCAACTTTTTACCACGCCCGCGAACAGCATCGGGACGAGTAATGACAAGCGAAATCTCGTTCCCAGCCTCAAAAAGCGAAGTCAGCGAAGGCACAGCAAAATCAGGCGTACCCATAAAGACAATACGCATAAAGAACGTCTCCCCTCAACCAAAGCCGAGACGGCTACAAAGAACAGCGGAAAGCCAAGTACCCAGCCCATCCGCAATAACAATTCAGCAAGAACAAATATACCCAAAACCAAAGAAAGAGCCGCAATAAAAGCAGCTCTTCCAACAAAGCAATTATCAGCGAAGACGCCCCTCCCTGGCCCACGGCACCCGGGCGAGACAAGCAGCGTCAACGTAGTCCCCGGGGCACCCGCCTATATCGTCCCGCGCGCAGTTTCGCAGCGCAGCGAGAATGTTTGAGCACGGTATGATATAGGCGGGTGCCCCGGGGACGGACAAACCTACTCCGTCTCACCCGGTCGAGCGCCGCGGGCCAGGGCGTCCTGGTACTCCTTGACTGCCTTGAGCCTCTGCATGGGCTTCAGTCGCTCGAACATGGTGTTGCCGTGCAGGTGATCGATCTCGTGCTGCAGGCACACGCAGAACAGGTCGCCCGTGGCCTCATAACGAATCAGGTTGGCGTCCAAGTCGTACGCCTCGACGACGACATGGTCGGGACGCTCGATTTCGCAGCTAATGCCAGGAATGGAAAGACAGCCCTCGCTAAACGGCACCAGATGGTCGCTCTGCTCCACGATCACGGGGTTGATAAGCACGTACGGGTCGTAGTCGTTCTTGTCGCTATAGTCGCAGTCGATGGTGACAAGCTGAATGAGCTCGCCGATCTGCGGGGCAGCTAGGCCGCAACCACCGTTCTCGAACATCATCTTCTTCATCTTCTCGGCAAGCGCCTCGATCGCCGGGGTGATCTCCTCGATGACGGCGCACTCCTGGCGCAGACGAGGGTCAGGCGACAGTACGATTCCGTTGGCTTCCATGGCCATCCTTTCGGGTTGTTACATCAAATCATAGGCGTCGACGTCAACGCTCACGCTCACGCCGCGCACAGAGCCCACCTCTTTGAGACAGGCGTCGATATCATCAGAGACATGGTACCCCACGGGCGACTTCACAAGCAGATGGAAGCGGTAGCGGTCCTTGGCTCTCTCGATTACACACGAAGCCGGGCCCAGCACCTGCGGCACGGCACTCCCCGCCCGCAAAAAGTCGGGCGCGGCAGCATGCCAACGGCGCTTGAGGAGCTTTGCAATGCGCCCGATGTAGTCCTGCGCTTCGTCTCGGTTCGCCGACCACACCAAGATGTTGACCAGGCGAACAAACGGCGGGTACAGCGCGTCGCGGCGCTGGTCCAGGTCGTAGTCGGTAAAGATCGAACGGTCATGCTCAGCGACGGCGCGAATGACCGGGTCCTCGGGCAAGTAGGTCTGGATGACGACCTCGCCGGGGCGATCACCACGACCGGCACGGCCGGCGACCTGCTCCAGCAGATCGTAGGCGCGCTCCCCTGCGCGGAAGTCCGGCAGCTTGAGGGCGAAGTCGGCATTGACCACGCCCACGAGCGTGACCTCGGGAAAGTCGAGGCCCTTTGCGATCATTTGGGTGCCCAGCAGCACCGCGCAATCGGCGGCATCGAACTTCTCAAGCAGCTTTTTGTGCGCATCCTTGCCGCGCGTGGAATCGGCATCCATACGAATAATGGCGATGTCCTCGGGCAACATCTGGTGCAGTGCGTCCTCGATCTGCTGCGTACCCAGGCCCATTTTTGCCAGGTAGCGACTGCCACATTTGGGGCAACGGCTCGTAGGCGCGGGATACGGCTGCACGCGCCAAGACGAACCGCATGTATGACACTGCAGCGTGTGCGTGCGCTCGTGATACGTAAGCGCGGTGGAGCAGTGGTTGCAGGTGGGGACGCAGCCGCACTCGCGGCACATCAGGAATGGCGCAAAGCCACGGCGGTTATGCAACAGCACGGCCTTCTCGCGGCGCTCGACCACGCGTTCCAGGCCTTCCATCAGCGGCTTTGAGAACATGGAGCGGCTGCCGTGAGAAAACTCGCGGCGCAGGTCGGCAATGCGGACCGTGGGCAGCACGGCGTGTCCCGGGCGCTCGGGCATTTCCACACGCGTCCAGGTGACACCGTTGTACGTACCGCGGCGGCAGCGGTCGAGGGCCTCGGCAGAAGGCGTGGCGGAGCCCAACACGAGTGGGCAGCGGTAGCGCCGAGCCATCTCGGACGCAACCTCGCGCGCATGGTAACGCGGACTGGAACCCTGCTTATAGCTGGTCTCGTGCTCCTCGTCGATGATGATGAGACCCAAGTCGCCGAGCGGGCAAAAGAGCGCCGAGCGGGCTCCCACGACCACGCGCGCGGCACCGCTGGCGACCATATCCCACTGGTCCAGGCGCTCGCCGGCCGAGAGGCGCGAATGGAACACGGCGACCGTCTCGCCAAAGCGCGAGCGAAAGCGGCCGACGGTCTGGGCCGTCAGCGAGATCTCGGGTACGAGCACGCAGGCCGAACGGCCGGCCGCCAGCACGCGCTCGATGGCGGAGAGGTACACCTCGGTTTTGCCGGAGCCGGTGACACCGTCGACCACCACCACGTCGCCATGAGCGTCCAGGCGGGCGCGCTCAATCTGCGCGAGTGCCTGTTGCTGGCCTTTTGTAAGTGCGACCGGTGCCTTGCCGCTTGCCGAGGACAGCGTGGTCTGCTCGCTGCAGCCACGCCAGGCGCGACGCTCCTCCACCACGACGACACCACGTTTTTCGAGCGCCTTGATGGTCGCCGACATGCTGTTGTAGAGCAGGTTGAGATCGCGCGTCGTGACCGGGCCGCACTGGAGCGCCTCGATGAGCTGACGCTGACGGACCGCGGTCTTGGGCGGCGTGTAGTCGAAACCCTCGGGTGTGAGCATGACCCAGCGGTTTTGGATAGGCTTGACGGCGGGACGTTCAACCGTCCACATGCCGTCGTCGCCCTTGACCACCCGCGGACTGCCGCCCGGGGGCAAAAACAGGCGCAGGCACTCGGAAAGCGTCGCAACATACTCGCGGCTCATCCAGCGTGCGATACGGGCGGCCTCTGCGGTAAAGAGCGGCTTACTGAGGATAGCCTCGATAGGCTTGATACGCGCGGGATCGAGAGCGCTGTTGCCCTGCAGGTCACCCAGCTCAAACGCAATGTCGACGATATAGCCCGCGGCCGCACGGTTACCAAAGTGGACCAGGACCGTGGATCCGATCTGCGCCTCGTTGGCAAAGGACCGGGGAATGCCATAAGCAAACGGCTCGGACAGCGCACGCGTCGGGATGTCGAGGACCACGCTCGCATAGGCGGCGATGGGCTCAGGTGCAGGCTTAGGCTGAGCCGAAGCAGCGGCAGACACTGGCTTCACCGGAACCTCCTCCGGTTCCGGCGAACAAAACAGCGACAGTTGCTCAGCCATGACCCCAGCACCTCCTATCCCATACGACTACAGAAACAAGAGCCCCGCTCGGGTGAACGGGGCTCGGATACATACGTTTACGCTGCTGCTACAGCGCCATCGTGCGGGCGCGATCGATGCGCGCCAGGCAGTCGTCGCGACCGACGAGCGCCATGGTCTCGCCCAGCGGAGGGCTCACCATGTTGCCGCAGACGGCGACGCGCACGGCCTGGAACACCACGCGCTTCTTGAGGTCCATTTGCTCGGGCAGCGGCTCAAGCGCAGCGTCGATGTTGGCGGCCGTCCAATCGCTCACGCCCTCAAGCGCGGCCTTGGCGGCATCCAGAATGGTGCCCATGCCTTCCTTGGCCAGGCCCTTTTTGACGGACTTCTCGTCATACTTGAGCGTCTCGGCCGTAGCAAAGATGGGGGCGGCGACGGTCACGGCGTCGGCCGGCATCTTGGTGCGCGGCTTGACGATGGCCGCGAGTGCGTCGATCCAATCCTCGCCGTACTCGACATTACCCTCGATGAGACCCGCCTCGTGCAGCTCGGGGACCATGATCTCGTCGGCAAACTGGGCATCGGACATGCTGTTGATGTACTCGGCATTGACCCAGTCGAGCTTCTTGGGGTCGAAGGTAGCCGGGTTCTTGGAGATGCGGTCGAGCGAGAACTTGCTGGCCAGGACATCGCGCGGGATGATCGTGGTCTCGCCGTCGAGCGACCAACCGAGCAGCGCCAGGTAGTTGACGAAGGCGTCGGACAGGTAGCCGGCGTCGCGGTACTCCTCCACCGAGGTGGCGCCGTGGCGCTTGGAGAGCTTCTTGCCGTCGGCGCCCAGGATCATGGAGATGTGGGCGAACGTAGGCACGGGAGCGCCGAGGGCCTCGTACACCATGACCTGACGCGGGGTGTTGGACAGGTGGTCGTCGCCACGGATGACATGGGTGATCTTCATCATGGCGTCGTCGACGACGGTCGCAAAGTTATACGTGGGTGTGCCGTCAGAGCGGAAGATGACAAAGTCGTCGAGCTCCTTGGCATCGAAGGTCACCTCGCCGTGGACGGCATCGTGGATAACGACGTCGCCGCGGTCCTCGGGCACCTTGATGCGAAGGACGTAGGACTCGCCGGCCTCGATGCGACGGCGGGCCTCCTCGGGATCAAGATTGCGGCAACGGCGCTGATAGCCCTGGAAGGGGTCCTTGCGCTCCTGCGCGGCCTTGCGGTCGGCGTCGAGCTGCTCCTTGGTGCAGAAGCAGGGATAGGCCTTGCCCTCGTCCCAAAGCTTCTGGGCGGCCTGCTTGTACAGGTCCAGGCGCTCGGTCTGGGCGTAGGGGCCAAAATCGCCGCCCACCTCGGGACCCTCGTCCCAGTCCAGGCCCAGCCAACGCATGGCGCGCAGGATGATCTGCGTGTTCTCGTCGGTGGAGCGGGTGGGATCGGTGTCGTCGATGCGCAGGATGAACGTGCCGCCGTTTGCACGGGCGAAAGCCCAGTTATAGATAGCGGTGCGGGCGCCGCCGATGTGCAGCTTGCCCGTCGGTGAGGGTGCAAAGCGGACGCGAACGTCTGATGCCATGGAAATCTCCTCGATTGCAGGATGGATGTCTAACCGCACCAGTATAAAGCATCAATGCAACCTCCGCACAAAGGGCACCGACCCAATCATTGGGGACAGACTTAAATGACCAGTCGTTGGAGACGTTCTTAGTTTAAGGCTGGTCATTTATGTCTATCCCCAATGAGTAGGTGCGGAAAGGGTGTGAATGTTTGATTTACGCGCTATGATGTGCCCTTGCATAGAGAGCCCGGCGGAATGGTAACGGTCGCCGGGACACGTTTTTGAAAGGACAATCATGTCAGAAGAACTTCGTTCCATCCCGCCCCAACACGGGTCCTTTGTTTTTACGTCGGAGTCGGTGACCGAAGGTCATCCCGATAAGATCGCCGACCAGATCAGCGACGCCGTCCTCGACGCAATCCTCGCCAAAGAAATAGAGCTGCAGGAGCAGGGCTACATCGCCCCCAACGGCGTGCCTGCCAACGTGGAGAACGTCCGCTGCGCCTGCGAGACCCTCGTGACCACCGGCACCGTCATCGTCGCCGGTGAGATTCGCACTCAGGCCTATGTCGACGTACAGGAAATCGCCCGCGGCGTTATCCGCCGCATTGGCTACAACCGAGCCAAGTTCGGTTTTGACTGCGATACCTGCGGCGTTATGAGCCTCATCCACGAGCAGTCGCCCGATATCGCCCAGGGCGTTGACGAGTCATTCGAGACCCAGACCGGCGCCACCACCGACCCGATCGACCTGATCGGTGCCGGCGACCAGGGCATGATGTTCGGTTATGCCTCCAACGAGACCAAGACCCTCATGCCCATGCCACACTACCTGGCAAGCCGCCTGGCCGAGCGCCTGGCCACGGTGCGTCACGACGGTACCCTCGCCTACCTACGTCCCGACGGCAAGACCCAGGTCACCGTGCGCTACGAGGACGGAAAGCCCGTCGAGGTCACGACCATCGTCATCTCCACGCAGCACGCCGCCGAGATCGAGAACATGGGCAAGATCAAGGCCGACCTCATCGAGCACGTCATCACCCCGGTCATGGCCGCTGAGAACATGCCGTGGGATAACGCAGACATCTACGTGAACCCTACCGGTCGCTTTGTCGTGGGCGGCCCCATGGGCGACACGGGCCTCACCGGCCGCAAGATCATCGTCGACACCTACGGCGGTTACGGCCGTCACGGCGGCGGCGCCTTTAGCGGCAAGGACTGCACCAAGGTTGACCGCTCCGCCGCGTATGCCGCGCGCTGGGTCGCCAAGAACGTGGTCGCCGCCGGTCTGGCCGACCGCTGCGAGGTCGAGCTTGCCTACGCCATCGGCGTTTCCAAGCCCCTCTCAATCATGGTCGACACCTTCGGTACCGCACATGTTGCCGAGGACAAGATCGTTGAAGCCGTAGAGAAGACCTTCGACCTGCGCCCGGGCGCAATCATCCGCGACCTAGACCTGCGTCGCCCCATCTACGAAAAGACAGCAGCCTACGGTCACTTCGGCCGCGAAGACCCCGACTTCACCTGGGAGAAAACCGACCGAGTCAAAGAACTCAAAGCAGCCTGCGGCCTGTAAGCTAACGGCAAAAGCTACAGCCAAGAAACAACGCACCAAAAGAAGTACCGGCTCCAACCGGTACTTCTTTTTTATTAATCCGGTGGTGAAGATGCTTCGATATGAGCCTACGCTGCGTCCCTAGCTAATGAATTTTGCCATCTAGCAACCCCAACCATGTATCCTTAGTCCCGAGGGGCGGGGCATAAGGTCGATCGCGAGTTCCGCACGAGCCGGAGAGCACTTAATGTGCTCTCCGTGCGAGCAGGACTGTCCGAGCAGGCGACCTTATGCCCCGCCCCTCGGGACGACGGGATAGAACAGGAGCGCATATGGCAGGCAAGCCGCAAACACTAGCTACGACCTCGGCATTCGAGATCTTGGGCCCCGTCATGGTCGGCCCCAGCTCATCGCACACCGCCGGCGCCCTGCGCTGCGCCCAAGTTGCCGCCAGCCTGCTGGAAGGCCGCATCACCAAAGCCACCTTTGGCCTGTGGAACTCCTTCGCCCACACCTACCGCGGCCACGGCACCGATCGTGCGCTCGTCGCGGGCATCCTAGGCCTCGACACCGATGACGAGAATATCAAGCAGGCCTTCGACCTCGCTCGCGAGCAGGGCCTCGAATATCACTTTGACATCAAGGGCGACGACGCCTCCATCCACCCCAATACCGTCGACATTGACATGGTAGACGACACGGGCGCCACGGCACAGGTCCGCGGCGAAAGTCTGGGCGGTGGGAAGATGCGTATCAGCCGCATCAACGGCGTCGGCGTCGACATCTCGGGCATGTACTCCACGCTCTTCGTGGCGCACCAGGATGTTCCCGGCGTACTCGCCGCACTCACGAACTTACTCGCCTACGCCCATGTAAACATCGCGTTTTGCCGTACCTACCGCACCGAAGTGGGCGGCCAGGCCTACTCCGTCTTTGAGACCGACGGCGCGCCCGACGACACCGTTATCCCCATGCTACGCAAACTCGACAATGTCGATTACGCGACCTTTATCGAGCTCCCCGGTTCTGCCTCGTCGCTCTCCCCCGGTGTCTCGGCAAAGGAGATCTTCGACGACGGCGAGCAGCTGCTCGATGCGTGCGCCGAGCTCGGCCTGAATATCGGCGCCGTTATGGCTGTGCGCGAGGCGCGTCTGACCGGCGAGACCCACGCCGTCGCCGCCATGCGCCGCGTGCTCGACGTCATGCGCGAAGAGACCACAGCCCCTATCGCAAATCCGCAGCGCTCGCTCGGCGGACTTATCGGCGGCGAGGCCAAGCTCGTCGAAGCAACCCGCCGCAACGATTTGAGCACGAGCCTGATGGGCACCGTCCAGACCGACGCCGTGGCCCGCGCGATGGCCGTGCTCGAGCGCTCCGCCACGATGGGCGTGATCGTCGCCGCCCCCACGGCAGGCTCCGCGGGTGTCGTGCCCGGCTGCGTGCTGGCGCTCGCCGATCACCTTCAGCTCGACGACGAGCAGGTCATGGACGCGCTCTACTGCGCAGCCGCCATCGGTCTCAACCTCACCACGAGCGCCTGCGTCGCCGGCGCCGAGGGCGGCTGCCAGGCCGAGGTGGGAAGCGCCGCCGCCATGGCAGCCGCCGCTCTGGTGCAGATTCTCGGCGGCACGCCCGAGCAGGCTCTCGACGCCAGTTCCATCGCGCTGAGTAACCTGCTGGGCCTCGTTTGCGACCCCGTCGGTGGCCTCGTGGAGGTGCCCTGCCAAAACCGCAACGCCATCGGCGTGGCAGCGGCCTTTAGCTCGGCACAACTCGCCCTCGCAGGCATTAAGAGCTTGGTGCCGTTTGACCAGATGGCACATGTCATGCTCTCGGTGGGTCACGCGTTGCCGGCCACGCTACGCGAGACGGCAAAGGGCGGCATCGCGCAGGCACCGGCCGCACTTTCAGCCTGTGCAAAATGCGGTGTGTGCGGATAACGGCTAAGAACGACTCAAAGGTGGGACAAATGTCCCACCTCTTTTGAATGCCACCGTTTCCGTACCACAAACAGCAGGGCAATCGCTATAATGCAAGCCCAGTAAAAACACGATGAGCCGCAAGGCGAAATTCGAAGGATATGCATACGATGTCGCAAAACGATCGAACTCAACTGATTCCCGATCCGCAGCAGCCGAGCAAGCACACCGGCGGCGTTCAGTCGCCGTGTCCTATCGCGCCGAGCCACGGTCAGCAGCGTGGTGCGACAAACGCTTCCCAACGCCCGAACCAGCAGCGTCAACAACGTCAGCAACGCCAGGCAAACGGCAACGCGCCCAAGCTGCCCCCCACGCACACCCGAGGTGATCGCGGCCCCGCGCGCAAGTCCGCCGGCAACAATAAGTCGGGCAAAAAGACGACGCTCTTTGTCGTCTTGGGTCTTATCGTCATTGTCTATATCGTGGGCGTCGTAGCGTTTTCGCAGGTAGCCTACCCCAACACCACCATCGCCGGCGTCGACGTCTCGTTCTCCAACGCTTCGTCTGCCGCAACCAAGGTCAACTCGGCATGGAAGCACTATAAGCTCACCGTGACAGGCGATGACTTTAGCTGGACCTATCAGCCCGACTCCGATGAGCCCATCGTCGACGGCGAAGCTGCCGCAAAAGAGATTATCGGCCACAACGAGGCCTTTATATGGCCGGTCCGCCTTGTGGAATCCTTAAGCGGCAAGACCAAAACAACCGCTACCTCCAACGAAGTCGATCTTGATCAAGACGTCGACCTGTCCATGCTCTCCGGCACCTTTGACCATAAGAAATTTGAGAAGGATCTGGGCGCCGCCATCGACGAGTTTAACGAGGGGCGTTCGGGCACGTTCGAGGCCAATAGCTCCTATGACGAGCAAGCGGGCAAGTTTACCGTCGAGAAGGCGCGCTCCAACGAAAAACTCAACCGCGAGCACGTCATTAAGTATGCCGAGCTCGAACTTGCCTCGCTGGCCGAGACCGTAGATCTTTCCAAGCTCGGCAACGATGCCTATGAGCCGCTCAATGGAACGCTGACCGATGATCAGATTCAGGCCGCATGCGATGCCGCCAACAACTTCCTAGGCGTCAACGTGACCCTCAAGCTCAACGGCGAGGATGCCGGCAAGGTTGATGGCAGCTCCGTATTGCAGTGGATCAGCTTTGCCGATCCCGCCAACCCCACACTCGATACGACGCAGATCAGCAGCTGGGCAGCCGAGCTCGCCAACGGCTTTAATACCGTGGGCTCCACTCGCTGGTGGACGCGCGCCGATGGCAAGCAGTGCGCCGTCGAAGGCGGTGACTTTGGTTGGTCCATCGACAGCAGCTCGCTCGCCAAGCAGGTCGAGGACGCCATTAACAACAAACAGACCGGCGAAATCGAGATCAAGTACTCCCAGAAGGCCGACACCTTTACCGCAAAGGGAGAGCCCGACTGGAAGGCGTATATCGACGTCGACCTGTCCGAGCAGCACGCGCGCTACTATGACGAGAGCGGTAATATCGTGTGGGAGGCCAACTTTATTTCCGGCAAACCGGGCGAAGACGCCACCCCCGAGGGTGTGTGGCAAATCAACAGCAACGACGGCGGCAGCACCCTGATCGGAGCCAAGGACCCCGAGACCGCTAAACCCAAATATGAGAGCCCGGTGAGCTACTGGATGCCGTTTGAGGGCAACATGATCGGCTTCCACGACGCCACCTGGCAAAACGACAAGAGCTTCGATAACGCCGAGTCGTACAAGTGGTGCGGCAGCCACGGTTGCATCAACCTGCGCCTGGCCGACGCCAAGGCACTGCACGATTGCATCAAAGTCGGCCTGTGCGTGGTTGTCCACTCGTAGTGCAACGCGCGCATTCCTACAACGTGGAACCGCTGCGACCAATCTAACAGTTCCGAAAGAAACCGTCCTATGCGCCCGCCCCAACCGGTGGGCGCATATAATTATCGAGGTTCTTTCTATAAAGGAGACGCTATGCCGAATGTCCCCACGATCACCCCGGGCCCAGATGATACCGAGCGCACGCCCGAAGGTGCCACCGAAACGTTTCCTCTGATTACAAACGTACATGCCGACAAGCAGAGCGGACGCGCGAACGATACGGCCGAGATTTCCGATGAAGAGGCATATGCCAAGCTCAAGGCAAAGCGTGCCGAACGTCGACGCAAAAAGCTGATTCGACGCGGTATTGCCGCCGGCGTCGTAGGCGCCATCGCGCTCATTGCCATTGTCGCTACCCTGGTTCTCAATGCGCAGCCACAGGGCGCTAACGAGCCTGTGACCGACATGGTGACCGAGGGCACGTTTACCACAACGGTCGAGGCGAAAGGCCAGCTCAAACCCATTTCGTCCTCAGTGGTCTCCCCTTCTGTCGACGGTACGGTCGATTCGATCAACGTGCAGGCGGGCCAATCCGTCAACGAGGGCGACGTGCTTATGACCATTAAAAACGACGAGCTCGATCGCAACGTTGCCGAGGCGCAGCGTGCAGTTGCAGCCGCCAAGGAAGACCTCGCCAACGCACAGAAAGCCGCCGCTGTCGCGCAGGCCACCCCAACGACGGACGTCGAGGGAGCTTCCGCAGCGGCTGGCGTCTCCGCCGCATCAGTGGACACGAACGCCGTATCGGCCGCGCAGCGCAGCCTCGCATCAGCCCAGGCAAACCTCGACCAGGCGAACGCCAAGGCCTCCAGTCGCACGGTCACGGCCCCGAGCTCGGGTAGCATCGTGGAGCTCAATGCCAAAGTGGGCGCCACGGTTACAGGCGGCATGATCATGGGCGAAAGCGATACGAGCGGCGGCAAGCAGTGCATGCAGATCGCCGACCTATCTAAGATGAAGGTGACCGTGCAGGTGGGCGAAAAGGACATCGCCAAGATCGCCGTTGGGCAGAGCGCCAACGTCACGTATCCCGCGTTTCCCGATATCGTGAGCCAGGGCACCGTCACGGCTATCGCGTCGGTGGCAAACTCCGACGCCGCCAACGGTGGCGGCGGCAGCGTGACCTTTAACGTCGACATTCTCATCGAGGCGCCCGACGCGCGCCTGAAGCCGGGCATGACGGCCGAGGTCTCGGTGGTGACCGAGCAGCTCGACGACGTGGTGATGGTGCCGACGATGGCGCTCATGACCGAAGACGGCGAACACTATTACGTCAACGTCGCAACCGATGACGAGGGCAAGCAAACCCATCGCGTGAAGGTGACCGTCGTGACGCAAAACGACAACGAAGCCGTAGTCGGCAAGACACAGGTTAAGCGCGACGACCAGGGCAACGAGATCAACCCCAACGTTCCGGTTACCAAGCTGCGCGATGGCGACACCCTCGTCATGGACACCGGAGCGGACGCAACGGCTGACGGCGGCTACGGTGCGGATTCGGGCAGTATGTCTGCCGACGAGGGCATGTAATGCGTCCCGTTATCGACATCCGCAACGTGCACCGCATCTTTGAGAGCGAGGCGGGGTGCGCCCACATCCTGCACAACGTGAGCCTGGCGGTAAACCCCGGCGAATTCGTCGCTATCACCGGCCCCTCGGGCTCGGGCAAGTCGACGCTCATGAACATCCTAGGCTGTCTGGATAAGCCGACGGCGGGCGACTACTACCTGCAAGGGCTCAACGTGGCCGAGCTCGATGATGAGGAGCTCACCGAAGTTCGCGCCCTGAGCATTGGCTTTGTCTTTCAGAGCTTCAACCTGCTGCCGCGCCTGTCGGTTATCGAAAATGTGATGCTGCCGCTGGCCTACACCAATGTGCCCCGTAGCCAGCGCGAAATGCGCGCCGTGCACGCGCTGCAGGCTGTCACGCTGCCCGTCGACCACTGGGACCACCGCATATCCGAGCTCTCGGGCGGCCAGATGCAGCGCGTCGCAATCGCGCGCGCCCTCGTCAATGACCCGCCCATCATTCTGGCCGACGAGCCGACGGGAAACCTGGACTCCGCTACCGGAGCGCTTGTGATGGAAACCTTCCATAAGCTCCAGAAGCGCGGCAAAACCATCGTGCTTATCACACACGACCCCGGCATCGCCGCCGAGGCCGACCGTGCCGTGACCATCCGCGACGGTCGCATTCACGACGGCGCGTATATTCCACATGCACCGCGGACCCTGCGAAGCGCCGTGGATAGCCTGCCCAGGATTTCCGCCTCCGCCAACCCGCCGAAAGGAGAGATGGCATGAGCGCCCGCGATCTCATCCAGGAAGCCCTTCACTCGCTCGAAGCTAACAAGGGGCGCAGCCTGCTCACCATCCTGGGCATTGTCATCGGCATCGCCTCGGTTATCGCCATGACTTCGCTCATCGGCGGCATCCAAAACAGCCTGGTCAACAGTCTGGGCCTCAATGCGGCACGCATGGTGCAAATCTATTCGTCGCAAGAACTCACCGAGTCCGACATCGAGAAGCTTCAAAAACTGGTGCCGCAGATAGAGCAGATCGGCATTGTCGACAGCGCGTATACCGAGTATAAGACCGGCGATAAAAGCTATACCGTCATGGCACAGGGTGTCGATAGCGACATGCTCGACGCCGTGGGGGCCAGCAAGCTCGTTGCGGGGCGCACCTATTCCCAGGCCGAGTCCCAATCAGGCTCGCGCGTGGCGCTCATCAGCCGCGGCGGCGCCGATCAGCTTTACGGCAACGAACAGGATGCGCTGGGGAAAACCATCAAGGTGTCCAACGGCGAGGTGCAGATTGTAGGTGTGATTGATGGCGGCAACGACTCCATGGGCTCGATCACGCTGTATATGCCGCGCGAAACCATCTCAGGCCTGTTTGGCGACGAAAATCCTTCATTCCCCAGCGTGACGGCTCTTGCCGCCGAGGGCACAGACATGGACGAGCTTTGTAAGACCATCGAGTCCAAGGTGCGCGCGATGAAGGGCATCGCGGAGGATGATGAGTACGACAGTGTATCGGCGACCTCCATGAAAAGCGCCATCGATGCACTCAACTCCTTTATGGGCGCGTTCTCGCTCATCATGGGCGCTGTCGCCAGCATCTCGCTGCTTGTCGGCGGTATCGGCATTATGAATATGATGCTCACCAACGTGACTGAGCGCATCCGTGAGATCGGCATTCGCCGTGCCCTGGGCGCAAGTCGTCGCGATATCACCGCGCAGTTTTTGGCCGAGTCCTCGGCGCTGTGCGTCACCGGCGGACTGTTGGGTGTCCTGATTGGCTATCTGCTGGCATGGGGACTCACGTTCTTTGCCGCAAGCTCGGGCATCATGAGCGAGTTTGGAGCTACCGGGACGATCACGCCAAGCTTCTCCATTACAACAGTGTTGATCGCATTTGCCGTATCGGTCGGCATCGGCGTAATCTTTGGCTTCTACCCCGCTCGCCGTGCAGCAAAGCTCGACCCGGTGGAATGCCTACGCTACCAGTAAGCCACCACCAACAAGTTGCGGTGAATTAGGGACTGAATATGCTATTAAGCAGCAAAAACAGACGCTATTTCACCGCAACTTATTGAAGGGCTGCTTGCGCCAGTTCCGTGCGTCGTCCTC
Organism: Collinsella sp. CLA-SR-H006; assembly: GCF_040097075.1. Lineage (NCBI taxonomy): Bacteria > Bacillati > Actinomycetota > Coriobacteriia > Coriobacteriales > Coriobacteriaceae > Collinsella > Collinsella sp. CLA-SR-H006. Next base: position 58,933 of record NZ_JBBNPD010000011.1, on the reverse strand, counting down.
GAGCGATTGGCGGATGACAGGCTTGTACGGGTCGAGCTTGCTCGGGGCGCTCCTCCTCGCAGGCGGGAGGGCACGCATGCGCGGCGAGCGCCTAGCGCGCGAACTCCCGTAAGAGCGCGTCTTCCACTTCCCTAAGCGAAAGGGCCCCGCCTCCCTCGGCGGGACGGGCGACCACGATACAGCGCGCTCCCACGTCGCGCGCGGAGGCGATCTTCTCGGCCGTGCCGCCTACGGTTCCCGAGTCCTTGGTCACAAGCCACTGGGCGCCCACCTGCCGAAGCATCGCCTCGTTGAGCTCGCGGGTGAAGGGCCCCTGCATGCCGATGACGTGCGACGGCGAAAACCCCGCGTCGATGCACTTCGTTATAGCACCGGGCAGAGGGAGCACACGCACGAAGAAGCGCTCCGCGAAATCGGCGACGCGCGTGTAGGGAGCAAGCTCCTTGCTCCCCGTCGTGAGAAGCGCGCGACCCGGGTTCTCGGAGAGAAAGCGCGCCGCGCAGGCGATCGACGCGACCGACACGACGCCTTTGGGCAGCGCCTCGACCGGGCGCGTAAGGCGCAGGCATCGTGCACCCACGGCGAGCGAAGCGGCCCGGATGTTGCCGCTTGCGAGCGTAGCGAAGGGGTGCGTGGCGTCGACGACGATGCGCGCGCCGGAAAGCTCACGCTCCATGTCGGCCTCGTCGAGCCTGCCCGCATGCACCTCGATGCCCGGAAGCTCGCCCAAAAGCTCGCCTCCGTACTCGGTTGCCGCGTAGGCACGGGCGGGGATTCCCGCCCCGCTCGCCCATTCGCACAGGAGGCGGCCCTCGGTGGTGCCGGCGAAGATGCGCAGCGCCGGCGCGGATGCGGGGGCCGTCACTTCGGGCCGCCTGGGCGCGTGATCTGGTAGAGCAGCGCGTTCATAATGGCGGCCGCCACGGTCGAGCCGCCCTTGCGACCCCTCGCGACGATGGCCGGCACGCGTCGCGCGAGTAGCTCCTCTTTCGCCTCGACCACGTTCACAAACCCAACCGGCACCCCAACGACGAGCGCGGGCGCGATCTTCCCCGCGTCCATGAGCTCGGCGAGGCGCAGAAGTGCTGTGGGAGCGTTGCCGACGGCCACGATGAGCGGACCCTCGATGCCGCAAGCTTTGTCCATGCTCGCAACGGCGCGAGTCGTGCCCGCGGCGCGCGCCGTTGCGGCGACATCCGGGTCGGCCATGTAGCACACGGCCTGGCAGCCGATCTTCGCGAGCGCGGGCTTGCTTATGCCTGCGAGCGCCATGTTCGTGTCGGTGAGCACCGTGGCCCCTGCGCGCAGTGCGTCGAGCGCACAGTGCGCGGCGTCATGGGTGAACACGAGGGAATCGGCGTACGAGAAGTCGGCAGTGGTGTGGATGACGCGCTTCACGACGGGCTCTTCGAGCGGCGGGAACGTGCGGCCGCCGAGCTCTTCGGTGATGATTTCAAAGCTGCGCCGCTCGATGTCGCCGGGCGCCATCTCCTTGGAATCCATCTAGTACTCCACTCCTTCCCTTGCACATATCCCCTGCTCGTAGGGGTGTTTCTCGCACCGCATCTCGGTTATGTAGTCGGCCTTCTCCACGATCTTGCGGGAAGGCGCGCGCCCGGTGAGCGCTACTTCGACGCCGCGCGCGGACATATCGAGCGCGCGGTCCACGAGCGCCTCGTCGACAAGCCCCTTCGAAAGCGCGTCGAGCGCCTCGTCGAGCACGAGCAGCCCCTCCTGCGCGCCCTCGAGCTCGGCGAGCGCGGAAGCGAGGTTCCCATCGTGCAACTCGCGCGTCGCGGCAAGTTCTTCCGACGTCATGGACCAGGTAAACTTATCCGACGCCTTCCCCGCGAACACGGGCACGCCGAAACGCTCGGCGAGCAGGCGCGCCTCCCCGCTTTCGCCGTCTTTCAGGAACTGCACAACGACGACGCGGCGGCCTGCGGCGAGCATGCGAAGGGCGAGGCCCATCGCCGCCGTGGTCTTGCCTTTGCCGTCGCCATGATACACGTGGATCATACGCCCTCCTCGATAGTGCGGTAGACATACTCCATGTCGAGCGCCCCGCGCACGGAGTCGGCCAGGCGGTCGAACTCGCGCGCACGGTGATCGGCCGCGGACACCGCGCCCTCAGCACCCACGACGCTCTCGGGCAGGCCGCGCATGCGCGCGAGCGAGCGCGCGAGGGCGAGTGCCACCCCCGGTTCGTCGAACAGGCCGTGGAGATAGGTTCCGAACACGTTTCCGCAGGCCGCGCCTTCTGGTTTGCCGCCAATCGTGCCCGCAGGGGCGCAGGAGACGGTCGTTTCGCCGTCGTGAATCTCGTACCCACGCGCCGTCATGCCGTTCCACACCGAGAACGCGCCTTGGGCGCCCGTGATGCGCAGCTCCGACTGGGCGAGGCGCTTTTCCTCCTTGAACACCGTACTTGCAGGGATGAGTCCGAGCCCGCGCGCGGTGCCAGCGCCTTCCCTGCCGTGCGGGTCCGAAAGCTCGTCTCCCAAAAGCTGGTAGCCTCCGCATATGCCGAGCACCGGCGTGCCCGCGCCCGAAAGCGCGCGTACACAGGCTCCGATGCCGCTAGCCGCAAGCCAGCGCGCGTCGTCGACCGTGGACTTCGAGCCGGGAAGCACCACCAGGTCGGGTCGGCCCAGATCGGTCGTCGAGGAAACGTAGCGCACGCCCATGCCGGGCACGCGCGAAAGCGGGTCGAAGTCGGTGAAGTTCGACAGATGCGGAAGGCGCACGACGGCGACGTCGATGACGCCGCGCGCCTCGCGGGCAGTTAGGCGCGGCGCGAGCGAGTCCTCGTCGTCCAGGTCGAGCGTAAGATACGGCACGACCCCCACGACGGGAACCCCGCACATTTTCTCGAGCGGAGCCAAACCCGGGCGCAGGATTTCCACATCGCCGCGGAACTTGTTCACCACAAGCCCCCGCAAAAGCGCGCGGTCCTCGGGCGCAAGGAGCGCGACTGTGCCGTAGAGCTGGGCAAACACCCCGCCTGGGTCGATGTCGCCCGCGAGCAGCACGGGGGAGGACACGGCGCGCGCGAGCCCCATGTTGACGATGTCGTTTTCGGCAAGGTTGATTTCGACGGGACTGCCGGCGCCCTCGATGACGATGACGTCGTTTTCCTCCGCGAGCGAATCGAACGCCTCCAAAATCTGCGGCATGAGCGCCTTCTTTCGCGCGAAGTAGTCCCTCGCAGCGAAGGCTCCCTGCGCCTTGCCGGCCACGATGAGCTGGCTTCGGTGATCGCTTTCGGGCTTGAGCAGGATGGGGTTCATGCGCACGTCGGGCGCGATGCCGCACGCCTCGGCCTGCATGATCTGAGCGCGCCCCATCTCGAGCCCGTCGGCCGTGACACCGCTGTTGAGCGCCATGTTCTGGCTCTTGAAGGGAGCCACGCGCAGGCCGTCCTGCGAAAGCACACGGCACAGCCCCGCCGCAAGCAGGCTCTTCCCCGCGTTCGACATGGTGCCCTGGATCATGATGGGCTTCGCCCTACCCACGGGTATCGACCTCCTTCGCCGAGCCTCGGCCGTCCGCGCCCGCCATAGCGCCGCTGCAAGAAGCGCCGCCCCGTTCGTCGGGTTCGCCTTCGCCCGATGCGCCTTCCGCCCGAAGCGCGCGGCTGAACGCCATCGCAAGCCGGGCGTTCTCCTTGCGCGTGCGCACCGCGACGCGGCACCAGAAACGGGACAGTACCGAAAACGAGTCGCACGTGCGGACCAAAACCCCCTGTTTATACAGGCGCTCGGGGATGTCTTTCGCCGGCGTGCGGACTAAAAGGAAGTTCGCATCCGACGGCACGACGGAAAGCCCGAGCGAGGAGAGCTCGTGGGAAAGCCACGCTCGCTCGCCCGCCAATACATCGCGCGTGCGCGAGACGTATTCGACGTCTTCCAGGGCGGCGATGCCCGCGGCTTCGGCGACCGAGGAGACGGGCCACGCCTGCCCCGCCCGGCGAATCCCCTCGATGAGTTGGGCGTTTCCGCTGATCAGATACCCCAACCGCAACCCTGCCATTCCGTAGAGCTTGGTGAACGCGGAGAGCACGGCCACATGGTGCGAACACGCGGCACGTGCGGCCACGCTCCTTTCGCGGGCGTCGGGCGCAAATCCGAGGAAGCACTCGTCCACGACGAGCAGCGCGCCCACCTGCTCGCAGCGGCAAGCCGCGGCATCGATCACGCGGGGGTCGACGAGGCGCCCCGTCGGGTTGTTCGGATTGCAGAGGTACGCCACGTCTCCCGGCCCCTCGATCGCGCGGGCGAAGGAGGCGGGCACGTCGAAGTCATCCGCTTCGGAGAGCGGGAACTCCTGCACGCATGCGCCGTAGTACGATGCCGCCTCCGCATATTCAGAGAACGTCGGCGCGCACACGACGATGCGTTTCGGGCGCACCGCCGCAGCGAGCCGCCAGATGATGTCGGACGCGCCCGCGCCGCAGACGATAGTATCTTCGGAAATGCCCTGGGTGCGCGCTAGAGCGCGAACGAGGGCGAGGCTTTCCCTATCGGGGTAGGCGTCGATTCGAGAAAGCGCCTTGCAAGCTGCGGCGACGGCGCGCGGCGAGGGGCCTGCCGGATTCACGTTCACCGAGAAGTCGATGAGGTCGGAGGCGCCCCCTTCGCAAGCGATGCCGAGCGATTGCGAGCTGCCCCCATGCGTACGGGCGCGCAGGATTCCCCCGGCAGTCCGGGGCGCGGCGTGGTCTTCCCTCATACCATCGCCCCCACGGCGAGCACGACTGCCGCGCGCGCGACGCCGAAGACGACGAGCGCGCATACGGACGCGGCGAGCATGAGCCTTGTCGCCCGGGCGATGTCGCCCCACTCGATATCACGGGACGCGTCGCCTATCGTCGGTTTCTCAACGAGCTTGCCGAAATACACCGCGGGTCCTGCCAGGCGCAGCCCGAGCGCGCCCGCGCACGCCGACTCGGTCTGCGCCGCGTTCGGGCTCGCATGGCGACGCCTGTCGCGGCGCCAGATGCGCGCCGCCCCGCGCGCGTCGAGCCCGACGATCGGGCACACGGTGATCATGAGCAGGGCCGATAAGCGCGAGGGAATCCAGTTCACCGCATCGTCGAGGCGCGCCGAGGCGCAGCCGAAGTCGATGTAGCGCTCGTTTTTGTAGCCCACCATGCTGTCGAGCGTGTTCACCGCCTTGTACGCCATGCCCAAGGGCGCACCCCCGATCATAAGGTAGAAAAGCGGCGCGATGACGCCGTCGCTCGCGTTCTCCGCCACCGTTTCCACGGCGGCGCGCGCAACGCCCTGCTCGTCGAGAACAGACGTGTCGCGTCCCACGATGAGCCCGACGGCTTCGCGAGCCGCGACAAGGCCGCCCTTCGAGAACGCGCGGGCCACGGCCAGGCTCTGGCGGCGCAGCTCGCATGCCGCGAAAATCTGATAGCTCGCCCATGCCTCGGCCACGAAGCGCAAGCCGGGGTGAACCATGCCGCAAAGATGCAGGATTCCCCAGGTCAAAAGCCCACACGCAAGCGGAAGCGCCACGGCGAGCACAAGCCCTGCGGCGCGCGTGCCCGCGGACGTTTGCGGGAATGCGCCCCGCAGGCGGCCTTCGGCCCACGTAATCGCGCGCCCCATGGCGACGACGGGATGGGGAAGCCAGCGCGGGTCGCCGAAGGCAAGGTCGGCCGCGAACCCGGCGGCGACGGCAAGAATCGTCATCACCGGCCATCGCCCCCCGAAGCGGGGCGAACGTCGCGAAGGCAGCGCCCATCCCAGGTGGCGGCCCATGCGCCGCCCGGCTCGGTATGCACGTCGAAATATCCCATTTTCGGGACAGCTAGCTCGGAGAGCAGCGCTTTCACGGTACCCGCGTGAACGACGAAGACGGCGCGCCCACTCCCCTGGGCGCGCTCCGATTCGCACGCCTCCCGAAACGCCGCGACGACGCGGCGGGTGAAATCGCTCTTGCCCTCGCCATGCGGGCAGCGCGTCTCGCACCAAGAGTCTACCCAGGCGCGGTAGTGCGCATCCTCTTTAAGCTCGGCGGCGCTTCGCCCCTCGAAGTCACCGAAATCCATCTCGCGCAGACCGGGGCACGCCATAAGCTCCGCGTTCGGGAAGAGGATGCGCGCCGTCTGGTCGGTGCGGGCCATGCCGCTCGTGATAACACGGAACACGTCACGATCGCACGCGAGGTCGCGCAAAGCGCGCTCGCCCGCGCTCGACAGGGGCTCGTCGGTACCCGCCCCGCTGTAGCGATGGTCTTCCGTGCCCGCCGTGGCACCATGGCGCACGAAGACGACTTCCAAAGGCGCGCCCGCGCCCTGCGTCCCTCGAGGCGCATCGGCAAGGTTTCCTTTGATGACCTGGGGAATCCCGCACGTCATGCGCACGACGACGTCGGCGCGCGCAGCGAGCGCGCATCCCAGGCGCCCCGCGCGCTCGCGCCATTGGGCGTCTTCCGCATGCATAGGGACGACCCCCGAGCCGACCAAGGACAGAATCACTGCGTCGAAGCCGATCAGCCGCTCGAGCGCCCGGTCAGCGTCGAGCGCGCGTACGAGTTCCTCAGCATGGTACGCGACGCGGCCGGCAAAAGCCGCGGGCACGCCGCCCTCCGCAAGCTGCGCCGCGTCGACGAAATCGTCCGCCGCGAACCCGAGCTTTTCGCGCACGAAGGTCCTCTTCCCCGAATGCGCGCCGCCTACCACGAGAATCATAGGAGCATACCCCCCGCCACCAGCATGGCAAGCATCGCGAGCTCGGCCCATTGCAGAAACCATCCGGCCAAATCCCCCGTCACCCCGCCGAAGCGGGACAGGGCAACATGACGGTACCACGCGAGCGCCAAAAGCCCCGCCACCGCCATAAGGGCGCCGACGGCCTGAGCGCACGCGACCATCCCTGCAGCCGAAGCCGCAGCGAAAGCGCAAAGCGGCACGACGATCGCCGCGCGCTTCTTAGCAGGCGAGAGTCCCGCGGCCATGCCGTCCGCCCGCGCGGCAGGCCAGCATTCTACGGCGAGCCCCGAAAGCGCGCGGGAGAACACGAGCGAGCACAGAAGCGCAAGGAACGCCCCCGCCGTAAGCGGCAGCGCGGTGAACAGGGAAAACTGCAGAATAAGGTACACAACAACACCGATGACCCCGAAGGCGCCCGCCCGCGGGTCGTGCATAATCTCGAGCTTTCGCTCGCGCGGGGCCCAACTTGCAAGCGCATCGGAGGTGTCGCAGAGCCCGTCTAGGTGGATGCCTCCCGTCACCGCCACAGGCAGCGCCGCGAGCACGGCCGCGACGATGGTCGCGGGCACGCCGAGCAGGTTCGCCACGTACCCCCACGCCGTCATGAGGAAGCCTTCTGCAAGGCCCACCAGGGGAAACGCGGCAAGCGCATGGGTTGATCCGAAATCGGTCCAGGCCGATTTCGGGACGGGGATGCGCGAGAACGTTCCGAACGCCGCGCCGATTGCCTCTGCTATCTTCACCTTGTAGGTCCTTCGCCTTTCATCCACACGGGAATCCCGCATACCACTTCGACTGCACGATCGGCCAGCGCCGCCACGCCCGCGTTCACGCGCGCGACCGCGCGCCTCCATACCTCGGTCCCCTCATCGTAGCGCATCCCATCGGCGAACACGTCGACGGTGACCACCACCGTATACGCAGCGGCCTGAGCGAGCCGTTCAATGCCTCCGAGCACCTCGCGCGCCACAGCGTCGGGGTCACGTGGGGACAAGCCGCCTTCCGCGAAAAGCTCGTTTGCAACCAGGTTGCCCACGTCCTCCAAAAGAAGCGTGCAGCCGCGCGGAAGCCCGGGCACTGCGGCGCCCACGTCACGCGTGCGCTCGAGGGTGGAAAACCCCTTGCCCTCGCGCAGCGCCCGATGGCGCGCGATGCGGCGGGCGCCCTCTTCCCCGAAGGGCTCCATCGTTGCCATGTACACGCGGGGGCCGTCGTGCCCGAGGCACAGGGACTCGGCATAGGCGCTCTTGCCGCTCGCTGCGGCGCCGATAACGAACGTCACCGTCATTTCCCAGCCTCGAAATGCTCGTAAGCAGCCATGCCAGTCGCCGTGAACGTCTTCCCATCCCGGTACACGCGCAGCGCCGAATCCAGAAGGGGCAGATACGCCATGGCGCCCGCGCCCTCGCCCAAGTGCATGCCCGCGTCGAGGGGTGCCTTAATGCCGAGCTCGCGAAGGAGCTCCTGGCTTGCGGGTTCGCTTGATGCGTGGGTGCCCACGAAGTAGCCCAAGGCATTGGGGCACAGGCGCGCCGCGCACAGGGCCGCCGTGCAGGATATGACCCCGTCGAGGAGCGCCGGCGCCTTCGAGGCCGCGGCCCCCAGATAGAAGCCGCACATCGCTGCGATGTCGAAGCCGCCCACCTTCGAGAGCACGTCGATCGGGTCGGCGGGATCGGGCGAGTTCGCGTCGATAGCGCGCTCGACAACGTCGCGCTTGCGCGCGAGCGAGGCGTCCGAGAGCCCCGCGCCGCGCCCGACGAGGCTCCGCACGTCCGCCCGGATGAGCACTGCGGCCACCGCCGCCGAGGTGGTCGTGTTGCCGATGCCCATCTCGCCCGCGGCGAGAAGGCGTACGCCGGCGCGGGCAAGCCCGCACGCGACGGCGATTCCGACCTCGATCGCGCGCACGGCCTCATCGCGAGACATAGCGAACCCGTGCGCGATGTTGCCGCTCCCCCGCCGCACGTTCGCGCGCACCATGCGCGCGTCTTCTATGCTCCGGGCCATACCAACGTCGACGGGCACGACCTCGGCACCCGCGAACGCCGCCATGCGGCAGGCGCTCGTGGCCCCCTCGCACATGTTGCGCGCGACGGCTCGCGTCACGTCTTGCCCGCTTTGCGACACGCCTTCGGCAACGACCCCGTTGTCGGAGAAGAATACTGCGAGCGCACGGGGAAACTCGGCCACCTCGGCGCTCCCCTGAGCTGCGGCGATACGCGCGACGGCGTCTTCAAAGTCGCCCAATCCCCCCAAGGGGTGCGCGATGGAGTCCCACGCGGCGTACGCGGCGGCGCGGGCGCACTCGTCTGCGGGCGCGATCCGGGAGAGCGCGGCTTCGAGCACGGCGCCCGGAGCCGACGAGAACGCGCGCTCGACTTCCTCGCGGATGCAGGCAAGCGCGGTTTCGGTTGCTTCAGCCATGCCGTCTCCTCTCTGCGAACGACGCTGCGGCAGACGCGAACGCGCGCGCAACGTCGGGGTTCGCAGGATAGTACACATGCGGGAAGCCCACAACCAGGGACGGGGTAGTCGTCATGCACGGCCAGCCTTTGTCGCGCCGGGGCTTCTGCGCCCAGAAGTCGCCGCCCGGGCAGGTGGACTGCCAGTAGTGGAACTCGTGTGCGCGGATGCGTGTGCCGCGCGGCCCGTAGAGCCCGTCGCGTTGGGAAGTGAGATCCACGTACCCGAAATGGGACAGCCTTCCCCCGTTCTCGCTTGCGCCCTCAAGGGCGCCCGCAACAGGCCAACGCCGCCCCTCGCTATCGGCGATTTCGCGCTGCAGGTACAGAAACCCACCGCATTCGGCGACCGTCGGCACGCCGGATTCCACCGCACGCCGCACCGCCTCGCGCATCGGCGCGTTCTCGGAGAGCTGCCGCGCATGGAGCTCCGGGTAGCCGCCTCCCAGATAGAGGGCGCTTGTCCCCCGGGGCAACTCGCTATCACACAGGGGGCTGAAAAAGGCCAGCTCGCAACCCAGGTCCTCGAGCGCGCGCAGGTTCTCCTCGTAGTAGAACGAGAACGCCTCGTCACGCGCGACGGCGACGATGGGCCGCGCTCCCGCGATCGGCTCCAACCGGTAAGGTTCCTCGCGGATATCGGGTGCCGTCGCCGCTATTTCGAGCAAGCGGTCGACGTCGACGCTCTTTTCCACCAGCTCGGCCATCTTATCGATGCGCGCGGAGAGCTGCTCCACCTCGTCGGCGGTCACAAGCCCCAGATGCCGGCTTTCGAGCGAGAACACCTCGTCGGCGGGGATATTCCCCAAAACCGCGACGCCCGCGTGCTTCTCGATCGCAGGCGCCGCATAGGCGCAGGCAGCGGCGCTCGTCTTGTTCAGCACGACGCCGCGCACGTTCGCACAAGGCAGGAACTCGGCGATGCCGCGGATTACGGCGGCGAGCGATAAAGACGCGCCGCGCCCGTTCGCCACTAAAACGACCGGCGTTTCCGTGTCGCGCGCAACCTGGTAGCTGCTCGCGTCGGCCACGCCGGGCGCCATGCCGTCGTAGAAGCCCATGACCCCCTCGAGCACCGCGACATCCGCGCCAGCGGCGCCACGTGCGAGCAGGGCGCGCAGCGTCGGGGCGTCGGTGAAGAAGCCGTCTAAGTTGCCCGAGCGCGCGCCCACGACGCGACGATGAAAGAGCGGATCAATGTAGTCGGGGCCGCATTTGAAGGCCGCGCATGCAAGGCCGCGGCGCGCGAGCGCGCGCAGGAGCGCGCACGTAACGACCGTCTTGCCGCTCCCGCTCGAGGGCGCAGCGACCATGAAGCGCGGGATGGTCGTGCTCACCGGGCGCCGCCTTCCCCACCTGCACCACGCGCGCTGACGAGGAACACGGGGTTTTGCGCCTTCATGAGATGGTGCGAGCCTACAGCCTCGGCGCGGGCGGCCGACACCTGGCACGCCTCGAACCCCTTAAAGCGCGAACCCGAGAGGAGCGCGCACGCCTCAGTGAGCGTCTCAACGGTGACGCATGGCACGCACAGACGAACCTGCGAGTTCTTCTCGAGCGCCGCCTCCACGATGGAGGGAAGCTCGCCCGCGCTCCCGCCGACGAACACGGCGTCGGGGACGGGCAGTTTCGCGAGCGCTTCGGGGGCGACACCGGGGACTGCATGCACGTTGCCGCACCCGAATGCAGCCACGTTCTCCCGGATGAGCCGCACGCCGGCCGCGTTGCGCTCAACCGCCCATACCGACCCCGCTCGCGCGACGAGCGCCGCCTCGATCGACACGCTCCCCGTGCCGGCGCCGACGTCCCACACGGTGTCGGTCGCGGTAAGGCGCAGTTTCGCGAGCGCGACGGCGCGCACCTCCTGCTTGGTCATGGGAACGTCGCCGCGGATGAAAAGCTCGTCGGGAATGCCCGAGGAAGCGTACGGCCAGCGGGAGCTCGCGGCGCCGCCTGCGAACTCGATAAGCATCACGTTCAAGTCGTCGAACGTCTGACCTGCGATTTCACTTGCGGTCGCGCAGGTGATGCGCTCCTCGGGGTACGACAAGCGCTCGGCCACCGTCACGCGCGCGTCCCCGAAGCCCGCCTGCACAAGCTCGCCCGAAAGCCGCGAAGGGTCTTCCCCGCCCGACGTGGCGAGGAAGAGCTCGCCTGAGCGCTCGGCCTCGGCCACAATGTCGCACGCCACGCCGTGAGCGCTCGCGAAGCGCCAATCCTGCCATGGACGCGCGAGGCGCGCGGCGAGATACGACGCTGAGCTTATGCCGGGAACAACGCGCACGTCCACCTGCGCGTCGCCGGAGAGCGCCTCCACCAGGCGGCGCGCGCCGCTGAACAGCCCCACATCGCCCGTCATCACGACCACGGCGCGCCGCCACGACGCCGCATCGGTGAGCGCGGCGACGATGTCCGCCGTCTTCACGAGCTCGCATCTCACCACGTCGGGCGGCACGTCGATGCCGGCAAGCGCGCGATGAGCGCCGATGACCACGTCGGCGATGTCGATCGCGTCGAGCGCCGCGCGCGAGAGCAAGTCGGGGTTTCCGGGCCCCGCCCCGATGATCGTTACCTTTCGCATGGAATCTCCCGATACCCGCGCGGCGTGACCATACGGCCGCCTACGAGCTTCGTGTCAGCGTTGCCGACGAACACGGTGGTGAACATGTCGGCGTCGATCTCCCCCAGCTCGGAGAGCCTGCACATGCCCGGCTGCTGCCCCTCGCGCCCGATGTTGCGTACCCAGCCGCAGAGCGTGTCGGGGGCCTTCCATTCGAGCATAATCTTCGCCGCGCGCGAGAGCCTGTCGGCGCGCTTTCTGCTGCGCGGGTTGTACAAACAGATGCAGAAGTCGGCGCTCGCCACGGCGGCGAGCCTGCGCTCGATGACCTCCCACGGCGTGAGCAGGTCGGAGAGCGACACGACCGCGAAGTCGTGGGCAAGCGGGGCGCCGAGCACCGCCGACCCGCTCTGAGCCGCGGTGGCCCCGGCGATAACTTCCACGTCTACATCGGGGTAGTCCTCCGCAAGCTCCAGCACGGGGCTCGCCATGCCGTACACGCCCGCGTCACCGCTGCACACGAGCGCCACGGCTTCTCCGCTCTGCGCGCGCGAAAGCGCCAAGCGGCACCGTTCAACCTCGTGCATCATCGGCGTCGCGAGATGCGCCGCGTCGGGCACGGCGGCGAGCGCGAGCTCCACGTATTTCGTGTACCCCACAACGATGTCGGCCGCCTCGAGCGCGCGCCGGGCCGCAATCGTCATGCCGTCGGGGCCGCCCGGGCCGATCCCCACCACGAAGAGCTTTCCCATCACCGCTCCTTAAACGAAAGTTCGATAGTTACCTTGGAAAACGCGACGGTCACGCCGCTGTAAGCGAGCTTCGGGAAGACAAGTTTGCCCCCGTCCGCGAGCGCCGCGCGCTCGCACACGTTGTCGACCCCCACCGTCGCGCGCACGAAATCAGATGGCGAAACGCTGCCTTCGACCTGCGACAACTCATCTGCGGAATACGTCGCAAGCGGAATATTGCGCGCGCGGCAGAAGGCGAGCAGACCCTCCTCGTGCGCCTTCACGTCGATCGTCGCCGCCTTGCGCACGGCCGAAGGCGAGATACCCGCCTGCCCGCACGCGAGAAGAAACGCCTCCTCGATCGCTTCGGCGCACGCACCGCGACGGCACCCTATGCCCGCAACGATGCAGGGCACGACAAGGCGAAGCGGCTCGGACGCAGGCGCCTGCGCCCGCACGCCCGCCGGCTTCCCCGTCTCACCGGCGAGCACGACCTCGCCCGTTGTCTCCGCCGCGCAAACGGACGCACCTGCGTTCGCGCCAGCGAACGGCGACACGACGATATCGGCCCGAGCGCGGTCTGACGCAATGTCAACCCCCTCAGGCGGCTGTCCCGAAATCGGCATGTCGGAATAGAGCGCCACGCGCCCGCCCGAAAGCAGCCGCGCCGACACTCGCTTGATGGCCTCGGGATTCGAAACGGCGAGCCCCACACGGCGCGCCCACGTATCCACCGCCCACACGCCGCGGACGTCAGTCGCCGTGGTGATGGCGGGGATGGCCCCTGCCACGCGTGCCACAGTTTGCGCCAGCTCGTTCGCACCGCCCAAATGCCCCGATAAAAGCGGGACGGCAAAGCGCCCCGCCTCGTCGATCGCCACAACCGCGGGATCGTTTGCCTTCGAGGCGACATACGGCGCGATAGCCCGCACGGCGATGCCCGCCGCGCCCACGAACAGAAGCGCGTCCGACGCTTCCCACGCGAGCGCCGTCCATGCGCGCAGGTCGACCTTCCCCTCGCCGAACCCGCGCGAAACAGAAACGTCCCAGCCAGTGTCATCTTCACCTGTCTGCGCGCAATCGGAAAGCGCGCGTGCGGTGCGCTCCGCCAACGCATACCCCCTCTCAGTGAACGCTATGCAGGAAACCCTCATCTAGCGCACCACCATCGTCGAGAAGTAGCTGCCCCGATCGGGCACATCGTCGAGCGAGCGGTACACGCGCTCACCCGGAAGCCCACAGTCCTCAACGAGCTCGGTGCCGTCGAAGGCGCCCTCCTCGCAAAGGATGCGCTTCGTGTCCGCAAGCGAGCGGCGCGCCTTCATGACCACCTTCGTCCCCGGCCAGCCGATTGCGCGGCCCACCCCATACAGCACGCCTTTACTCATACGTCGCCCCCAATTCCCCGATAACTGCATCGGCGCCCGACGTGCGGAAAAGCTCACGGCGCTCCGCGTCGAACACGACCGCGGCGATGTCGCATGCGCCCGCCGCGCGCCGGAGCAACCTGTCCTCGATTGCCGCAGCGAGCGAGGCGCGCGCAGCGTCCCCCACGCCGGCGGCCTCGATTACCTCGAGCGCCGCCGTGGTCGTGACGGACGTCATGATCTCGCGCACGGTCTTCGCGCCCGCGCCGGCCATGGCCGCGTGGGCGGCCAGAATCTCCGCGCGGCAGTCGGCGGTACGCGAATGGGTGTCCATGATGCCGCCCGCGACCTTCACCAACTTGCCGATGTGTCCCACAAGAAGGACATTGGTGAATCCCTCGCGAACGCAGCAATCAATCGCATCGCCCACAAAGTTGGAGATGAAGACCACCGGCGCACCGTTTAGGTGGAAATGCCCCGAGATGAACTGCCCGCCGTAGTTGCCGGGCGTGAGCACGACTCCGCGCCGCCCCATAGCCGCATGCTGCCGGATCTCGAGCTCGATGCTGTCGCGCAAGGCAGCGAGACTGCGAGGCTCGACGATGCCCGTCGTGCCCAGGATGGAGATGCCGCCCTCTATCCCCAGGTGCGGGTTGAAGGTCTTTTCGGCAAGGGAAACGCCCTCGGGTACCGAAATCGTCACAGCAATATTTCCAGAAAAGCCGTGCGCGGCGCACACCTCGCGCACCGCCGAAGTGATCATCGCGCGCGGCGTCGCGTTGATGGCGGCCGCCCCCACCGGCTGCTCGAGCCCGGGCAACGTCACGCGCCCCACGCCCACGCCGCCATCGACGGAAACTTCCGATTCGTGCGCGGGCACGTCCTTGCTGTCCGCAGCACCCGTGCCCGACCCCGAATGTTCCACGCGCGCGTACACGAGCACGCCGTCGGTCACATCGGCATCGTCGCCTGCGTCCTTACGCACGGCGCACTGGGCACACCCCTCGCCGATGCATGCGTCGACCACGTTCGCCTCGACGGGCAGCCCGCCGGGGGTGACGATCGACACGAGGCCGACGGGCTTTCGTGACAAGAGCATCTCGCAGGCCGCCTTCGCCGCGAGCGCGGCGCAGCTCCCCGTGGTGTAGCCACAGCGCAGGCGGGTCGTCCCGGTATATATGTAGTGCTCGAAGGCCACGCTAGCTGCTCGCCTTCCGATAGCCCGTGGCAAACGAAGGGTCGTAAAGCTTGCTGCGCTCGTACGACTCCGCTTGCGCGCCGTTGTGCGAAAACCCGCCGCGAGCTCCGAGCACGCGGCCCACCACCACAAGCGCCGTGCGGTCGATGCCCTCTCGCGCGCCCGCATCGGCGAGCGTGCCCACTGTGCATCGCACCACGCGCTCCTCAGGCCAGGTCGCCTTGTACACGAGCGCGGCCGGCTCGTCGGAGCTGCGGCCCGCGGCCAAAAGCTCGGCGGAAAGCTCGGCGAGCATACCCGAGCTCAGGAAGATGACCATAGTCGAGCCACTTTCCGCCATGGTGCGCATGCCCTCGCCCGCGGGCATGGGGGTACGTCCGGAAAGCCGCGTGATCACAACCGACTGGCTGATTCCCGGCAGCGTGTATTCCTGGCGAAGCGCCGCCGCGGCACCGCAAAAGCTCGACACGCCGGGCACCACCTCGTAGTCCACGCCGCACGCGTCGAGCGCGTCCATCTGCTCCTGGATGGCGCCGTACAGGCACGGGTCGCCCGTGTGCAGACGCACCACTTCCTCGCCCCGCGCATCTGCCGCGCACATCACGTCGAGCACTTCCTCCAAGGTCATGTGCGCGCTGTCGTAGACGATGCTGGATTCCTTGCACTCAGCGAGCAGCTCGGGGTTCACAAGGCTTCCCGCCCAAACGACCACGTCGGCTGCGCGCAGAAGGCGCGCCCCGCGCAGCGTGATAAGGTCGGCGGCGCCCGAGCCTGCGCCAACGATATGAATCATCCGAGCCTTCCCTTCCCGTTTCTCATCGCAACCGTTTACCCCGCCATTCGCGCAGCGGGCAAAACACGGCGCCTGCGGCGGCAATCGGCGCAAATACGCAGGCAGGAGGCGCAATGCCGCCCGCCCTGGCTTTGACACGTTCACAAGTGCCCACTATCATAGTAAAAGATTCGGCAACGAGCATATGACAATCGGATAAAAGGAAATGACCGGCGCGGCGCCCGCACAGCCCGCGCTGGCTTGCGGAGGGAACCAGGTGGGAATCCTGGGCAAGGGACATTACTGTATAGGACGCGCGGGCGAACCACCTCGCGCCCCAAGCCAGACTGCTTCGCCTTTTCCTCACGGCATCGCCGTGGCGTTAGCTCCTTGTGAACCCCGAGGGGTGCGCTTTTCTTTCGCTTGTGCCGACAAGCAACTGTCGCCGGGGGACCGGCAAACCGAGGAAAGGAAAAACCATGTCCGACCAGATGTCACGCCGCGGCTTCATGGGCGCCGCAGCAACCGGAGCCTTCGCGCTCGCCGGAGTCGCGCTCGCGGGCTGCTCCAACACCTCCGCGAGTTCCGAGAAATCGAGTGAAAAGGAGAAGGCCGTGAAGCCGGTCATCCTCGTCACGAGCTTCGGCACGAGCTACAACGACTCGCGCCACATCACCATCGGCGCCATCGAAGACGCTATCCGCGAGAAGTACTGGCAGGACTACGACATCCGCCGCGCCTTCACCGCGCAGATCATCATCGACAAGCTGAAGAAGCGCGACGGCATCACGATCGACAACATGACCGAGGCGCTCGACCGCTGCGTGGAAGACGGCGTAAAGGAAATCGTCGTGCAGCCGACGCATCTCATGGGTGGCCTGGAATACACCGACGTGAAAGACGAGCTCGACAAGTACGCCGACAAGTTCGACAAAATCTCGCTCGGCGACCCGCTGCTCACCTCCGACGACGACTACAAGAAGGTGGCCGCAGCCATTAAGGAGAACATGGCGTCCTTCGACGACGGCAAGACGGCGCTGTGCCTCATGGGCCACGGCACCGAAGCCGATTCCAACGCCGACTATGCCAAGATGCAGGAAGTGTTTAAGAACGAGGGCTTGACGCAGTTCTTCGTCGGCACCGTCGAGGCTGAACCGACCTGCGAGGATGTTATCGCCGCCGCGAGCGCCGCAGGCTACAAGAAGGCCGTGCTCGCGCCGTTCATGGTGGTCGCGGGCGACCACGCGAACAACGACATGGCAGACGAGACCGACCCCGACAGCTGGGCTGCGAAGTTCGTGGCTGCCGGCTTCGAAGTGACGTGCCTGCTCCAGGGTCTGGGACAGAACGTCGCGGTCGACGACATCTACGTCGCGCACGTGGACGACGCCATCGCCAAGCTGTAAACTCGCCGCGCACGGGGGCGCCGGTCGCGTCCCCGTGCAACGGGCATGCGCCTTCCCCGACTGACGGCGCATGCCCGTTGCATTCGCATCCCGCCCGCCCACCGCACGGCGCGGGCGGTCGAAGCGATTGAAAGGAACCCCCTCCATGTTGAAGAAAACCCTCGCCTTCGCCCTGTCGGCGGCGCTTTTCGCGTTCTCGCTCGCCGGCTGCGGCGGAAATTCAATCGACAGCGCAAAGGCAAGCGATGCCGATTCCCAGGAAAAGACCGAACAGGCGGCCGATGCGCCCGAGGGCGCAAGCGCTGCCCCCATCACCGCCGACAAGGTGGCCGACGGCACCTATCCGATCACCGTAGATTCCAGCTCGAACATGTTCAGGATTGTGGATGCCCAGCTCATCGTGGAAAACGGCTCCATGCACTGCGTGATGACACTTTCCGGCACGGGCTACGGCAAGCTCTTCATGGGCACGGGCGACGAGGCTGCCGCCGCGAGCGAGGCCGACTTCATCCCCTATGTGGAAAACGCGGAAGGCAAGTACACCTACGACGTGCCCGTTGATGCGCTCGACGAGGACACCGCCTGCGCCGCGTGGAGCATTAAAAGGGAGCGGTGGTACGACCGCACGCTCGTATTCGAATCCGCCGGCGTCGATCTGCGCGCCGACGCACTGAAGTAACGCCATGCGGTCGATTCTTCCCAAGGGGGAAAACAGGAAGCGCCGCAGCATCGCGGCGCGCGCGATCGCCTGCGTTCTCGTCGCCCTGCTCGCGCTTCCCTTCGCGGGGTGCAGTGCGAGCCCGAACGTGACCGGTGCCACGGCGGGCTCTCAGGAATACACTGTGAGCGTCTCGCTTTCCGGCGGGTCAGGGCGCGCAAGCATCGCCTCGCCCACCACAATTGTGAAGGATGGCGACACCTACACCGCGACCATCACCTGGTCGAGTTCGAACTACGACAAGATGACCGTCGACGGCGTGGACTACGCGCCCGTAAACGACGGCGGCAACTCCACGTTCGAGATACCCGTCACGCTCGACGAGGACATCGCCGTGTCGGCCGAGACCGTCGCCATGTCGACGCCGCACACCATCGACTACACGCTCCACTTCGACTCATCCACCATGAAGGAGAAATCGGGCGACGATGCAAGCGGCGGCTCCCCTGCGGGAACGGCTTCAAGCGCCGCGGCCGACTTCCACAACGCTGATTTGGGCTGCGGCTGGGAGCCGACGGGGGCGCTTCAGCTTGAATACGCCAAGCACTTCACTGTCGACGAGTTCGAAGGCGGCTTGCGGCTTATCTGCGTTTCGAACGGGGAGCGCTTCCTCGTGGTGCCGCAAGATGCGAAGGTACCTGACGGGTTGAGCTCCGACATCGCGGTCATAAGACGCCCCGCCGACAAGGTGTACCTCGTGTCGTCGGCGACGATGTGCCTGGTCGACGCGCTCGATGCGAACGACAATATCTTAATGTCGGGCACGAAGGCCGACGATTGCTCGGTCGCGGGCTTCAAAAGCGCGCTCGAAAGTGGGGCGATCGCCTACGGCGGCAAGTACAGCGCGCCCGACTACGAGCGAATATCGGCCTCGGGCTGCACGCTCGCCATCGAGAACACCATGATCAACCACACGCCCGATGTGAAGGAAAAGCTGCAGAAGCTCGGGCTCGTCGTGCTCACCGAACAGTCGTCGAGCGAGCCCGAAGCACTCGGACGCGTCGAGTGGATTAAGCTTTTCGGCGTCCTGTTCGACAAGGAAGAGGAGGCCGCGCACCTGTTCAACGAGCAGAAGGCCCGCGTCGAGCAAACGTCGGGGCTCGCGTCGTCAGGTAAAACCGTGGCGTATTTCTACATTAACTCGAACGGGGCCGCCGTCACGCGGCGGAGGGGCGACTACGTGGCGCAGATGATCGAGCTCGCAGGCGGCAGCTACGCGCTCGATGACGCACAGACGGCGTCGACGTCAGGTTCGTCAGTAACGCTCGAAATGGAGCGCTTCTATGCGACGGCGAAGGATGCCGACATCATCGTCTACAACGGCACCATCGACGAATCGGTTGCCACCTTGAGCGACTTCGTAAGCAAAAACGCGCTATTGTCGCAGTTCAAAGCCGTGAAGAACGGCAACGTCTGGGTCACAAGCGCCGACATGTACCAGCAGATGACTTCTACCGCCGACATTATCGACGAGCTGCACGGGGCGTTCACCGGCGATGACACGAGTGACTTCCATTATCTGAGGAAGCTCGGCTAGCGCCATGAGAAGCCGGCTTACCATGGCATACGACGAATCGGGGCGCGCCGCGCGGTGTCGCGTCGTGACGGCGCTGCTCGCTGTTGCCCTCATCGTGCTCGTCGGGGCCAACCTGTGCATCGGGAGCGTGCTCGTGCCCGCAGACCACATCCCCGACATCCTTTCGGGCGGCGCGGCCAATTCCATGGAAAGCCAGGTCATCTGGGAGATTCGCCTGCCGCGCGTGCTTTCAGCCATACTTCTCGGCGGGGCACTTTCGCTCTCCGGGTTCCTGCTGCAGACGTTTTTCAACAACCCCATCGCCGACCCGTTCATCTTGGGCGTCTCCTCGGGCGCAAAGTTCGTCGTCGCGCTTACGATGATCGTGCTTCTGGGCGCGAACCAGGCCATGTCCTCGCCGGTCATGGTGGCCGCAGCGTTTCTGGGATCGCTTATCACCATCGGCTTCGTGCTCCTCATCGCACGGCGCATAAGTTCCATGGCCATGCTCATCGTGGCGGGCGTCATGGTGGGATACATCTGCTCGGCGGCGACGAACTTCCTCATCGCCTTCGCCGACGACCAGTCCATCGTGAACCTGCACAACTGGTCTTTGGGTAGCTTCTCGGGTTCGAGCTGGGACGACGTCGCGGTCATCGCGGTCGTGGTGATCACCGTGAGCGCATGCGTATTCGCGATATCGAAGCCCCTTTCCGCCTTCCAGCTGGGAGAAGCCTACGCAAAAAGCGTCGGCGTGAACGTCGCACGCTTCCGCGTGGTGCTCGTCCTTCTAGCAAGCATGCTCTCCGCCTGCGTGACCGCGTTCGCTGGTCCGGTGTCGTTCGTAGGCATCGCGGTTCCGCATCTCGTTAAGTCGGCGCTGAAGTCGTCGAAGCCCATCCGCGTGATTCCTGCGTGCTTCTTGGGAGGCGCCATCTTCTGCGCGGGCTGCGATTTGATCGCACGCACGCTGTTCTCCCCCGTCGAGCTTTCCATCAGCGCCGTCACCGCCATCTTCGGCGCGCCGGTGGTTATCGCACTCATGTTGAAGAAGCGGGTGAGGTAGATGGGGAAATTCGAGCCGCAGCCCAAAACGCTCGGAGGGGAGTCGAACCTCGAAACCCCGGTCGAAACGCAGGCTGACGGAGCGCCGCTTTTCCGCATAAGCGACCTGTCGGCGGGTTACGACAAGAAGGTCGTAGTCGAAGGCGTCGATCTGGAGGTTCGCGCGGGCGACGTCGTGGCGCTCATCGGGCCGAACGGCTCGGGCAAGTCGACCATCTTGAAAACAATCACACGCCATCTGGCACCGCATGCCGGCACGGTCGAGCTCGACGGGCGAGAGATTTCCCGATGGAAGACGGCGGAGTTCGCAAGGAACCTTGCCGTTATGCTGACAGATCGCCCCCGGACCGAGCTCCTCACCTGCCGCGATATCGTAGAGGCGGGAAGGCATCCCTACACCGGGCGAATGGGCACACTCACGCCCGATGACCATAGTCGGGTCGACGAGGCCATGAAAACCGCACATGTGGAAGGGCTCGCCGAGCGCGACTTCATGCAGATAAGCGACGGGCAACGCCAGCGCGTCATGCTCGCACGCGCCATCGCGCAGGATCCGCGTGTGCTCGTGCTCGATGAGCCCACGTCGTATCTCGATATCCGCTACCAGATCGACCTGCTGCGAATACTTCGCCACCTTGCGAAATCGCGGAATGTTGCTGTCATCATGTCCATCCACGAACTCGAGCTCGCGCAGAAAAGCGCCGACAAGGTGATTTGCGTGAAGGACGGCCGGGTCTTCCGCGCCGGCGCACCCGAGGACATATTCACGCGCGAGACGATTGGCGAGCTCTACGGCCTTCAACATGGCACCTTCAACGAGCGCTTCGGCAGCGTGGAAATTGGGCGCCCACACGGCGATGCGCACACGTTCGTCATCGCCGGCGCAGGTACGGGGTCAGCTGTGTTTCGCCAGCTCATCCGGCAGGGCAAGGCGTTCTACGCGGGCATTCTGCACGAAGGGGACATCGACTGCGAGCTCGCGCGCGACCTGGCGACGGAATGCGTGGCCGAGCGCGCCTTCGAGCCGATCGGGGATAAAACCATAGCCCGCGCCAAAGAGCTCCTCGTCCACTGCGCGCGCCTTATCGTGTGCCCCGCCGCCTTCGGCACCATAAACGCCCGCAACGCAGAGCTCGTCGAGTTCGCACGATCGCATGGTATCGAGGTCATGCAAGCGTGCGAAGGCGCATCGGAGGATTCCAATGGATACGCCTAGGCGCGGTCCAAGAAATCGTCCGCATCCCCATCTGACACTATTTCACCGCAACTTAGAAGGTGTCGGCGTATAACGCTTCACCCCAAATTAAATTGATTCGTTGAATAGACACACTACAAATCTTTAGACTTCGTTTAATCCACAAGTGGGTATTATCACACATTAAGCACACGTGAAAGGATATACCCATGTCGCTTACACGGTCAGCAGAGCGTGCAGCGCTCAACAAGCTCATCGATTATCTCGACGACAACCCGCAAGAAAACATCGACAAAATCATGGACCTCGTGAACAAGCTGGTCCCCAATCGCGTATTTCCTGTACAGCGAGAGGCATTCACCAATGTCATCAAGAGCCGCGGCAATTGGTATGACCTGATCATGCGTGTGTTCAGCCTTAATCCCCAGATGCGAACCAAACTGCTTAAGACCCTCATTGTCGACGCCAACCTGCTAGCTTGGCCAGAGCAGGAAAAGAACCGCGAAAAGTACCAGTGCAACGTTCCGTGGGCCATCCTGCTCGATCCCACGAGCGCCTGCAACCTGCATTGTACGGGCTGCTGGGCCGCCGAGTACGGCTACAAGCAGAATCTCTCGTTCGAAGACATCGACTCTATCGTTACGCAGGGCAAAGGGCTCGGTACGCATATCTACATCTATACCGGCGGCGAGCCGCTCGTCCGCAAGCACGACCTGATCAGAATTTGCGAAAAACATCAGGACTGCGTGTTTCTCTGCTTTACCAACTCCACGCTGATCGACGAGGCCTTCTGCGACGATATGATTCGCGTAGGTAATTTTGTCCCCGCCATCAGCGCCGAGGGCAATGAGCACACCACCGACGCCCGTCGCGGCGAGGGTACCTACGCAAAGATCGAGCACGCCATGAAACTCCTGCGCGAGCGCGACTTGCCGTTTGGTATCTCCACCTGTTGGACCAGCGCCAATGCCGATACGGTTGCTACCGAGGAGAACATGGACTGGATGATCGGCGAGGGAGCACTCTTCTGCTGGTACTTCCACTTTATGCCGGTTGGCCGCAATGCAACCCCCGAGCTCATGCCCACGCCCGAGCAGCGCGAGCACATGTATCACTTTATCCGCGAAATGCGTGAGAAGAAGCCGCTGTTTACGCTCGACTTCCAAAACGACGGCGAGTTTGTAGGCGGATGTATCGCCGGCGGCCGCCGCTACCTGCACATCAACGCCGCCGGAGACGTGGAGCCGTGCGTGTTCATCCACTACTCAAACGCCAACATCCACGATGTGAGTTTACTCGACGCGCTGCGCTCTCCCCTCTTTATGAAGTACTACGAGAACATGCCGTTTAACGACAACTACCTCAAACCATGCCCCATGCTCGAGAATCCCGACGTGCTGCCCAAACTGGTCGCCGAGAGTGGCGCAATGAGCACCGACCTAATCGAGAAGGAGTCACCCGAGCAGCTGCGCGAAAAGACCCAGGCTGCCGCCGAGGCATGGTCACCTGTCGCCGACCGCATCTGGAACGACTCCGACGATCCGTTATACGCCAAGCGTCACGAGGACAAGTCGCAGGGCATGGCCGATAGCGACATGCACAAGTTCGAAAAACAGGGCCGCATACTCAAAAACGGCGATTAATGCTGCCCTACACGACAAACGCTCAGAAATGAAGCGGAGCAGTCTCGAGGCTCATCTTCGAGGCTGCTCCGCCTTACCATCAAAACAGTTTTACTAAGTTGCGGTGAAATAGGGACCAGAACGGCCTTCCAATAACCAAAACAATCCCTATTCCACCGCAACTTCTATAAGTTGTTGAATTATCGATGCTATTCGAAGCGAGATTCCAGACTCGACAGACCGTTGAGAGTCAGATCGTTGGCGACCCCAGAGACGCGCTCGATAGGAACCGAACCGTCAGACAGCGCCCACGTGCGATAGATACCGATAATACCCGACAGCAAAAACGCCAGATAGTAGTCGAACATCTCGTCCTTGAGACCTTGGGGCAGCAGATCGCGTTCGGCAATCTCGTGCTCGAGCGGCGCACGAAGACGAGCCATAAAATCATCGAGCGGAATGTTCTCGATCAGCTGACGATTGAGCACCAAGTTGTTGCACAGTGCCTCGTTAACGGTTTTAAAGAAGGTCGCCGCCGCGCCCAGGGCGCGCTCGTTGGTGTCGCCGTCCATGGAAGCAAGCGTTTTCTCGACCGAGTCGACAATCATCTCCACCACATCGACGGCAATGGCATCGAGCAGGCCGTCAACCGTGCCAAAGTGAACGTAAAAGGTCTTGCGGTCGACATTGGCCTCGCGCGCGATGGCACTCACCGTAATGTCTGCCAGCGGCTTTTCCATGAGCAGGCGCTCGAAAGCGGAAAGGATGGCATTGCGGCTGCGAACGATGCGGCGGTCAAGACGCGGTTTGCTGGTTGCCATGGGCATGTCCCTTCGATATGCGAGCATTCATCAACAGATGAGAGATAATCTACGTAAGAGGATTATCCCCCATACAGTACAAATATGCCCCGCATCATGAAGAACGCACGACTGCCCTACTGCGACTTAGGGTGCTTCTTCTTATTGAGTGCCGACGGAGATACGCGAATACCATCGCCTGTCTGGCGCACATAGGCCTTATGAGCCGGCTTAGCGGTCCCAGAAGCCTTCTGAGCGTGCTTCTTGGGATCAACGGTAACAGCATTAGTGGGGTGCGGCTTAGTGGGCGCAGAGGGCGTCTGAGGCGTGCGGCCGAGCTTGCGCATCACGCGATCCCAGCGCGCATGGATGCTCTCGTTGTGGGCGCTCTTAAGTCCCAACAGGGGCGCAGCCAAAATGGTCGGCGCAATAAACGTAATGAGACGCCACAGCAGATAGCCGGCGGTCGAAGCCGACCCAAAGAAATGACCCAAGAACAATGCAAAGCCGCCCTCAGCGCCACCAGTTCCACCGGGCAGGGGGACCGCAGAGCTCAACAGCTGGACAAAGGCGCTCGCGGCCATGACCGAGAAAAAGTCGACCTCATGGTGGCCAAAGGCAAGCATCAGGAAATACGGCACGAGGTAGAAAAACGCGAGCTGCAGCATGGTGATGACCACCGTGAGCAGCATGGACGAAAAGTGGCCAGCCGAAAGCTTGAACTTCTCAGAGAACGAGTAGATCTCGCCATCGACAAACGTGCGCCAACCCTCGATCTTAGTGGCCGAGACACCAATGCGCTCGAGCCAATTGATGATGCAATGGGCGACGCGCGTGACGGTCTTAGGCATGAGCGCGACGGCGAAGATGCCAAGCAAGATGCAGCAGTGCCCACCAAAGCTAAAGACACACAGCAGCGTCATGTCGCCATAGCGCTCGGCAAAAAAAGGCATGCGAGCAAGCAGTAGGATAGCGCCCCAGGCAACGAGGCCAAACTGATACACGATAAAGCGCGTGAACTGCGTGGCGCCGGCCTCGCCCACGTTTTGGCCGGCCTTGGTCAGGCGATAGATCTGAGCCGGGGTGGAGCCCATCATCATGGGCGTCAGGTTGCCAAAGAAGATGCCACTCGCCTCGACCGAGATCAGGTCGCGGATGCCGACGGGCGAATTGGGATCGAGCCAGACGGCGATCGCATAGGCCACAATGCCAAAGAACAGGTACATGAACATGCAAAGACACGCGACAATGAGCCATGACGCCTGGACGCTCGACATAGCGGCCCAGAACTGCCCCATCTGCCCGGTTACCACCAGATAGACGATATAACCTACCAGCACGACGCCGATAAAGATGGCGCCGCGGCGTGCGCTCTTATTGTCATCTCCGCCCGAGGCCTCAACCTCGACCTGGGGCTTAGACGTATGCTGAGAGGACTCCGTCATGAGACTCCTTCTAACAGTCAAAATATCTTGGATATTGTACCCGTAAGGGCCATAGGCAGAACGCAAAGCTCTGGTTCAAACGGGAATTGCAGACGGTTGTTTAAAAATAAAAAACCCGGCCTTCCATAGGAAGTCCGGGTATCAGATGCGTGGTAGCCCGTACCAGATTCGAACTGGTGATCTCCGCCTTGAGAGGGCGGCGTCCTAAACCGCTAGACGAACGGGCCATAAGCCTCAGCAGAAAAGAAGTGGTAGCCCGTACCAGATTCGAACTGGTGATCTCCGCCTTGAGAGGGCGGCGTCCTAAACCGCTAGACGAACGGGCCACATGACATCTGCACTGCCGTGCTGCAGGGTAATATATTACGGGACAAAAAACGTCAGCGCAAGAAGAAATTCCAAATTGCCGAAAAATTGTCGGCAGGTTATGGAACACGCAGGTAAACTAGGTAGCTAATTCAAGTTGAGATGGACCAAAAGAGCTTCGCGATCGTTGGGAATGTTGTCTTCGATCACGGCGTCGAGGGCGGAGTTGAGAAGCTGCCCCAGTTCCGGCCCGGGCTTGACTCCAGCACGGATCAGGTCGCCGCCGTTGATGGCGAGCATCTTGAGCGTATAGGGCTCCCCCGCCCTCAGCAGCTCGTGCGCCATCGCGCGCATCTCCTCAATCGTCTCAACGTAATAGAAGCACGATGGGGCCTTGCCAAGCGTGTCAGCACGCTTGAGGTCCATGAGCTCGTCAATCAGGCGGGCCGTGTCGACGCCCTCACCCGAAAGCGCGCGCATCATATTGAGCAGGCAGGAGCGCTCGGGGCGCAGCGGCTTATCGTGATATTTGATGAGCAGGCAAACGTCGCGCACCAGGTCGTGCGAGAGTGCCAGGCGATCCATAATGACGCGCGCTTTCTTGGCGCCGAGCTCGGGATGACCGTAGAAGTGTCCGCTGCCGGCGTGATCGACCGTAAAGCACTCGGGCTTAGAGACATCGTGCAAAAACGCCGCCCACATAAGGCTCGACGATGGCGCGACGCCGTCGCACAGCGCCAGCTCCCCTGCCACCGTCAGCACACGGGCGATATGCTCGTAGACGTTAAACGCATGATAGACACTTCGCTGATCAAACCCGCGACCCGCTGCCAACTCGGGCACAGCGGCGCAGATGAGCTCAGGGTAGCGCAACATGGCGTCTCCCCCGTGACCGGTCGAAAGAATGCCCTCGAGCTCAATACCCACACGCTCACGCGCCACGGCATCGAGCAGCGGCGCGCACTCGGCAAGCGCACGCTTGGTCTCGGGCTCAATCATAAAGTCCAGACGGCAGGCAAAGCGCACCGCACGCAGCATGCGCAGGGCGTCCTCGTTAAAGCGACGCTTGGGATCGCCGACAGCGCGAATCAGCTTGCGCTCCAAGTCACCCTGGCCGTCGTAGCGGTCGACAAGCCCGCGCTCGGGATGCCAGGCCATGGCATTGACGGTAAAGTCGCGGCGCGCCAGATCGTCCTCGAGCGAGGCGGCACGCTCCACACTCTGGGGATGGCGACCATCGGTGTAAAAGCCATCCAGACGGTACGTGGTGACCTCGATACGCTCGCCATCGGAAATAGCCGTGATTCCGCCAAATTTAATGCCCGACTCCACAACCGCGATGCCGGCGGCCTCGAGCGCCGCTTTGGACTCCTGCCACAGGCCGCTACAGCACATATCAACATCGTGGCTGGGGTACCCCATCAGGGCGTCGCGCACCCAACCGCCCACGTACCAAGCCTCAAGACCAGCCGCCTCAAGCGCGCGCAGGACGCACAGGGACGCATCGGACGGTTGAGTACCGTTGAGCGAAACATTGCACATGCCTATGGCCTCCTGCGACTATCAAATTGGCTATCGATTGCGTCTGCAAGAAGTCTAGCAAGAAACAGCCTCCACTGCACACGCAAGTCCGATAAACAAAAACGCATCCGTCCTAGTCTAAGACGGATGCGAAATAATCAAACTATTCAGACAAGGTGCCGGAACTAGCAGACCTGGCGAACCTCGATGTGCTTCTTATATTCGTCCACCTTGGCAAAATCACCCAGACCGGGGCACTCGACCACGTTGGCGCCAGTGGCCATCGAAAGGCGCAGGGCGTCCCCGACGCGCTCGGGGGCGTCGTGCCACACGGACAGGAAGGCAGCGAGCGAGGAATCGCCGGCGCACACCGTCGACAGCAGCTTGACGTCGAAGGTGCGGTTGGCAAACCAGATATGCTCGCCGTTGGAGAAGTATGCACCGGCGCCACCAAGGGTCAGCAGCACGTTCTTGGCGCCCTTGGCGTGCAGCTCGGCCATAGCGCCCTTGACGGACTCGTCGTCGCCACCGCTCACCTTGATGCCAAAGATGTCAAGCAGCTCGTCGTCATTGGGCTTGATCAGCAGTGGCTCCAGAGCAATGAGGTCTGCCAGCTGATGGCTCGAGATGTCGAGGACGAACTCGGCCCCCTTGGCCTTGACACGGCGCAGGACCTCGGCCAAGAAGCCCTCGGAAGTGTTGGGAGGCAGCGAGCCGCTGATGACCAGGCAGGTCATGTCATCGAGCGAATCGATAAGTTCAAACATCTCCTGCTCGTTGGCCTCATTGATGGCGGCACCGGCATTGACCATGTTGTACTCGGTGTCGGGACCGGCGTTGAGGAACACATTGACGCGCGTAATACCGTCGGTCCACACGGGCTTGACGGGCACGCCCAGGGCCTCGGCGCCCTTGACGATGAACTCACCCGAGAAGCCGGCGAAGAAACCCAGGATCGTGGTGTCGACACCATAGTGGTCAAGCGTAAACGAGACGTTGAGGCCCTTGCCGTTGGGCGTGTAGACGGCATTGCGGGTACGCGTGACGGTATTGGCAGTAAGGCCGTCGCAGGCGATGTTGTAGTCAATGGCGGGATTTGCAGTGAGCGTGTAAATCATGGATGTTCCTTTCACGAAACAACGTGTTAATGAAAGTATATTCCACGCATCGGTAAAAGGCTAGGACAACTCGGTGAACGGTGTGGAAGCGATGAAGTACGGCAGGACACCTCTCCCCCATGGCGGAACAAAAAAGGCGCCCCGACCGAAACCGGGGCGCCGCATGCGCACGAATATGTCTCGATTCGATTACTGACGATCGAGCTTGCGGACGGCAACGCGCTTGCTGTACTCATCGACGTGACCAAAGTCGCCAATGCCGACGGACTCGGCAACGTTGGCGCCGGTGGCCATAGCGAGCTTCATGGCCTCCTCGACGTTGTCGCGATCCCTGTACCACTTGTGCAGGAACGCAGCGAGGGTGCAGTCGCCGGCGCAGACGGAAGAGACCAGCTTAATGTTGAACTCACGCTTGGCGTACCAGATGTCCTCGCCGTTGGAGAAGTAAGCGTCGCCGCGGCTACCACGGGTGAGCAGCACGTTCTGAACGCCGGCGTCGTGAGCCATCTTCATGGCAACGCGGACCTCGTCGTCGGTGTCGACCGGCACGCCGAAGATGGCCTTCATCTCGTGATGGTTCGGCTTGATGAGCAGCGGCTTCTTGTGAGCGAGCTCCTTGAGCTTGTCGGAGGACAGGTCCAAGACGACATCGGCGCCACGAGCCTGAGCGTGCTCCATGACCTGAGCCAGGAAGTCAGGCGTAGCTTTGGGAGGCACGGAGCCGGAAACGATCAGGCACTCGAGATCGCCCGCGGTGTCCAGGATGTTGTAGAGCTCCTCCTGGTGCTGCGGCGTGATCGGAGCACCCGGGTTCAGGATGCCGTACTCGTGCTGGCCATCGTTGACATAGGTGTTAATGCGCGTGATACCGTCGGTCCAGACCGGGCGGCAGAGGCAACCCAGGTTCATGACCTCCTCGACGATGAACTTGCCCGTGAAGCCGGCGAAGAAGCCGAGCGCGACGGTGTCGACGCCCATCTTCTTAAAGGCGAAGGACACGTCGAGGCCCTTGCCGTTAGCCGTGTAGCTGGCCGAGCCGGTGCGGACGTTCTCGTCGGGCTCAAGCGGAGAGCTCGAAACCGTCATGTCGACAGCCGGGTTAGCGGTTAGCGTGTAGAACATTTACAGTACCCCCTGTATATGTGAGGGCCGCGTGGCCGGCCCATTCCAACCACGCGGTTACCTCTGATACCAAATTAGCGAGCTGCGGACTCGAGCAGTGCCTTGACCTCGGCGGCGGTGTTGCAGGCGAGTGCCTTCTCGGCGAGCTCGTCGCACTCGGCCTTGGTCCACTGGCTGATGGTCTTGCGGGCGCGCAGGATCGACGGAGCGCTCATCGAGAACTCCTCCAGGCCCCAGCTGATCAGCAGCGGCTCGAGCAGCGGATCGGCAGCGGCCTCGCCGCACATACCGACCATGATGCCGGCCTTCACGCCGCTCTCGATGATGTTCTTGAGCGAGCGGAGCACGGCGGGATAGTAAACCTGGTACAGGTTGGAGATGGTGTCGTTACCACGGTCGGCGCACATGGTGTAGCCGATCAGGTCGTTGGTGCCGATGGAGAAGAAGTCGGCAACCTCGGCAAGACGGTCTGCGAGCAGCGAAGCGGCGGGTGTCTCGACCATGATGCCGACCTCGATGTTCTCGTTGAACTTGCGACCCTCTTCGGTCAGCTCGGCCTTGCACTGCTCGACGAGCTCCTTGACAGCCAAGACCTCCTCGACGCAGGTGACGAGCGGGATCATGATCTTGACGTCACCGAAGGCGCTAGCGCGCAGCAGAGCGCGGAGCTGGACCTTGTACTGGTCGGGATTGGCCAGGCAGTAACGCACGGCGCGGAAGCCCATGAAGGGGTTGTCTTCCTTGACCATATGCAGATACGGAATCTCCTTGTCGCCACCCACATCGAGCGTACGGATGATGACCGGAGCACCCTTGAGCGCGCTGGCGACCTTACGGTAGGCGTTGAACTGCTCCTCCTCGGAAGGAAGCTCGGCAGAGTCCATGAACAGGAACTCGGAGCGGAACAGACCGATGGCCTCGGCATCGTGATCGAGCGCGTTGGGCACGTCATCAGGGTTACCGATGTTGCAGGCGATGATCTTCTTGATGCCATCGGCAGTCACGGACGGCTTGCCACGGAAGGCCTCGAGGGCTGCCTTCTCGGCAGCGAAGGCCTCGGCCTTGGCGGTGTAGGCAGCGAGCGTCTCCTCGTCGGGATCGGCCTCAACGATACCCTTGCCACCGTCGACGACAACGGTCATACCGTTGCGCAGCGCGGTGCAGCTGTTGGAAACCGAAAGGACAGCCGGGATCTCGAGGGCACGCGCGATGATCGCGGAGTGCGACGTGCGGCCACCGGTCTCGGTGACGATACCGGCAACGTGGGCCTTATCGATCGTGGCGGTCATGGACGGCGTGAGGTCATGCACGACAACGACGGTGTTCTCGGGCAGGACGGAGAGGTCGACGACCTCCTTGCCCAGCAGCTCGGCCAGAATACCGGTGCGGATGTCGGCGATGTCGGCCGCGCGCAGACGGAACATCTCGTCGTCCATGGACAGGAACATGTTCTCGAACATGGTCGAGGTGTCCATGAGCGCCTGCTCGGCGCAGGTACCGCCGTCAATGGCGGCGTTGATGGCGTCGGTCATACCCGGATCCTGAGCCAGGACAATATGTCCGCTCATGATCTCGGCCTCGGCCTCGCCCACCGTCTCCTTCATGTGGTCGGCCTGAGCCTGGGTCTTCTCGCAGAAGACCGAAAGAGCGGACTGATAGCGCTCCTTCTCTGCTGCCGAATCAGCAACCTCATGCGGCTCAAACGTCAAGTCGGGATCGACGGCGACCATGACGGTGCCGATACCGATGCCCTCGGAAGCGTTGACTCCCTGATACATTCCCATTCCTCTCTCCGTGTCATGTGATAAAGCGTTTTGCCATATCCATGACAAAAGAGCGCAGTTACCTTACAACAGGTCACTGCGCCCCCAAATATGAACTTAGTTGTTCAACATGCGACCCGTTTGAGTTCTACTCGCCAAGACCGCTCTTGATGAGCTCGATGGCAGCAGCCAGAGCCTCGGCCTCGTCAGCGCCGTCACACTTGACCTCGACCTCGGTGCCGCAGGGGATACCAGCAGCCATGAGGGCCATCGGGGACTTGCCGTTGACCTCCTTCTCGGGGGTGACGACCGTCACGTCACAGGCGTACTTGCCCATGGTGGAGGCGAACAGACCAGCCGGACGCATGTGCAGACCCTGAGGATTAACGAGGGTAGCCTTCTCAGAAACCATAGTTGACTCCTTTTTTGTGTTTAACCCCTGTCATGTATGTGGCAGGAGTCAGATTCACGACGTTGTTTATATTAACTCACATCAAACGGTTTTTCATTATGTTTCGGACGAATTGTTGGACAGATGTGTTTGTCGTCCGCTTGCTCGCCCACAGGGGGCCGGGTGCGGCCAGTGAGATTTCCTGCTCTACAGTCCTGCTCGCACGAAGAGCACATTAAGTGCTCTTCGGCTCGTGCGGAACTCGCGATAAATCTCACTGGCCGCGCCCGGCCCCCTGTGGGCGAGCAAGCTGCAGAAACTCGGTCGGTCCAGAGCAATATCGTGCGAACGGAATTCTGGCTAATGATCTGTTCGCGACAAAGACTCGATAGGTAGCCCCCTCTATGCCCTTTTGTAAGTTGCGGTGAAATAGGGACTGCATTTGGAGTTGAATCGTTTAAACAGTCCCTATTTCACCGCAACTTATGGGAGGGATAGAAAAAAGGCGGAGGCCCTGGGGAGGGACTCCGCCTTATATACAGGGGGCGATGTTATTCGCGGGCTGGGGGATTAGACCAGGCGGGCGTTGATCGTCTTGGCGATCTCGGCGGCGTCGGTGGAACCCTTGACGGTGGCACGGAAGTCCTCGTCCATGAGCGCCTCGGCGACCTTGGACAGGATCTTGAGGTGCGTGGTGCCAGCCTGGGCACCCGGGATGAGCAGGGCGATAGCCACGTTAACGGGAGCGCCGTCCATGGTGTCCCAACCGGTCACGCCGGACTCGTCCTTAACGACGATGACGGCAGCCTCGGTAATGGCGTCGGACTTGGCATGCGGGATGGCGAAGCCCTCCATCATGCCCGTGGTGCCCTCGGCCTCGCGAGCCAGGAAGGCGTTCATCACGGCGTCGGCGTCGCTGGCGATACCTGCCTTGACGGCCTGGTTGGAAACGAAGCTCAGAGCCTCGTCACGAGAAGCGAAGTCCTCGGCGACAAAGACATTCTCGACCTTCACGAAGTCGGCAGCCTCGGCCTTGGGGGCCTCGACGGCAGCGGCCTTGGGGGCCTCAACGGGCTTGGCTACAGGAGCGGCCTTCTGATTCTTCTCGAAGTCGTACTTCTTGAAGGCCACGAACAGGATGCCACCGACCACAGCGCCGATGAGGATCGCGAGGACCCACAGCGGACCGTTCTCGACAACAGGCAGGACCAGGAAGCCGCCGTGAGGCGCCGGATCGTGAACGTTGAAGAAGATGGTCAAGATGGAAGCGATGGAAGAACCGAGCATCATGATGGGCATGACGGGCCAGATGTTCTTGGTCATGAACGGAATGGCGCCCTCGGTGATGTGGGTGCAACCAAGGATGAGGTTGACGATACCGGCGTCATGATCCTCCTGGCTGAAGTACTTCTTGCCGACAACGACGGCGAAGGTGGTGATCAGCGGCGGAACGATGCAAGCGGCGGAGACGGCAGCCATGAAGTTGGTGCCGAAGTTGTAGGTCTCGGTGCCGACGCCAGCTTCGAGAGCGGTACCGAGCAGGAAGGTGCCAGTAGCGTAAGCAGCCTTGTTGACCGGGCCGCCCATATCAAAGGCGCACATGCAGCCGATGGCCAGGCCAAGAATCACCGGACCGGAGTTACCGAGGCTCTGCAGGAAATCCATCATACCCTGGTTAATGGCAGCCATGGGGCCGGAAATACCGAGCATGACCAGGCCGACGATGGCGGTAGAGCACAGCGGATACAGGAAGATTGCCTTCAGGCCATTAAGGCTCGCGGGAATTTTAGAGAAAACCTTCTCGAGCAGCAGGATGACATAGCCGGCGAGGAAGCCGCCGACGATGCCGCCCAGGAAGCCGAAGCCCACGCCGGCGCCACCGGCGTCGATCATGCCGGTCTCGGCGTTAACAGGCAGGCCCTGGATGGCAATCATACCGGCAACGAAACCGGGGACGAGCGCCGGGCGCTTGCCGATGGATTCGGCGATGTAGGCGGAAAGCACCGGAACCATAAGGTTCATGGCGATGCCGCCGATGATCTTGAGCATCGCAGCAAAGCTGTTGTAGTCGGCAGCCGTCGAATCAAAGGACGTGATGCCCCACAGGAACGAAATGGCGGTCAGAACACCACCGGCAACGACGAAGACCAGCATGTGGCTGACGCCGTTCATGAGGTGCTTGTAGATGACGTGGCCGATGGACTCCTTCTCCTCGACCTCGTCCTCGACATCGGCGGCAGCGGCAACCGTGTCGTCGCCCTTGGCGGCGAGGGCGCGGTCGATCAGCTTGCCGGCAGTCTCGACGGACAGGGCCTTGGAAACACCAACAGAAACCATGGGCTTACCGGCGAAACGCTCCGCCTGGACATCCTTGTCGGCTGCGACGACGACGGCCTTGGCACCAGCGATCTCACTCTTAGTGAGCTCGTTCTCGACACCGACCTGGCCATGGGTCTCGACCTTAATGGTCAGACCGCGCTCGGCAGCTGCCTTCTCCAGCGCCTCCTTCGCCATGAAGGTGTGCGCAATGCCGGTCGGGCAACCGGTGGCGGCGATGATGTCAAACTTAGCCATGTGTCCCTCCTTCTTGAGTACTGCGCCCGCAGGCGCTCCCCTACACGCGCTTCCATGCGCGTTTTTCCACACCTGAAAGATACCAACCCACCGCTTATATGAGAAGCAATACAGCTCATTTCTCCGGTGAAAGGTTCTTTCATTACCGTAAACGGTCGATGAAAGTTTACCATCAACTATTGAAACGGCAAGGTGTATCTTGTAATCGAAAATGCCCGTATATTACGACATTACAAAACAAGTCCGATTTTCATGCCAGGCAGGAGCCATCCCATGTCCGATAGCAGCAAGAGCGCACTCTCCCTTATTAGTATGCACAGGGGGTACAGCGAGTCCGAGCAGCGCATTGTCGACTATATCCTAGAGCACCAATCCGAGGCCCCGCGTCTGACAGCCGCTCAGCTTTCGCGCGCCGCTGCAACCTCCGAGGCAACCGTTTCGCGCTTCTGCCGCAAACTGGGTTTTGGCAGTTTTCGCAGTTTCCAGTTTTCACTAGCGCGCGATCTGGAAAGCCAGCGCAATGAAGGCCTCACCGACGAGGTCTCGCTCGACAATATGGAGCAGAGCCTCAAGAATATTCTCGCTGCCAAGGTCAGCGAACTCAATGCGACTATCGATGGCATTGATCACGACACGCTGACAGCCGTCGTGCACGCGTTTAAGAACGCAGGGGCTATCGAGTTTGCAGCCGTAGGCAACACCAACGCCGTCGCGCTCGACGCGACGTTTAAGTTTTCGCAGCTGGGCCTTCGCTGTATGGCAAGCACCATCAGCGAGACCTCGATTGGTTTTGCGCTTACGCTGCGCCCCGGAGATGTCATCGTGCTGATCTCGAACTCCGGCAAGTCGCGTCGACTGAATCGCATGGCAAAAGCGGCTCGCGGCTGTGGCGCCACCGTTGTCGTCATCAGCAGCGATAGCAAGTCTCCACTTGCGCGCCTCGCCGACTACACCTTTAATACCGTCAATCACGAAGCGCTGCTGACAACGGGTGACTTCGCATTCTCCAAGATGAGCGCCACGATGATCATAGAGGTCATCTACAACTTCCTGCTGCCCGAAATCGAGGACGCCCGAGAGCATATCAGCTACTACGAAGAGCTCATCCAACCGGATAAGGTCGTGGAGTAAAACGCGAAGTGGGACAAAAAATTCAGTCTATTTTGTCCCACCAACACCGCTGATACGACCTAACCTCGAGCTTCTTCGAGCATCTGCTTTGCGTGCGCCAGGCTAGCCTCGGACTGATCGCCGCTCAACATGCGGGCGATCTCGGCGGTACGCGCTTCGCCGGTTACCTCGTCCAAATGCGTCTGGGGAACATCGCCTGGTTCCTTGCTGACAACATAATGCTTGTCGGCCATGACGGCGACCTGCGCCAAGTGGGTTACGACAATCACCTGATGCGTAGAGGCGAGATCTGCCAGCACGCCCGCGAGTGCACGCGCCGTGGAGCCACCGACACCGGCATCGACCTCGTCAAACACCAGCGTATCGACACCGTCCGCGTTACCGAGGACAACCTTGCTTGCAAGCATGACGCGGCTGAGCTCGCCGCCCGACGCAATGCGGCGCAGGGGGCGCGGCGTCAATCCGGCACCACTGCGATACAAAAGCTCATAGCTCGAAGGCCCCGCCAGCGTCCATTCGGCACGCGGAAGATCGCGCGACTCCCAAACGAGCTCGGCGTCGCCCATCTCCAGGCGCGCCATCTGACGGCCAACCTCGTGGCAAAAGCGAGGGGCTGCGGTATTCCGCACGCGTTTAAGCGCCTTGGCAGCAGCAAAAAGCTCGCGTTCGGCACACCCGAGCGCCTCGCGAGCCTTCTTGATCCGCTCATCACCATCATCGACCAGCGACAACAGCTCTTGTGAGCGGTCGCGCATGGCAAAGACATCGTCCATGGTGGGCCCCCACTGACGCAGCAGGGCCTTAAGATCTGAATAGCGTTCGCGCATACGAGCCAGCTCGCGCGGATCGAAGGCGACTCCATCGCGATAGGTGCGCAGCTCGTTGGCACAATCCTCAAGCGAGATACAGGCATCCGAAAGCGCATCGGCAATGTCGCCCAGCTTTCGATCGACAGTAGCCATACGAGAGAGCTCCGCCACGGCACTGTTCACGGCATCGAGCGCTCCCCCTTCGGCAGCAAGCGATGCATGGGCATCATTGGCCGTGGCCACCAGCACCTCGGCATGCTCGGAGCGCGGCAGCAGCTCCTCGAGCTCCTCATACTCGCCCGGTTTGGGGTCGACCT
Source organism: Collinsella sp. CLA-SR-H006 (assembly GCF_040097075.1). NCBI lineage: Bacteria > Bacillati > Actinomycetota > Coriobacteriia > Coriobacteriales > Coriobacteriaceae > Collinsella > Collinsella sp. CLA-SR-H006. The sequence continues at coordinate 22,297 of NZ_JBBNPD010000011.1, read as the reverse complement.
CGGCGATGCGCTCCAGGGCGAAGCGCGCCTCCTCGACGCGACTCCCCTGCGCACGCGAGGCCTCTTCGACGCGACGGACCTCCTTGGCAGCCGCACGCGATGCCTTAAAGCAAGCACGGTAGTGCTCGAGCGCCTCGAGTGCCGGGCGCCCTGCCCAGGCATCGACCATGGCAACATGATGCGCCGGGTCGAGCAGGCGCTGGTGCTCGTGCTGACCGCAAAGATCCATCATCACGCCGACGCGCTCCGAAAGTTCGCGCACGCTGGCGATGCGGCCGTCAATTTTTACGCGGCTGCGGCCCTCGGCAGAAAGGCTGCGCTGCACGGTGACGCCCTCCGTGTCATGCGGGCCATCAAACAGGCGCGCCTCGACGCTGGCAAGTGCCTCGCCCTCGCGCACCGTCGACGAATCCGCGCGCTCGCCCAAAATGAGCTTGAGTGCCGAGAGCAGCGCGGTCTTACCGGCGCCGGTTTCTCCAGTCAGAACCGTTAGACCCGTGCTCGGAACCAACGTCGCCTCGCGAATGAGTGCAATGTTGGAAACCTGCAGCTCATCGATCATGACGCACTCCATAGAACACGCGGCTCACCGAGTTATAGAAGCTCTCGGGGCCGTAATCCAGCAGCAGCACATCGCCGGGACCACGGCGCACAGCCACACTCTCGACCGTGCCATCGCAGGTAATAAACTGTCCATCGATGGCGATCGCCGGAACGCTCGGGCGATCATCGGACATAAAGATCTCGACGACATCGCTCGGCGAGGTCAAAAAGGCGCGAGCCTGAATGGTATGCGGAGCGATGGGCACACAGACCATGCCCGTGTAATCGGGGCTGACGATGGGGCCGCCGGCGGAAAGCGCGTAGCCGGTGGAGCCGGTCGCCGTCGATACAACCACGCCGTCACCGCGCAGGCGATCGATATGATGGCCGGACACCGTGATGTCGAATTCGACCATATCGGACAGGGGCCCGCGCGTAAGCGCCATATCGTTGAGGGCAAACGTGCGCACGACATCCTTCGTACCGTCTTCGCGCACGGACACGATATCCGCGGCGATGGTAGCGCGACGGCTCACATGCAGCTCACCGGACAGAGCATCGCTCACAACCTGCAAAACGTCGCGCTCCTCGGGGCTCGCGGCCGTCAAAAACCCAAGGTGACCGTAGGACAGACCAAGGATGGGAATCTCGCGGTAGTTGAGAATGCGGGCCGCGCGCAGCAGCGTGCCGTCGCCGCCGAGCGTAATGACCAAGTCGGCATCGTCAACATCGGGCGTACTCTGGATCTTGGAGCGCTGGTCGGCAGCCCATGCGACCTCATAGCCCTGACGCGAAAGCCAAAGCTCAAGCATCAGGCCGCTCTCGACCGCCTCTTGCTTGTAGTAATTGGGAACCAGAAAGACCTTCATAGCGTTGCAGCTTTCTCGCTCAAAAACGATACCTGGGATTGCAGCTCATTGTCGGTGCGTTCGCCGGGGGCAAACCTCGTGCCGTACAGGAAAAACTCAACGTTGCCCTTAGCGCCATGGATAGGCGACACGCACACGTCGCGCGGGAACAGGCCCTTGGCGGCAAAGAGCTCAATCGCCGCCACGAGCGTATCGCAGCGGACGGCGGGGTCGATCACGATACCGCCCTCGCCCACCAGCGCAGACGGTGCCTCAAACTGGGGCTTTACGAGTGTGCAGAACGAACCCGAAGGCTTCAGGCACGCCAGCACGGCATCGATGATATTCGCGATACTCGTAAACGAAACGTCGCACACGGCCAGGTCGATAGCATCGCCGTAGCCGAGCTGAGGCAGCTGCGTCACATTGGTGCGCTCATGGAGCATTACGCGCTCGTCTTGGCGCAACGACCAATCAAACTGGGCGCGACCCACATCGACCGAAACGACTGTGGCGGCACCGCGCTTGAGCAGGCAATCGGTAAAGCCGCCCGTGGAACAGCCCACATCGAGGCAAGCAAGGTCCGCCGGATCAATCCCAAACGCATCGAGTGCACCCTCGAGCTTGAGCCCGCCGCGCCCCACGTAGGGAATACGACCCTTAACGTGCAGAGGCAGACCGGGCGTCACCTTAAGGCCCGGCGAGGTTAAACGCTCGCCGCCACTCGAGACCAAGCCGGCCATAAGAGTGCGAAGGGCATCCGCGCGATCGGCGCAGATGCCCTGTGAAATCAGTTCGTCATCAAGACGCACACGTTTCATGAATGCCATCAACCATTCGTATCAGGAGACGCGGCCTGACTATCCTGGGATTCGTTTGCCGCATCCTCATCGTATTCCTGCTCAAGCTTATCGGCCTCACGAGGCGTCAGCTCAAACTTGTCGACCATATCGACCGCACGGGAGCCCAGCTCGATCGCCTCGTCAAACAGATCGAGCGAACGCTCCAATGAAGTATCCTTGGAGCGAACGGTAGCGATGATCTGGTCCAAGCGGTCCGAGATCTCGTCGAAGTTACGGACGGAACCCTCTGGCATGGCTACTCCTCGACGGTACCGGTCTCGGCCTCGGCGACCTCAGCATCCTCGTCGAGAACGCCGGCCGCAGCCTGAGCGGCGGCAACCTTGGCGGCAGCCTCGGCGGCCTGGGCCTCCTCGCGGGCACGATCCTCGGCCAGCAGTTCCTGATACAGGTCCTCGCCCGGCAGCTCCTCGCTACGAGCGATCTTGCCCAGCACACCGTTGACAAACGACGCGGACTGGTCGGTGCCATAGGCCTTGGCAAGCTCGACGGCCTCGTTGATCACGATGGCGTCCGAGACCTCCTCGTCGGTGAGGAAGCGCATCTCATAGACGGCGATACGCAGCAGATTGCGGTCGGCGCCGGGCATGCGCATAAGATCCCAGTTCTTGGCGACGGAGCGCAGGGCGCAGTCGATGCGGTCGATGTGCTCGTAGGCACCGCGGCACAGCTCCAGCGCGTAGGGGTCGAGGGGACCCTTCGAGATCAGGAAATCGCCCTCGAGGACGCGCTCGAGCGGGCTGTCCGTGGCCTCGGCCTGGAACAGCAGCTGCAGCGCCTGACTGCGGGCAAGCGTACGCCCGCGATAAACCTTAAGGCTCAAAGGTTACTCCTTGGGGAAAACGAGGCCGTCGATGCAAACGTCAACGCGCTCGACCTCGACGCCCACCTGGGCGTCGATGGCGGCGACCACGGCGGCGCGAACAGCCTCGGCGAGTTTCTTGAACGGATAGCCAAAGAACACCACGACGCGCACGGTAAGTGCGAGCTTGTCGCCGATGACCTCGGCCTCGACCGCCGGCTCGGAAGCCGGGGCCTTGGACGAAAGCATCATGGAGACAAGGTTGGTGGCAAGGTCCTTGACGCCCACGGAGGCGATGCCCTCGACATCCGTGACGGCGCGCGAGACGATGGCGGTTAGAACATCGGGCGAAATGCCGATGCCGTCAATCTTGATTTCCTGGGGCATGAGTCCTCCTAGAAGAGTTGGTTGCTAGACGCGGGAGACGAACTTGCCGTCGCGGGTGTCAACCTTAATGACCTCGCCCTCGTTGAGGTACATGGGGACCTGGATGACAGCGCCGGTGTCGATGGTGGCCGGCTTGGTGGAACCCTGGACGGTATCGCCCTTGAAGCCCGGGTCGGTCTGGACGATGGTGGTCTCGATGAACATCGGCGGGGTCACGCCCATGAGCTCGTCGTCGGCGAAGAGCAGCTGGCAGGTGTCATTCTCGCGCAGCCACTTGGCGTTCTCGCCCACCATATCCTCGGGAACGGGAACCTGCTCGTAGGACTCGTTATCCATGAAGATGTAGTCGGCGCCGTCGTTGTAGAGGTACTGGAACTCACGGGTGGTGAGCATGACGCTCTCGAACTTGGTGCCGGCGTTGCAGGTGTTCTCGACGACGCGGCCGCTCTTGATGTCGCGGGTCTTGTAGCGCACGAAAGCGCCGCCCTTGCCCGGCTTGACGTGCTGGAACTCGACGATGGTGTAGACCTTGTCCTTAATGCGGAGACCGAGGCCATTCTTGAAGTCGGCGGTAGAGATAGTAGGCATAGCGACCTTTCTTGTTATTGGCTAGACGCACAAACGTCCAAATTACATACGAGCGAAATTATACACTTGCAGACGGCGGCTGCGGCGAGCGCATAAAAAGAGAACGCGGGACGCCCGAATCGATCCGGACGCCCCGCCTCCAAAAACCCAAATGGATGGTTTAGCAATCGATAATATGCAGGTCGTGCGGGGTCTTGGTGAAGGGCTCATAGCCGTTCTCGGTGACGACGCCGTAGTCCTCCAGGCGCACGCCGCCCACGCCGGGCAGGTAGACGCCGGGCTCCATGGTGATAACCGAGCCGACCTCGATGATATTCTTGCTGCGGTTGAAGTTAGGCAGCTCGTGGATGTCGATGCCCACGCCGTGGCCCAGACCATGGTTGTAGTAATCGCCATAGCCGGCATCGCCGATGATCTTCTTGGAAAGCTTGAAAATGTCGTTGCCCTCGACGCCCGGATGGATGGCGGCGACGCACTCCTCATGGGTGCGGCGCACGAGCGCGTACAGGTCGAGCTGCTCCTGGGTAGGCTCGCCCATCACGACGGCGCGCGTCATGTCGGAACGATAATCGCAGTAACCCGCGCCGTAATCCATGAGGACGAAGTCGCCCTTCTCGATCACGCGGTCACTCGGCACGGCGTGCGGGTTGGCGGTGTTGGGACCGCTCGCAACGATGGAGCCAAAGGCCAGGCTGTCGGCGCCGTTGGCGAACATAAAGTTCTCGAGCTCGTTGCGGACCTGTTTCTCGGTCATACCGGGCTTAATAAAGCCGAGCATGTGCTGGAAGGCGGCATCGGTGATCGACTGCGCGTGGCGCATGAGCTCGATCTCCTCTGCATCCTTGATGGCACGCATCTTGCGGATGTCGTCATGCATCAGCGGCAGCATGCAGGCAACGGAGCGGTCCTCCAGACCACGCTGAATACCCTGGTAGAAGTTAATCTGCATGTCATCCTCGACGGCGCAGACGCGGCATTTGTTGGCCGCAATCTTGCCGGCGACCCAGCCGGGGATGGTGCCCTCGTCCATGTCGTAGACCCAGGGGCTGCCGGCGGGCGTGTTCTCCTCAAAACTGTTGAGATAGCGCGAGTCGGTGTGGAACAGGCACTGATCGGCCGTAATAAACGCGGCGTGAGGGAACTCGAAGGTGTAATCGAAGACGCCCTTCACGCCCGTGAGCCAACGGAGATTGGCCTCGTCGCGCACGACGATGGCGTCGTAGCCGCGCTCGGCCATCAGGGCACGGACGCGCTCGATACGACCGGCAGGACCGGCAGCAAACTCAGACATGCAGATTCCTTTCTTGTTGTCCTCATAAAAGCGGGACGGGTCCCGATCGAAAGACGGATTTGCACGCGATCCGCAACCGATTGAAAACCCGTCCCTCAACATGATACGAAAGACGATGGATGTCAATAAAATTAGAGAAGTTCTTTGCGAGAAGCCAAGTAGGCGTGAGCATGGCGCTCAAGAACCTCGTCCTCAACGCTCGTTAGACGAATGGCGCCAAGTGCCGCGGGCAGCGGCAACATACTGCGGTTCGAGCGGACAAACTGCTGCCTGCGGAACTCCTCGATATATGCGGCGGGCTCCAGATCGAAGGCAAACTCCTCGATACCAAAGTCCTCCAGGCAGTCATCGACCTCAAAGACGTAATCGATATCGAAGTCGCAGGCATCATGTGCTAGGCGCGCCTCAAAGCGCATACCTTCGGACAACAGCTGGTAGGCAGGGACCTGCGAAGCGGCATCGCCCAAGCAGGCGCGCAGGGTACGCTCCCCCGTCTTGCCAAAATCGAGCGCATGGCGGGCGCTCGGGTTCGTGGCCATCAGTACGTCCTTGCGGGCAGTCTGAGACCACTGAACGGCATTGACGAGCGCGACTTCCTCGCCAGCGAGAATCTCGGGGACGGTCTCGGTAAACTGATTCCAACGGGACTTGCTGCTCGAAAGCATGGTGCCAACAAGTACCGCATAACCGAGCTTGAGGTCCTCAGGGTCCGCTTCGCGAACAAGTTCGAGGTCACACACGACCAAGCCCGGCTCGGGACGGAACGCGATAGCGGGAAGCGCATTCGCCGACGAGGCGACGAGTGACTTCATAGTCGTCGCGACCGTGAGCATGGCGTCGAACGTCGTCGGCAGCAAGGCGCACTCGGTGCGACCGCACCACTGATTGGCACACCAGCAAACGACCGAGCAGGTCGCCGTGTCGCCGACAGCGACAACGAGATCGTCGCAGGTAATGCCGTTAGCCGACAGGGCGCCAAAAACGGTATCGGCATCGGCCAGCGTAGCACCGGCAGGCGAAACCTCGAGGACAAGCAGCGACACGGCAAAACCGGCGTCGACCAGCGCATGCTCGACAACCTCGCCAAAACGCTCGGATGTGGCGCTGTTCCAAACCACCATCGCCCGCTTGGGTTTGCCCACAGCCGAGGCAAACATGCGCGACAGCTCCTCGAACGCGCCCAATCCGACGCGGACATCGACACTGCGGTTTTGGAAATTGATAAGTTGACGGCGAATCATAGCAGTCCACGCTCCAAAAGCATCTCGGCACAAAGGTAGGAAACGTCCTCGAAGGACTTGTTGCGAATATCAAGGGTAAGATCGGCAGCTTGACGATACAACGGACGGCGATGCTCAAAGAGCAGCGCCGCGTGCTCGGGCGAGCGGAAATCGGGACGCGTGTCGGAGCGGCGGATCTGGCGCATCGAATCCTCAAAATCGCCCTCGAGGTACACACAGGTACCCATCTGGTGCATGAGCTCGATATTGACCGGCGTCTCGACAATGCCGCCACCGCACGAAACCAGCAAGCTGCGCTCGCTTTGGAGCGAACGGAGCGCCGAGGTTTCGAGCTCGCGAAAGCGCTCCTCGCCCTCGGTTTCAAAAATCTCGGTTACCGATTTGCCGCAACGGCGCACGACAAGGCGGTCGGTATCAATAAACCGACGCTTGAACATCGTGCCCACGTTGCGTGCGAGCGTCGATTTGCCCGCACCCAAAAACCCGATAAAGAAAATATGGTCGCAGCCGTGCTTGGTGTGCTGGGACATGACGAAACCTATTCCTCGCAGGGAAGGTCGCGCAGGGCCCGGCGCTCAAAGATACGGAAGATCTGCGTATACCACAGGTCCTGAGTTGCCTGCGGCTTTACCAAGATCGTGTCGACGCCGGCAAAGTTACCGCTCCACACGTCCGTGTACAGCTGGTCACCGATCAGCACAGCCTCATCGGCCGTGGCGCCCAAGCGCTTAAGACCGGCCTTGAGAGCAAACGGTGCAGGCTTCATGGCATGGCTGATGGCCTCGAGCCCCAGCTCGCGTGCTGAGCTCATGACCTGGTCGCGATGCCAGTTGTTCGACACCATGCACAGCTTAAAGCCCTTGGCATGGGCGGCGTCGAGCCAGGCCGAGACGGCAGCGGGGACCTGCTCGGTATCACGCGGCACCAGGGTGTTATCGCGGTCGAGCAAAATGGCGCGCTTGCCGTCGGCCCACAGGGTATCAAGGTCGATGCGGTCGACCGAGGCAACATATCGTTTGGGGCTGAAAATCCTCATGTTTAATTCCAAGACTGTTGGTGCTCTTCGTAGGTCTGAGAGAAATACTCCTCGTCCTGCGTAATGTAGAAATACAGGTCATCGGAGTCGGTGGGCTCAAGGGTTGCCTTGAGCGCCTCGAGTGACGGAGAGCAGATGGGCGTGGGCGGCAGGCCCTCGTGCTTATAGGTGTTATACGGGCTATCGCTCTGCAGGTCGTCGGCGGTAACCTCGCCGCCGGTGACATACATCATGGTCGCATCGCTATTGAGGTAGCGTAGACCGTCGAGCTTGCCGGCAAGACGGTTGTAAAACACCGAGGCCACATGCGCGCGCTGCTCGGCGTTGAGGCCTTCACGCTCAACGATGGAAGCGAGATTGATGATGTCGTAATCAGACATCTCCACGCCGTAGCGCTCCTTGATTTTGGCCTCGCAACCGGCAAAATCGAGCGACTTGTACTCGGTGTTGAATTGATCGAGCATGGCGCGGATGACGTCATCGGCACTCGGGTCCTTGCCCAGCGAATAGGTCTTGGGGAATAGGAAGCCCTCGAGCGAATCGTTGGCAGCGCCTTTCAGGAACGGATAGTCGTTTACATAATTGCTAGCCTTGGCCTGATTGAGGAAGTCCTCTTTGGAGATGCTGTCGTACGCCTGGGCCACGCGGTCGGCAACCTGGTCGACCGTCAGGCCCTCTGGGATTGTCAGTGCATCGGAGCCGGCATTGGGCCCCTCCATGAGCTGCTGAACGACCTTGGTCGCATCCATCAGCGTCGTGAACGAGTACGTGCCAGGCTTAAGCGACATGTCCGCGTTAAGCTTTTTAACCGCCGCGTAGTAATCCTTGGGATTCTCGACAATATGGTTCTCGGAGAGAATCGAGGCGATCGTGTCGCCCGAGGCGCCCTCGGGAATCGTAACGGTAACCTGCTGGCCAGCGGTGACTTTCGCATCCTCACCGGCAAAAAAGCCCTTGACGGCCGGTACGGCGAAGAAGGCGATGGCAGCAAGAACGATCGCCGCAACCACAGCACCGATAATCATAGGCACCGGCGAGCTTTTCTTTTGGGCACCACGGCGAGCGCGCGTGTTATAGCTCGAGCGCGTGGCCGGAGCAACGCCGTGCGAGCCATGAGCATGATGTGCGTGGGAGCGTGATTGCGGTGCCTGTCCCTCCGTGCGCTGGGCAGGAGCCTGCTGCTTAAAGCGGGAACCGCCCGCGGGCTGGGCTGTATGGGCAGCAGACTGCTGAGCAGGACGACGAACAGGCTGCTGGCCTGGACGCTGAGTAGGCTGAGTGGGGCGAGAAGAGGGCTGCGCCGAACGTGCGGCGGGTTGGGCCGCGCGCTGAGTCGGTTGCATCGGACGCTGACCGGACGATACAGGGCGTGGCGCAGGCTGTCGTGTACGATTCGGCTGGCGCGGATCGAAAGCGCTAGACATGCGAAACCTCCTCGTTTTTGCGATCGAGCCACGTCTGCAAGAACAGGCTGGCGGCGATCATGTCGATCTTGCCCCTCATCTGCTTTTCGTTGAGTCCCTGCTCGCGCAGGATACGCTTGGCCTCTTGCGAGGACAGGCGCTCGTCCTCAAACTCCAGCGGAAGATCGAGCTCGTCGGCGATCTTTTGCGCTACGGCGGCAACGCGCTCGGCCTGGGGGCCAGGCTCGCCGGCCATGGTCAGGGGACGCCCGCTTACCAGGATGTCGGGCTCATAGTCCTCGACCAGGTAACGGAACGTCTTGGCCATACCAATGACCTCGGCGGCCGGGAGCACCTTGACGGGCATCGCCATCTTGCCATCACGGCTCGAGACGGCGATGCCGATCCTGGTCTCCCCTATGTCCAGCGCGAGCGCGACCACAGCGACAACTTAGGCGCCGAGCGCGGTCTTGGCTGCCGCGAGGGCATCGGCGATACCGGCGGCGTTCTTGCCACCGGCCTGGGCCATGTTGGGACGGCCGCCACCGCGACCGTCGACCAGGCCCGCAATCTGCTTAATCACGTTACCGGCGTGGAAACCGGCCTTCACGGCGTCATCGGAGCCGGCGGCGAGCAGGGCCGGGGTGCCCTTCTCGGTCACGCTGGCAACGACGCAGGCGACAGGGCCGGCGACCTTCTGGTGCACGGTATCCCAGACGTTGCGCAGGTCAGCAGCCTCAAGGCCCTGGAGCTCAGCGACGACGAGCTTATAGCCGTCGAGCTCGACGGCACCCTCGATGGCGCTGGAGATAGCGTCGGAGGAGCCACCGGTCAGCGCCTTCTTGAGCTTGTTAGACGTCTCGCGAAGCTCGGCCTGCAGGTTCTCCACACGAGCGGGAACCTCGTCAACGCGGCACTTGAGCGCAGCGGCAGCGGCGTCAACGAGTGCCAGGCGGTCGGCCATGTAGTCGAGGGCGCCCTTAGAGGTAACGGCCTCGATACGGCGGACGTTCGAGCCCGTGGAGGACTCGGAAATGATCTTGAACAGGCCGATCTCGGCGGTGTTGGCAGCATGCGTACCACCGCAGAGCTCGCGAGAGAACGGCTGGTCCTCGGCACCCACGGAGACGACGCGGACGACGTCGCCGTACTTCTCGCCAAACAGGGCGACAGCACCGGCGGCCTTGGCCTCGTCGATGCCCATAACGCGGGTCACGACCGGCTTGGAAGCGAAAATCTGCTGGTTGACCAGATCCTCGACAGCCTTGAGCTGCACGGAGGACAGAGCCTCGAAGTGCGTGAAGTCAAAGCGCAGGTGCTCGGGCGTCACCAGCGAACCGGCCTGGGAAACGTGCTCGCCCAGGACCTGCTTAAGGGCAGCGTCGAGCAGGTGCGTGGCGGTGTGGTTGCGGCGCAGGAAACCACGGCGCTCGGCGTCAAGCGCGGCGGTCACGGTAGCACCGACGGTCAGCGTGCCCTCGGCGACGTGCGCGACGTGGGCATACAGGCCGTTGTGGTTCTTGGTATCGGAAACGGTCAGCGAAACGCCCTCGGCGGAAAGCTCGCCGGCATCGCCCTGCTGGCCGCCCATCTCGGCATAGAACGGGGTGCGGTCGAGCACGACCTCAACATCCTCGCCCGCGGCAGCGGACTCGACGGACACGCCGTTGCGCACGATGGCGACAACCTTGGCGCCCTCGATCACATCGTTGTCATAGCCGTCGAACTCGGTCGCAGCGACCTTGTCCGAAAGCTCGACCCACACGTCGTTGAAGCTACCCCAGGCGTCGCCCTTGGCATTGGCGCGAGCACGGGCCTTCTGGTCCTCCATGCAGACGGTGAAGCCGTCCATATCGACGTCATGGCCAGCGGTGCCGGCAATCTCGATGGTCAGGTCGATGGGGAAACCAAAGGTATCGTGCAGCTTAAAGGCGACATCGCCCGGAAGTACGGCGCCCTCGGCAAGCGCTGCCAGGGCCTCGTCCAGGTAGACGCGGCCGTTGTCCAGCGTCGTGGAGAAGCGCTCCTCCTCAGAGGCGACGATGCCCTTGACGAGCGCAACGTTCTTGAGCAGCTCGGGGTAGGCCTCGCCCATCTGAGCGTTGACCTCGTCGATGAACTTGGTCAGGAAGGCGCCCTCGATGCCCAGCAGGCGACCGTGGAACACAGCACGGCGGAGCAGGCGGCGAAGGACGTACTCGCGACCCTCGTTACCGGGGAGGATGCCGTCAGAGATCATGAAGTCAACGGCACGGGAGTGGTCGGCGATGATGCGCAGGGAGCGGCTGGCACCGGAGTAATCGTCGGCGTCATAGGTCTTGCCGCTGATCTCCTCGCCCAACTTGATGAGGTGCTGCATCAAATCGCCGTCGTAGTTGGCGGTCTTGTGCTGCATGATGGCGGCCATGCGCTCCAGGCCCATGCCCGTATCGAGGTTGCGGTGCGGCAGCTCAGGCATGGAGCCGTCCTCCTGGCGGTCGTACTGAGTAAACACGAGGTTCCAGAACTCAAGGAAGCGGTCGCAGTCGCAGCCGGGCTTGCAGTCGGGGCTGCCGCAACCGACCTCCTCGCCCATGTCAAAGTAGATCTCGGAGCACGGACCGCAGGGGCCGGTGGGGCCGGCGGCCCAGAAGTTGTCGTCCTCGCCCAGGCGGGAGATGTGGTCCTCGGCAACGCCCAGAGAACGCCACACGTCGTGGGTCTCGTCGTCCTCGGTAAAGACGGTAAAGTACAGGCGATCGAGCGGCAGCTTGAACTCCTTGGTGATGAGCTCGAAGGCCCAAGCGCAAGCCTGCTGCTTGGAGACGCCGCCAAAGGAGAAGTCACCGAGCATCTCGAAGAACGACAGGTGACGGCCGTCCTCGCCGATACAGTCGATGTCGTTGGTGCGGACGCACTTCTGGCAGGAGATCGCGCCGATCTCCTTCATGGTCTTCTTGCCCTGGTAGTACTCCTTAAACTGGTTCATGCCGGCGTTGGCAAGCAGCAGCGAGGGGTCGTCGGGAACAAGGGACGAAGAAGGATAGAGCTTAAGACCGCGCTCCTCAAAGAAGTTGAGGAACTTGGAGCGGATCTCGGCCGTAGTCATTGACGGGTAGTCAGCACTCATAGAGGGAATCTCCTCGGTTTCACATCGAAACAGTTCAAACGTAACGATATTACCATCCCGCCGCGCAAGTGCAAAAAAGAGGGCCGACATAAAGCCGACCCTACAGCGAAAGTGCACGTTATTTAGGAGTATGCGATGCTTTGAAAAAGGCTACTGTAGAATTACATATAAGATTCACCCGGAAGGAGCGATCGATGAAAAGCAAACGATTTGTCCTGAATGCACTTCTGGTTGTAGCACTTTTAGCGCTTTTGGCTTTCTCCTGCTGGTACGCAAACCAACCAGCATTTGGCTACGTATTGTATGCAGTAATGTCCGGCGATAAAGCTTATTACACTCTACGCGCAATTGACGTTCTCTTTTTCTATGTAGCCGGCCCCTTATCAATCGCTTTGCTCGCGTTTCTTGTCATTTACAACTTCAAGAAACGCTAGCAGTGCCTATTTGGAATCCGAATCGTCCATGGAGCCGTCGATGCCGGTTTTGGTATCGTCGTCCGAGTTGGAGTCATCGTCCTTGGCGAAGGGATTCTTGAAAAAGCTCGTCGCATCGGGCTGCAGGCCCGAGAGCTTGATCCAGGGATTCTCGAGCTCGGGCTTGGGCATCGCCTGGGCCTCGGGCGCGGTTTCATTGCCGATGAGCTCGGACTCGTAAATGAACGTATCGTCTCCAAGCGCGTCATAGGCGGCGACCGGGTTGCCCTCGGCATCGCGATACGGCGTGCCCTTAAACACAGCGCCGTCGTATGCCACGATCTGACGGCCGGTCTCGTTCTCAAAGTAGTAGACGAAAATGCCCTTGAGGGCCGCGCATAGCGGAATGGCGATGACCATGCCGATGGGACCCATGAGTGCCGAACCAATAACGAGGGCCGTCAGGCTCATGATGGGATGCACCTGCACCGAACTCTGCATGACCTTGGGGGAAATGACGTTATCGGTGACGTTTTGAGCCACCACGGTCACAACGAGCGTCCACAACGCCAGCATGGGGCTGAACATAAAGCCGAGCACCGTGGCGATCGCCGCGCTTACCCAGGGACCGACAACCGGGACCAAGTGCATGATGCCGGTAAAGATGGCCATGAGAGCCGCGTAGGGATGGCCAATGAGCGTAAAGCCGATAAAGGCGAGGATGCCACCGCAGATGGACGTCACGACCATGCCGCGCATATAACCGCCGACCGAGCGCGAAAGAATCGCGACCATAAAGCGGTACGAGGTCTCTTTTTCCTGTCCGATGATGGTACAGACCTCGTGGTGCATACGGGGATAATCGCAGGCAAGCCAGTAGGCAAGCACCAAACCCAGGAAGATTACGAACAGCTGCGAGGCCGTGTTGGTGATCAGCGGGAACACGCCGCGACCGAGCTCGGCGGCGATTTGCGATACGTACTTGGACGCCACAGTAACCAGCGAGGACAGATTATCGTCCAAGTACTCCTTGAGCGGCGTGTTGTTGAGCGTCTTAGCGTGCGAAATCATCTCGTTGAGATCACCGCCCGCAACGCGAAGCTGCTCAGGCAGACGGCTCAGGACTTCCATAATCTGACCGAGCAAAATAGGCGACAGGATGCAGACGACGCCGACGAGCACTGCCACAACCACGATCAGCGCGATGAGCGAACCGATGCCACGGTTGACGCCGTGATGCTCGAGCCAGTTAGTGATCGGCGACATCACAAAAGCGATGATGGAACCGACAGCGAGAAACTCGATAACCGGCGCCAGGATACCCATAAGGTTAAAGATGACGGCGGCGATGACAATGCAGCCGACGACAGCCCAAATGCGAAGCGTCAGAATACGGCTATCGCGCAGCGTGCGGTCGGTTTGTTGGGGGTGCTCACTCATGAACGAACCATCACTCCGTCGGGGTCGATCTTGTCCTGAATCTTCTTAAGGGTACGGCGCAGCAGGCGCGAAACCTGCACCTGCGAGATACCCAACTTCTTAGCGATCTCGATCTGGGTCATGCCCTTCACAAAGCGCAGCTCGATAACCTCACGCTCACGCGGCGAGAAATCGCGGATGGCTTCCTCGATCACCAGGCGGTCATCGGTAAAATCGAGCTCGTTGTCGTCATCGGCATAGCGGTCGAGAATCGAGGGGGCATCATCGGAATCGGACGCGCCAGGAGCCTCGATGGGCACCGAGGTATAGGCCGAAGACGATTCCATGGCCTCCAGCACCTCGTCGACGGTCACACCCAGGTACTCAGCGATTTCTTCAACCTTAGGCGAGCGCTGCAGCTCGTTAGTGAGCTTGTCGGTAGCTTGGTTAACCTTGGCAGAAAGCTCCTGCAAACGGCGCGGCACGCGCACGCTCCAGCCCTTATCACGGAAGTGACGCTTAATCTCGCCCAGGATGGTAGGCGTGGCAAACGTGGTGAACTCGAGTCCGCGCTCAGGGTCAAAGCGGTCGATAGCCTTGAGCAGGCCCAAATAACCAACCTGCATCAGGTCATCGAGCGGCTCGCCGCGGTTCTTAAACTTGTTGGCAAGAAACCTTACCAGGTTCATGTGGGACATGACGAGCTGCTCGCGTGCGTCCGGGTCACCGGTCTCTTTATAGCGACGAAACAGCTCGCGGGTTTTCTCCTTGTCCCAAGCGGTCTTACCGCTCCGGGAACGTTCGGTCATATTAGATATCCGCCTTGAGGTCGAGGGAAAGCGTCAGGGGCGCCGTAGTCTTTTCGTAGGAGTCGCACACGCTCGCGAGGATGAGCTCGGCATACACCGCAGCCTGGTCGTCTTCATCGACCGTAGCCTGGTCCCCAAAGGTAATAGTCATGCCAACGTGGGTCTCATCGACATCGAATTTGATGGTGATGTCATCGCAGTCGACCGCGGTGCAACCAAAGATGAAAGCCTCCTCAGCAGCCATGCGGATGTCCTCGATGCGATCGACAGACATAGAGCACAGGGCACCAACGTTGGCTGCCGTCATGCGCACAAGGCGAGCGAGACGCGGGTCACCGGCAACGGTCAGCGTGATAGGGCAGTTTGCTTCGCTACTCATCGCAGGACTCCTCAGAGGTCTCGGCGGGCGTATAGGTGTAATACTGAGCCGGCTTGGATACAGACTTCTGACCATCATCGTCGCCCGCGGCGGCCTCGTCCTCGCCAATTAGGACGCGCTCGGTAGGCTGCTCGGCCTCCGCAGCGGCAGCGGCGAGCTTGCGATCGGCGTCGGCTGCAGGAGCCTTCACCTTATTGAAGAGCTTCTGCACAGCACCGGCGGCAGAGTCGGTCACGCTCGACACAGCATTGCTGGCCTCGGCCATGCTGCCCGTAACCTCGGAAATGTCGCGAACCACGGCTTCGACCTCTACGAGATTGGAGGTAAGGGCATCAACTGCCGTCTTGCTCGACTTAAGCAGCGGCTCCATCTGGGCAAGCGTCGGCGTAAGCTCATCGACAGCGCCATCGAGCTTTGCCACCACAGGCTGAGCCTCGGCGATGGTGTTGTTGAGGTCGTTCACGGTCTTATCGAGCGAGTCGACAACATTGCGGGTCTTGCGCAGGGTAAGCGCGAGCTCAGCGATGGCCCACACGCCGGCAACGGCGAGCAGCAGCAGGGCGATTTGAATGGGACTCATACAAGCCTCCCGGAAGAATCGAAATACAGACGCTTTTCATGGTACCCCAAAGGGGACCGAACATGCCAAGAGCAGCAACGTGGGACAAAATTATCAGCAGCTACTTCGGTGCATTCCCGCTGCGGTCGCGTTCGCTTTGCTCTACGCGCCATTCTTCCCAACCGCGGCCGGCAGGCTGCCAGAACACGCCGCGCTCCAGTCCCTCGGGCAAATAGCGCTGATCGACCCAGCCTTCGGGATAATCATGTGGATACTTATACACACCGTATTCATCGCTGCCCGGGCGATGGCGATCGCGCAGATAACTCGGCACCTCGCGAAGCCCACTAGAATGGATATCGGCCAGCGCCGCATCGATCGAAGCCTCACACGCGTTGGATTTTGGCGCCAAGCACACATAGAGTGCAGCCTGAGCCAGGTTAATGCGGCACTCGGGATAGCCAATGACCTCGGCAGACTTAAACGCGGCATGCGCCACCAAAAGCGCCTGCGGGTCGGCGTTGCCAACATCCTCAGAAGCGTGAATCATAATGCGGCGAGCGATAAACTTAGGATCCTCCCCAGCATCGATCATGCGCGCGAGCCAATAGATCGTGGCATCGGGGTCACTACCGCGCATGGACTTGATGAACGCACTGATGATGTCGTAGTGCATGTCGCCGTTTTTGTCATACGTAAAGCCGCGACGCGGGTTGGCAATCTTCACGTCATCCACGGTGATGGGATAGCGCTCCCCCGCCGCAGGCGCTGGCGTTCCCTCGGTATCGGGACGCGTGACGGCAATCTCGCTCGCAAGCTCGAGCGTCGTGAGCGCCGAGCGAGCGTCACCCGCTGCCAGCGTGCAAATGGTCTTGACCGTATCCTCATCGGCCGAGAACTTTCCGTTCAAGCCCTGTGGTGCCTCGAGCGCACGCTCAATAAGCGTGGCGATAGCCTCATCCTTCAGATGTTCAAGCTCCACCACGCGCCCGCGCGACAACAGTGCCGAGTTGACCTCAAAGTACGGGTTCTCTGTCGTAGCGCCAATCATAATGACGGTACGGTTCTCAACTGCATGCAGCAGGGCATCCTGCTGCGACTTAGAGAAGCGGTGAATCTCATCGATGAATAGAATGGTGCGGCGGTCGTAGGTATTCAGGCGCGTCTTGGCCTCGTCAATCACGCGACGCAGGTCCTTCACAGTACCCGTGACGGCGCTGACCTCGACAAACTCGCTCTTGGTATGGTTGGCGATAATGTGGGCCAGCGTCGTCTTACCCGTACCGGCCGGCCCGTACAGAATCACGCTCGAAAGCACGTCGTGCTCGATCGCGGCACGCAACCATGAGCCCTTACCGACGGCCTTTTGCTGGCCCACATACTCGTCGAGCGAATTGGGGCGCATGCGCACCGCAAGCGGCGCATTTTTAAAGGAACGCTCGCGCGTCGAGGCAGAAAAAAGGTCGTCCATAGCCATCCCGTGCATCCATCAAAATCGTTGTTCCTCAACAGTATACCGAAAATATACGAACTACCGTTCGTTAATATAGGTACGATGCGGAAACTTCAGCCCCGGGAACAGCTTGCTCGTCAGCTCACAGAAATAGCCGTCCGTCATGCTCGAAATGTAATCCACTACGGTCTGATCTTTATCATCCTGCCATGCATAGGTGCGATTGTAGTAGGAAAGCTGCCGCTCAATGCGCGAAATGTGATGCTTAAAGATATACGAAGACTCGTCGCCTTCGTTTATATCCTGCAGGCAACGGTCATAGAGCTTTTCGAACGCCTCGCGCAGCTCCGTTTCGGAGTCGCCCTCGATGCCGCCCTTGCTATAGATCTTCTCGTAGTTCTCGCGCTTAGCGCGGCGGATTTCCTCGAACAGGTCCTCGCTCATCTCGATGCGCGGCTTGCCATAGCTGTGCTCGACGATATCGATAGAGGCATGCGTGAGAATCCAGCTGTTGTATGCTCCGCCAAGCCCATCGTCAAAAGCGTCGGGTGACAGCAGGCCCGCCGCAATGGCGTCTTGGCGATCACGCCCCGCATAGGCAAGAATATCCGAGATGCGAACGACACAGCCCTCAAGCGTCATGGGGCGCAAGTGCTCAATTGCGCGATAGCCTGTGGCAATGCAATCCTCGACGGTTCGATCGAACTGGTCAAAGGAACCCATGTCCGAGAGCTCGAACACACGCTGCTCGTACTCGCCGTTGTGGCAGAGCACGCCATCGAGCGTCTGAAGCGACACGTTGCGACCGTACAGCGCATCGAGCACGCGGACCGACTGCACGTTATGGAAAAAATAACGACCCGTGCGCTCGTGATAGATATCGTTGAGGAATCGCTCGCCGGCATGGCCGAAAGGCGTGTGCCCCAAGTCGTGACCCAGACCGATCGCTTCAATCAGATCGCAGTTGAGCCCGAGGGCGCGACCGATATCGCGCGCAATGCGCGAGACGAGCTGCACGTGTAGACCACGACGCGACAAGTCGTCGTTGCTTCGAAAGCTAAAAACCTGCGTTTTGCCTGCATAACGGGTGTACGCCGGTAGATGGAGGATTTTTTCGGTATCGCGCATAAACGCCGGACGCATAAGCGTGCCTTTGTCCGCATCGCGATCGACACGACGAATGACCTGGTCGTCGTTGCAACGATACGGATTGACAGTGCCCGAAGCACGATTGGCGGCAATGCGCTCGACGAGCTCGGGCGACAACGCCGAAGGAATACGGTCCATACGCGCCTTGATGGCGGCCGTTTCTTGATTAGTTGCCATGGCATGCTCCTTAAGAACGATGCGCAATCGGTTACAGAGTGCAGCCCACGACCTCGATTATGGCAAAAATCAGCACTAAAAACGGGAGCAATGGCAGGGAGCGCGATTTTGTGAAGAGGCAGGAGAGGGCCAGGGCCAGGAGTGCGACGGCAAATGCCACGATGCCACCCATAGGGTCGAGCGTGCAAAGCGCGAAGAGTGCTTTGGCGTCCCCCATGCCAATCCCCGGGGCTTGACGAAGGCGCCGCCAGAGCGACTCAGTAAGCATAAGGGCAAGGTAGACGATGACCGCAAGACCGGCATGATCAAGTGCAGTGTTAACGCCCCTGTCGAGCCAAACGCCTGCTAACGCCGCCACGGCACATGCGCCGGCAAGCTCATTGGGAAACCGCCGCTCACGGGCATCAATCCACGCGCCGGCAAAGATGCAAATCCAAAACGGGATATAGATCATCGAAAACCTCCTTGAGCAGCTGCTCAAAAGCAAAAACCACCACAAAGGTGCCTGTCCCCTTTGCGATGGTTTTGGTGGTGGTTATTTGGCGCCTTGCATGACCTCGTCAAGGGTAACGCTGACGGCGTGCTGCGTCGGGACCCAGTCGACCTTCAGGAACAGCGCGGCCACCGTGATGGGGATATAGCTGAACATAAAGATCGGGAAGGTAAACAGGTTAGTCACCAGACGCCACTTTTGCGGGCAGTGAATGTGCTTGTACTCAAAGATAGTCGTGAGCAGCGCCAGGATAAAGAAAGTCAGATACATCATGGCGAAGGTCATAATGAGCGAAGCGGCACAGGCCTGCATCTCGACTTCGGTAGCCAAAAAGCCGTGCGAGAGTCCACCCACGATCAGGAACGTCGCATTGGCGAGCATCAAGATGAGCGACAGCAGCATACCCGGGGCGATCGTCATGAACATGTCGTAGGCGGCAAAGCGATGGTAGCGGAAGGTCGACTTGACCAGGTGCTTACCGTAAGTAAAGAACACCTGGTAGAAGCCCTTGGTCCAACGCATGCGCTGTTTCCAGGACGCCTTAAACGTCACGGGTTGTTCGTCAAAGAACTCCGCCGGCGCATAGCCAATGCGAATGCCGTGAATGGCGCAGAACGTGGTGAACTGAATGTCCTCGGTCAGCGTGTGGAACTGCCAACCGTGCATGCCCTCGATAACGCTGGCGGAGATGAGGTAGCCCGAACCCGAGACAGCGCAAGAAGTCTTGCAGATATTGCGCGCGTTGTTGAGAAAGCGCGCCTCACGCAGGTACCAAGTGGCATTAGCTGCCGAGATCCACGAGCTGCCGAAGTTCTTGGAGTTACGATAGCTCGTGACCACGTGGAATCCCTGGTCAAAGGCATCGTTCATCTTGGACACGTAATCGCGGGAGATGACGTTATCGGCATCGAAGATAAAGTAGCCCTCAAACGTGTCGGGATACTCGTTAAGGATGCGATCAAAACCAAAGTCCATGACCCAGCTCTTACCCTTGCGGGCCAGGTCGTTGCGCTCATAAACGATGGCGCCCGCCTCGCGCGCGAGCTGCGCCGTGTTGTCGGTGCAGGCATCGGCGACCACGAAGACCTCGATAAGCTCGGACGGATAATCCTGATCCTTGATGGAGCGAACGAGGTTGGCGATCACGGCCTCCTCGTTATGCGCCGCGATAAAGAAGGCATAGCGGTGAAGTTTTTTGGCCTTGGGAGGCGCGACCTCGCCACGAAGAGCGCCAATGACAAAGAAGACCACCTGGTACAGAAAGCAGACCGTGAGCAGCGTAACCACAATCTGGTTAAAGATCACGATGGGCGTGTTAGTTTGTAAAAAGGCGAGCATGCAGGCTCCCGAGAACGCGTTACGTAAACAACCGTATATCATACCGCAGGCTTACCGAGTTCAAGAAACCACCTAATACCGGCTAGGCTTCGAGAAGGCCAAGCTGCGGGACGATGTCGTCGCCGGCGGCGGTGCGGCCAAGCGAGCGCGGGGCCAGGTCGTCAAGAACCGCAGCAAGATCCCAAGGCAGCTCGTCGCGGCATTCGATGCGCTCACCCGTCACGGGATGGTCGAATGCGACGCGCCAGGAATGAAGGAATTGCCTGGTCAGACCCTGATCGGCACGCGCATCGCACTTACCGTAGAGCGGATCGCCCACGCAGGCGTGGTTGATATGGCGCATATGCACGCGAATCTGATGTGTGCGGCCCGTAAACAGGTGGCACTCGACGAGCGTATAGCCGTCGTCGAAACGCGTGGAATCGAAGCGCTCGAGGACTTTAAAGGTCGTAATGGCCTGACGGGCAAAGGGGTCGTCCGAAACCGCCATCTTGACGCGGTCGCGCGTAGAACGGGCGATACCGGTATTGATGGTGCCCTCGTCCATGGCGATGTGCCCGTGAACGAGCGTGATATAGCGACGATCGAGCGTGCGCGTGCGAATGAGATTTTGAAGCGCGCGCTGCGTGTCGTCGTCCTTTGCCGCAAGCATGAGACCCGAGGTATCGCGATCCAAACGATGCACGATCCCGGGGCGGTCCTCACCCTGTACGGTACCAAGATGGTCGATGCCGCAGTGGTAGACCAGAGCGTTCGCAAGGGTGCCGCTCTCGTGGCCATGGGCGGGATGGCACACCAGGCCCCGCTGCTTGGAGAGCACGATAAGGTAGTCGTCCTCGTAGCGGATATCGAGGGGAATGGCCTCGGGAATCACGTCGGTCGGGTCGTGCGGCTCGGGCAAGTCGACCGAGATGCGATCGCCGGCGCGTACGGCGCACTTTTTAGAGAGACAAGTCTCACCGTTGACGGCAACGGCGCCTCCCTCGATCAGATGCGCGCAGGCAGAGCGCGTGGGACAGCCATCGTTGGCGCCCAAATAGGCGTCAAGACGCTGACCAGCGGAATCGTCGGCAACAAGAATATGGATGTCGGCCATTAACGCTCATTCCTTTCGCGAATCTTGCGGGCACGCTCCCCACGCTGCTTGGCCTTGCGCTTAGCGCGGGCCTCATCACGGGCATTGAGCTCGGCAGTCGCATCAACCTCGCGGGCCGCGGGGCTCAAGAACATGTATCCGAAGAGGGCGAGCACGACGCCCAAGGTAATGCCGATATCGGCCACATTGAAGACGGGGAAGTCGATGAAGGTGGTGGCAATAAAATCGGTCACGAAGCCAAAGGCCAAACGATCGATAGCATTGCCGATAGCACCGCCCGCAACCATCGCCATGCCCACAACCTCAAGATGGGCGAGCTGGGGTGCACGAATGAGGTACGCGGCAATAGCGACAATGACCGCCAGCGCCAGCACGGCAAACGCGATGCCATGCCCCTCGCCCATGCTAAAGGCAGCGCCGATATTGCGGACAAACAGGAAGTCGATCACGCCGGGGATAACAGTCACATGCAAAGCGTCGCCCACGGCACGAACCGCAAGCTTGGTCAACTGGTCAACAAGCAGCACAACGAGCGCCACCCCACCAGCAACACCCAACCGCCAACGCAAAGGCGGCGTCATATCCCCAGCACGACCCAAATCAATCCCCTACCCTCAAGAACATCGAATTACGTTTAATACAAAGAACTATCTTATATTGCCATACGCAGAACGCACGACATATCCACCAACGCAAGCGAAATAACCAGCTAAAAACGAAAGCGACATTCCGAATAACGGAATGTCGCTTAATAGCTTTCGACTAAAAACGCAAGTCGAAAGAAAGCCTCTAGCTCCAGCAATGGAAATGCCGCGTTATCGTCACCTACAGACACTATGACCCAATCCGAGGGCACTAAAAAGATAGGAGCCCCCGCTCGTGGCCGCGGGTCGGGGCTGCGACA
>NZ_JBBNPD010000010.1:0-105378 GCF_040097075.1 Collinsella sp. CLA-SR-H006 | reverse complement strand
CCGACCGATTGCAAGCGGTCGGCGGGGCCATTGTGGCTCTTGACAGCGGATTGGGTCATATGAGCGAAAGCCCGCCAAAGCGAGCAAGGTGCCTTGAAGCGAGGCGGCATTGACCTTCTGGTCATGCCGCCGAAGCTGAAAGGCAGATTGCCGCTCTGGCGGGCTTGCAGCGTCGGCTGGTTACGCGGTTTGATAAAACCGCGTAACCCTACAGTTCAGTCACGACAACGCTGTTGTAGACCTCGTCCCAGCGGTCCATGACCAGGTGGCCGGTCTTGGGATCCATGGCGTTGAGCTTGCCGCAGGTATTGGCGGTCTTGAGCACCGTGACATCGTCGGCACCAGCAGCAATGGCATGCGCAAAGCCGGCGATGGTCGAGTCACCGGAACCCGTCGCGTTCACAGCCGCAATCGCGGGCGTCTTGGCGCGGAACGCGCGGCCCTCATGGAAGCCCACCGAACCGGCAGCGCCCATCGAAACGACAACCCAGGGAATACCGGCAAAGCGGTCATCGGCGGCAAGCGCCTCGCGCAGGGCATCGACATCATCGGTCGTAAAGGACGTACCCAGCAGGCCGTTAATCTCGGTCAGGTTGGGCTTTACGAGCTCAGGCTTAGCGTCGGACTCCAGCGCGGCCTCCAGCGATGCACCCGAGGTGTCGAGCAGCACCTTGGCGCCCGCCTCCTCGGCGATCTTGACGAGCTCGGCATAGTAGCCGGCATCGACGCCACGCGGCAGCGAGCCCGAAAGCGTCACAACGTCCGCCTTCGCTGCAAGCTCGGCGAACTTGGCCGTAAAGGCATCGAGCTCGGCCGGGGCGATCTGCGGGCCGCTCTCCAAAAGCTCGGTCTGATTACCCTCGTGCAGAATATTCAGGCAAATGCGCGTCTCACCGGCGATGGGCACAAAGTCGTTCTTGACGCCGTCGGCATCCATAAGCTCGGCCATATAGGCACCCATGTGGCCGCCGAGCAGACCGGTCGCGAGCACATCGTCGCCCAACTGCAGCAGCACACGGCTCACGTTGAGGCCCTTGCCGCCAGCGGTCTTTTCGGGCGTCACACGGTTAACATCGTCGATGATCAGCTTGTCGAGCTGATAGCGCGTATCAATCGACGGGTTCATGGTAACGGTCAGAATCATGTTGGACTCCTGTTTAGAAAACCGGCCCGCGCCCCCTCACAGAAACGCGAGCCGTCAACGGACTAGTTAATTACGCCGGATACCCGCTAATCATGGTATTCGCCGCGGTCCCACTTCTCGAGGAACTCGTCAAAGAAGTGCGGGTCAGCCTGAGCCTCGGCGTCGGCCTTATTGCAGGCATCGATCTTGGCAATCAGGGCATCGTGCTCGGTGGTCTTCTCGTAGGGCTCCTCCAGGAAGGCAAGCATGATATCGGCCATCAGGAACTCGCCGGTGATCTTACCGCCAAAGCCCACGATGTTGGCGTTGAGCTCGCGACGGGCATACAGGGCAGAGGTCATGTCGCGAACCAGGGCGCAGCGGGCGCCGGGAACCTTGTTGACGGCGTTGGTGATGCCGATGCCGGTGCCGCACAGGGCCACGCCAAAGTCGGCCTTGCCGCTGGCAACAGCCTCGCCCACGGCCTTACCGTAGATGGGATAGTGCGTACGGGTGTGGCTGTAGGTGCCGCAGTCGAGCACCTTGTAGCCAGCCTGCTCCAGGCGGTCGGCCAGATAGATCTTCTCGTCCGTAACGATATGGTCGCAACCGATTGCGATGGTCTTCTTCATCAGAACGTCCTTTCGTCTGAATTCACAAGTTGAGGTAGAAGTTCGAGTTCTCGGTGGCTCTCGTTAGGCCATCTTGTTGAGCATGTCGACACGGATCTGGTGACGGCCGCCGGCGTACTGGGCGCGCAGGAACTCGCGGGCGATCTTCTTGGCGACCTCGGTGCCCACAACGCCCGGGCCCATGGTGACCATACGCGAGCCGTTGTGTTCGCGGGTCATGTAAGCGGAACGCTCATCGGAAATGTTGGCGACGACCATGCCCTTGATCTTGACGGCGGCCATATAGGAGCCGACGCCGTACTTATCGAATGCGAAGCCCTGGGAATCCTTGTGCTCCAGCAGGTCCTTGGCAACGGCGGTCGCGGAATCGACAAAGTCCGCGGCAGGGGTCTCGGAATAGTCGACGACTTCGTGACCGTCGGCGATGAGCATCTCCTTGATGGACTCCTTCATCGACATACCGTCGGCATCGGAAGCGATTACAACCCTCATGACATCCTCCTTGAGAGATACGCAGGTGCGTAGTTTCTGTTTGGAAGTGTTGAATCGCGTTCAGGTCCGGGCATCTGAATGTGCGGTTCTTCACTGTTCATGTTTATTTGAACACATTCGAACAGTAACTGCAACAACTATTTGTTTATCTTTGTTCTTTTTTGAACAAATACCGTTCACAGATGATTGCTGACCGTTTGGACCGGGCGCGGACGTAGCGACCATGTGTTCGACAAACAAAAGGGCGGCCGAGAACTCGTCTCGGCCGCCCTTCTTACGGTTGATCTTCCAAAGATCGCTTTGCTGCCTACTCAGACTGCCCGCTCTTCTTGGCATGTCTGGACGGAGCGCTCAAGAAACGACCCGTCAGATAGTTCGCGGGACCGGAGATATCGATCCCCAGTAGCACGTGTCCTAGCCATAGGAACGCCACGAGCACCAGCAGCGGGATAACGCACGAAGTCACGATCATCACGATGACGCCTTCAATCAGATCGGTCACCTGCTGCACGATCTCGTCGGTCATCTGCTTGGCGCCGCTGGTCACCGACGTAACAAGGCTCGACGCCCCATCAGTCAACTGCTCGAGCACGTTTTTGGACTCCGTGGCCTCGGATTTTTTCTTGTTCGATTTTGAGCTGGTCTCAGCTGACTTGTCCGTGACGTCGGCCGCGTCCGCAGCCTTTTGCTCAGCTTGCTCAATACTTACGCGATACGTTTCATCGACCTTCTGCGACACCCATACGCTCGCGGGCACGAGCGCCATGCCGATCACGGCAACCACCAGCACGCGCGTCGCCACACGGCGCAGAACAGCGCTCGTGCTCCAGCGCCCGTGAATGCCGAGCGACACCGCAAAGAGCACCAACGCAAACGGGATTAAGATGCCCAGGCCAACCGACCACAAAATGGTTAGCAGGTATTTCTCTAGGTAGAGCACGGCAAGCACGATACCAAGGTTGCCTGAAAGCTGCGCGAGCTGCTCGGCAACCGGCGTTCCCGTATCACCCGGCAGCGCGGTAATGCCCGCAGACAGCGCCACGCACGAGGTCGTGAGCGCCAGTACGTTACCCTTCTTTTGGTCGATGACCTCGATGGTGGAGTCCCAAGTTTTGGTATCGGCGAAATGCGGACGAGCTACAAAGCCCGACAGCAGCGCCAGGACCACGAGCGCAACGATAAAGCCAATCTGCAGCTTTTTGTTTGCGCACACGACATCGGACAGACTGGGCTGCAGCTCGGTTACCGTCGTGTGCTCGGTTATCTGGACAGGACGCCCATGAGCCATCTCGTGCGCGTCTCTTTTTTGTATTGACCCGTTATCCGGCATTTGGATACCTCCTCAGTCCGGCGTTTAATGCGAAAGGAAGTATACCCACCGAGCAAAAATCGAACGGGAGGACGAACGGAGCGCACCAAGACTGTCCCCAATGACCAGTCGTTTAAGAACGTCCCCAATGACTATTCAGTCCCTATTTCACCGCAACTTGAAGGAGAACAGAAAAAGCCCTGCCGCGGGTAGCGGCAGAGCTTTTGGAAGGGGACTTGGTTGTGCGGGCTCGTTAGGCGAGCTTGGCCTCGAGCGCAGCGATGCGCTTGTAGGCATCGATGGTAAAGCGGGTCTGCTTCTCCAGGATCATAGTGGTCATGAGGGTGTCCTGAGCGTGAGCCATGATGAAGGTCATCTCCATCTCGCCACCGCCGGCCTCCTGCGAAAGCAGTTTGGTCTGCGTGTCGTGGGCACCGATGAGCGCATCGCTGGCATCCTTGTGCAGCTGTTCGGCCTTCTCAAAGTCACCCTCGCGAGCAGCATCGAGCGCTGCAAGCAGATCGGTCTGGGCGTCACCTGCGTATGCGACGATCTCGAATCCAATCATCGAGATTTCTTCTTTGGTTGCCATATTGCGTTCCTTTCACATATGAACCAATGGAGAGCATCGCGTCCGGGCATACGCGCTGCGTTGTGTATGACAGAAACAATAACATTCAAACAAAAAAGAACAGCTCAAAACGTAATTTCGAGCTATGAACGGTCACTTTTCGCCCGTGAACGGTTTTTAAACCAATCTGAACAATATCAAACACAATTATCGGCAACCCAAACAGGACCGCACCCTAACACAAATCGCGCACCGTATCGCCCTCTACAAGCACACCGGGGATCAGCATGTGCTCCACGCCAGACGCACCCCCATCGGCGCCGGCAATCTTGTCGACCGCCCACATGCCGACGCGCTTGTTGTCAAAGCGCACCGTGGTCAGGCGACGGTCGGGCACGATATCGCCCAGGCTGTCATCAACACCCACCACGCTCACGTCCTCGGGCACACGCTTTCCGCACGACTCGAGCCCGCGAATGCAGCCGTATGCCATGGCATCGTTGGAAGCATAAATGGCCGTACAGGTCGGATCTTCCGCCAGAGCCTGGCCTGCGGCATATCCGCTCTGTGCCGTCCAATCCCCACGGACGAGTCGCGGCGGCTCAATTCCATGCGCGCGCAATGTCTCGCGCCAGCCTTCCTCGCGCCGCATGCCCGAAAGCGAGCGCTCGGGACACGAGATAAAGTGCACGGTTTTGTGCCCCCGCCCCAGCAAGTACTCGACCACCTGGCGCGAGCAATCGAACTGGTCGTTATCGACCGTTGAACAGAGCGGGTGCTCCAGCATCGTAACGAGCACCGTCTGCATGCCGGGCAGCGGCTCGAAGGTGCCAAAGTCCGCCGGCATGCGATTCATGATCACGACCATGCCGTCTACCGGCAGCGCGCTCATGCGCGACGATGCGCTCTCGAGGGTATACGGATGCCCATCTACTTTAGTGAGGGTGATGGCATAGCCATGTTTGTCGGCCGCGGCGGCAAAGCCCTCCATACGGTCGAGGTTGCCGGTACCGGTAATGTTGAACATGGCGACGCCGACGGTCTTAAACTTGCCACGGCGCAGCGATCGACCGGCAAAATTGGGGCGATACCCCAGCTCGCGCATGGCGGCACGCACGCGTTCCTTGGTCTCGGGGCGCACACTGGGCGAATCGTGCACGGTGCGCGAGACCGTCTGCTCCGAGACGCCCGCGAGGCGCGCCACGTCTTTGACGGATACCGATTTTTTAACAGCGGCCATAGGTCGATCTTTCTATGTCAACGATGCCATTGGTGGCACCCTACGCAGTCAAATGAAACGTCTTCAAGTATATCTAACGCCTCCCCCACCATACGCTCACCACCCAAAACCTACCGTTCACCGACATTTTTGCTTCCCCGAACGGCTTTTGTCGCCCAAATGTTAACGTTGCCATTGTGCAAACACAGAGCCACCGGGCGGCTCAAACGTTTACGCGTAAGGAATCGACGGTTCGCAGGCACAGGAACCACCGGTTCGCGTCTTTTTTTGTGTCGCAAAATGGCAACGTCAACATTTTGGCAACCGAACGCCAAAAGCTACCATCGTTGCTAACCCACCGACTCTTAGGAGCATTGCATGGAGCAACTCATCGCCATCATCGAAAAGGGCCAGCCCTTTTTCAACGCGATCGCCCGCAACAAGTACCTCAAGGCGATCCGCGACGGCTTTATCTCCGTCATCCCCATCATCATCTTCTCGTCCATCTTCTGCCTGGTAGCCTCGGTCCCCAACATCTGGGGTTTCTACTGGCCCGATGACATCAACAACGCCCTGTGGAAGTGCTACAACTACTCCATGGGCATCCTGGCCATCGCCTGTGCCGCCACCACGGCCAAGCACTTCGCCGACGCTCAGAATCGCGACCTGCCCAAGAACAACCAGATCAACTTTATCTCGTGCATGTGCGCGGCCATCATCGGCTTTCTGCTCCTTTCGAGCGACACCATCGCCACGGACGCCGCCAGCGGCTTTAACACCACCTACCTTGGTTCCAAGGGCCTGCTGACCGCCTTCATCGCTGCGTTTGTGACCGGCATCATCTACAAGTTCTTTATCAAGCGCAACATCACCGTCAAGATGCCCGAGCAGGTTCCGCCCAACATCTCGCAGACCTTTAAGGACATCATCCCCTTCTCCGTCTGCATCACCGTCTTTTGGGTTTTTGACATCGTCTTCCGCGCTGCTTTTGGCTTCTGCTTTGCCCAGGGCGTCATCCAGGTGTTCCAGCCCCTGTTCACCGCTGCCGATGGCTACATCGGCCTCGCTGTGATCTACGGCGCCATGAGCCTGTTCTGGTTCGTGGGCGTCCACGGCCCCTCGATCGTCGAGCCCGCCATCGCCGCCGCCCTCGTTGCCAACATGACCGACAACCTGGCTGCGTTCCAGGCTGGCCAGCACGCTTCCGCTGTCCTGACCCAGGGTGCCCAGTACTTCGTCGTCTGCATGGGCGGCACCGGCGCCACGCTCGTCCTGGTCTTTATGTTCTGCTTCCTGGCCAAGTCTCAGGAGATGCGCGCCGTCGGTAAGGCCGCTATCGTTCCCGTGTGCTTTGCCGTCAACGAGCCGCTGCTGTTCGCCGCACCCATCGTGCTCAACCCCGTCTTCTTTGTCCCGTTTGTCTTTGCCCCGATCGCCAACATCTGGATCCTCAAGATCTTTATCGACTTCTTGGGCATGAACGGCTTTATGTACACCCTGCCTTGGACTGTCCCCGGCCCCATCGGCACCATCATGGGCCTGGGCTTCCAGCCGCTCGCCTTTGTGATGCTCGCCCTTATCCTGGTCGTCGACTTTGTCCTGTACTATCCGTTCTTCCGTGCCTATGACGCCCAGAAGTGCGCCGAGGAGGCCGAGATTTCCGAGGAGGAGCTCGCCGCCAAGAACGCCGAGAAGGCCGCCAAGCTCAACGACGCCTTCCAGGGCAAGGCTGACGCCAAGAGCGTTGCCGCCGGCGCTGCTGCCGAGGCCGTGAAGTCCGACGACCCTGCCGCTTCCGCAGCACCCGCTGCCGAGGCAACGACCGCCAGCGACCTCAACGGCAAGCGCGTACTCGTGCTCTGCCAGGGTGGCGGTACCTCGGGTCTGCTGGCCAACGCGCTGGCCAAGGCCGCCAAGGAGCGCGGCATCAATCTTGAAACCGCTGCCGAGGCATATGGCAATCACGTCGACATGCTCCCCGACTTTGACCTGGTCGTCCTGGCCCCGCAGGCCGCAAGCTACCTGGCCGACCTTCAGAAAGACTGCGAGCGCGTGGGCAACAAGTGCGTCGCCTGCCGTGGCAAGCAATACATCGAGCTCTCCCAGAACGGCGATAAGTCTCTCGCCTTCGTCTCCGAGCAACTCTCGAAGTAACTAACGCTCAGGGCCAGCCGACCATCCAAAGCCGGCTGGCCCTTCGATTTAGACGATTGGATATTTCATCATGTCCGTTAACTCTGCTAGCGTCACCAACCCGCCCGCGCAGTTTCCCGAGGACTTTGTCTTTGGCGGCGCCACTGCTGCCTACCAGGTAGAGGGCGAGACCCGTACCCACGGTAAAGGCAAGGTCGCCTGGGACGACTTCCTGGAGGCCCAGGGGCGCTTCTCCCCCGATCCCGCTTCGGACTTCTACAACCAATACCCCGTCGATCTGGAACTGTGCGAGGAGTTTGGCATCAACGGCATTCGACTCTCCATCGCTTGGAGCCGCATCTTCCCCAATGGTACCGGCGAAATCAACCCCGAGGGCGTGCAGTTCTATCACGATCTCTTCGCCGAGTGCCACAAGCACCACGTTGAGCCGTTTGTCACGCTGCATCACTTCGATACGCCGCTGCCCCTCTTTGAGAAGGGCGACTTCCTCAACCGCAAGACCATCGATGCCTTTGTGGACTTTGCCACCTTCTGCTTTAAGGAGTATGCCGACCAGGTGACCTACTGGTTCACCTTTAACGAGATTTGGGCCGATGCCTCCAACACCTACATCGAGGGCACCTTCCCCGGTGGCGTCAAGGCGCATCTTGCCGAGGCCTTCCAGTGCGAGCACAACATGATGCTCGCCCACGCCAAGGCAGTGCTGGCCTTCCGCAACGGCGGCTTTAAGGGCAAGATCGGCGTCATTCAGTCGTTGGAGTTCAAGTACCCGCTCAACGAGAACGACCCCGCCGACATCAAAGCCGCCAACAACGAGCACGTGCTGCAAAACCAGTTTTTGCTCGACGCCACCTTCCGCGGCGACTACGCGCCCGACACCCTCGAGTGCGCCAACCGTCTGGCTGCCATCTCGGGCGGCACCATCGAAATCTTGGACGAGGACCTCGAGATTATGCGCGAAGCCGCGCTCTACAACGACTACCTGGGCGTTAACAACTATCAGTGCCGTTTCTTGAAGGCTTACGATGGCGAGAACGACCTGCACCACAACGGTACGGGCGAGAAGGGCACCGGCCGCTGGCGCGTTAAGGGTATTGGCGAGCATGTGAACAAGCCCGGCATCCCCACCACCGACTGGGACTGGATCATCTATCCCGAGGGCCTGTTCGATCTGCTCGTCTACATTAAGCAGCGCTACCCCAACTACAAGCAGATCTTCATCACAGAGAACGGCATGGGCTACAAGGACCCCTACAAGGACGGTTTTGTGGACGACCAGCCACGCATCGACTACATCGAGCAGCACCTGCGCTGGTTGCTAAAGGCCATGGAGGTGGGCGTTAACGTGGGCGGCTACTTCCTGTGGAGCCTGCAGGACCAGTTCTCCTGGACCAATGGCTACAACAAGCGCTATGGCTTCTTCTACGTTGACTTTGAAACCCAGAAGCGCACGCCCAAGGCAAGCGCATACTGGTATAAGCACGTGGCGCAGACCCGTCGTCTGGACTAGCGGCTTGCGACGAGCGGTTGGCGGAATTGCCCCGCTCACATAACCTGTCCCCATTTCTCAGCCGGGGGCGGCACGTCACACGGCGCGCCGCCCCCGGCCTTTTTGGGCGGTTCGGGGTCCGTTTGTCTCAATCTGTAACATCTAGCCGAGTTTTTTGGTCCTAGCTGTTACAGATTGAGACGAACAGGATTGCTCTTTCCGAAGAATCTAAATCTGTAACACGTAGCCCGCTTTTGACCGTCTACCTGTTACAAATCGAGACAAACGGAGTAGGACCTAACCCCGTATGTCCCTAACAGTCGAGCGTTCGACCAGCGTACTCGGCACATGAATCGCCTCGATAGACGAGCTCTCTCCAATCGCCGCCTCAAACGCAAGCTTACCGACACCGCGCAAATCAAATCGCAGCGTCGTCAGCCGATTGTGAGGAACAAGTCCCTCGAGTGCGTCGTCGATACCAACCACACTCACGTCGTCGGGCACGGACAGGCCCGCGTTCTCGAGCGCGGCGATAACGCCCAGCGCCATCTGGTCATTTGCCGCAAGCACGGCAGTCGGCGCCTGCGACCCGCCGGCAAGCACCTCGGCCGCAATCCGCTCGCCCATGGCGTACCCACTGTCCGCACTCCAATCGCCACGCAGCATCGGAGCGGCATCGACATGAGCACGACCCAGCGTATCGCGCCAACCGGCCTCACGAAAACGCGAGGAAATCGAGTTTTCCGGACCCGCCACAAACCGCATATTCGAGTGACCATGTTCCAGCAGATAATTGGTCAACAGCTCGCACGAACCATACTGGTCGGAGTCGATCGTCGTGCAGCGCGGATGCGCATACATGGACAGGATGACCGTTCGCACTCCCGGCTGGGGAACAAACTCCTCAAAATCGGGAGCCATGCGGTTCATGTTGAGAATCATGCCGTCGACGGGTCGCTCGACCATGCGGCGCGAGGCATCGGCAAGTGTATAGGGCTTGTCGCCGCCCATCTCGATCATAGTGACGGCAAAATCGTGCTCGCGCGCCGCTTGCATGATACCCTCGAGCGTCGCCAGGTTACCGACACGTGTGATGTTGTACATGCACAGGCCAATAGAACGATACGACCCGCCGCGCAACGCCGCTCCAGCAAAATTGGGACGAAAGCCCAGCTCTTCCATGGCGGCCAGCACACGCTTGCGCGTCTTTTCCGTCACGTTGGGCATACCGTTGACCACGCGAGACACAGTCTGGCGGCTCACGCCAGCGAGCGCCGCAACCTCTGCCGCGCTCGCCGAATGACCATTCCTTGTCTGCTGAGCCATGCCTTCCACGCTAACCTGCTTCCCAACTATTCCCCGCGCCCATGGCGCATCGTACATACATTGATAACGTGCTCATGATACCCGAGCCATATACCACAACATGAAAACTTCTGTCAATCAAAACCGCTTACCGAACAAATACAACCGTTCGCGGCTGTTTGAAGTTGTTTTGTTTCTATACATCCCAACCGGATGTTAACGTGCTCATTGTCAAATGTTCACGTGCTCATTTTGGTTCTAATCATTTTAAGATAGTGTTTATCGGGCTTTTTCACCGCTGAACGCTAACCAGGGAGCCTCCTGAGCGCAAACGCACAATATCGAACAGCGAGACGAGAGGGTGTATGCATATGTCTTTGCTAAACCGCGTACAGCAGCTGCCGAAGGGCTTTGTTTGGGGCGCCGCAACCGCCGCGTACCAAACGGAAGGTTCCACGAAGGTGGCAGGCAAGGGTAAGACCATGTGGGACGATTACCTTGTCGCCCAGGGTCGCTTTTTGCCCGACCCGGCCAGTGATTTCTACAACCGCTACGAGGAGGATATCCGCCTTTCTGCCGAGCATGGACTCAACGCCATCCGTGTGTCCATCGCCTGGACCCGCATCTTCCCCAACGGCGACGATGCCGAGCCCCTCGCCGAGGGCGTTAAGCACTACCACGAGCTGTTCGCCTGCTGCAAAAAGTATGGCGTCGAGCCCTATGTGTCCCTGCATCACTTTGACTCCCCCGCCGCCCTGTTCAACCAGGGCGACTGGCTCAACCGCAAGACCGTCGACGCCTATGTGCGCTATGCCGAGTTCTGCTTCCGCGAGTTCCGCGAGGTCAAGAATTGGTTCACCATCAACGAGCTCATCAGCCTCTCGCACTCCCAATACATCCAAGGCAACTTCCCGCCCAACCATCACTTTGATGTGACGAGCGGCATCCAGAGCCAGCACAACGAGCTCGTTGCCCACGCCCGCGCCGTCAACCTGTATAAGGATCTTGACGAGACCGAGCACCTGGGCGGACGCATTGGCATGGTCAACGTCCTGACGCCGGCATATCCTGCCACAGACTCGCCCGCCGACCAGCACGCCGCCGACCTGTACAACGCCTTCTACACCGACTTCATCATGGACGGCGCCTTCCTGGGTCACTACTCCGCGCGCACCCTCTCACTCATCAACGAGATTCTGCGTGCCAACAACGCCACGCTTACGGTTGAGGACAGCGACATGGAGGAGCTCGCCAAGGCGGCGCCCCGCAACGATATGTTCGGCCTCAACTACTATCAGTCGGCGTTTATCGCCGCCTACGATGGCGAGTCCACCAACAGCTTTAACGGCACCGGAGACAAGGGCACCTCGTGCTTTAAGTTTAAGGGCGTCGGGCAGCAGGTCGATATGCCGGGTATCCCCACCACCGACTGGGATTGGCTCATCTACCCGCAAGGCCTCTACGACACGCTCAAGCACATCAGCGCCACCTATCCCAACCTCCCCGTCATCTATATCACCGAAAACGGCCTGGGCCACAAGGACCCCGAGCCCGACGCAAACGGCATCGTCGCCGATCCCGAGCGCATCGACTTTGTCGACCAGCACATGGAGAAGGTGCTCCAGGCGCGCGCCGAGGGCGTCGACGTCCAGGGCTACTTTATCTGGAGCCTGCAGGACCAGTTCTCGTGGGCCAACGGCTATAACAAGCGCTACGGCCTGTTCTACATCGACTTCGACACGCAAAAACGCTACATCAAGCAGTCGGCACTCTGGTACAAGGAGCTCGCCGACACTATGGCGGACGCGCAGTAGCGCATCGCCTCGCTTTCCCCCGAGAGGGGAGCGGCCCTATGCGATACAAACCCAGCCGCTCCCCTCTCTCCCCCTGGGACCGACCCCGCCTGCACCCGGGCTTTTAGCAAGCGGGAGACCATATAGGTTTTCAACGTCCATGCCATTAAGATTTCATGCAAAGAGGAGCGTGAACTATGGAATCGATCGTTAAGTTCTTGGAGAAAGGTCAGCCGTACTTCGACAAGGTCTCTAAGAACATCTACCTTCAGGCCATTAAAGACGGCTTTTTGGCAGCAATGCCCATCATCCTGTCTTCTTCTGTCTTCCTGCTTATTTCAACCCTGCCGGGCGTTGTCGCCACGGTCGGCGGCTTTACGCTGCCCGACTGGTGGAACGTCGACGTCGTGAACTTCTGCAACAAGGTTTACAACTTCACGATGGGCGTCGTGGGCATCATGGTCGCCGGCACCACCGCAAGCGCGCTGACCGGCTCCAAGAACCGCCGCATGCCTGCCGGCAAGGCCATCAACGCCACGAGCACCATGGTCGCCGCCATGTGCGCTATGCTCATCTTGGCCGTTACCCAGACGAGTGCCAAGATCGACGGCGCCGATGTCTCGGTGTTCTTTACCGACAACATGGGCACCAAGGGCCTGCTGAGCTCCTTTGTCGCCGCATTTGCCACGGTCAACATCTATGCCTTCTGCATTAAGCGAGACATCACCATCAAGCTGCCCAAAGAAGTCCCCGGCGCCATCGCCCAGAACTTCCGCGACATCTTCGCCTTCAGCTTCTCCATCCTGTTTGTCGCCGTCATCGACGTTATCTGCCGCACCTGCTTGGCCGTCCCGTTTGCCAACGTCATCTCCACGCTGGTGAGCCCGCTGTTCGCCGCTGCCGATTCCTACGCCGGCCTCGCCCTCATCTGGTTCATGATCCCGCTGTTCTGGTTCATGGGCATCCACGGCCCCTCGGTCGTTAAGCCTGCCCTCAACGCCGCGCTGTTTGGCAACATCACTACCAACCTCGCCACGCTGCAGGCCGGCGGTCACCCCGCCCTCGCCCTGACCGAGAACTTCGGTAACTACATCGGCGAACTCGGCGGCACCGGCGCCACGTTCATTGTCCCGATCATCTTCCTGCTCTTTATGCGCTCCAAGCAGCTCAAGGCCGTCGGCAAAGCCTCTGTCGTACCCGTGATGTTCGCCGTCAACGAGCCGCTGCTGTTCGCCGCGCCCATCATCCTCAACCCGTACTTCCTGATCCCGTTCCTGTTTGCCCCCGTGGCCAACGTCCTCATTGGTAAGTTCTTCATCGACTTTTTGGGCATGAACGGCTTTATCTATGCCATGCCGTGGGCACTCCCCGGACCGATCGGCACCTTCATCGACACCAACTTCCAACCGATCTCTCTGGTCCTGGTTGTCGTCCTGCTGGTCGTTGACTTCTTAATCTACTACCCGTTCTGCAAGGCCTACGACAACGTCCTGTGCAAGCAGGAGGCCGAGACCCTGGCCGAAGAAGAGGCCGAGGAGACCAAGGCCGTCAAGACCGCTGCCGCCCCCGCCGTTGAGGCTCCTGTTGTCGAGACCGCTTCTGCCACTGAGGCCTCCGCAGCTCCGTCCGCCCTTAAGGGCAAGGATCTGAGGGTTCTGGTTCTGTGCGCTGGCGCCGGCACCTCTGCACTGCTCGCCAACGCGCTTAAGGAAGGCGCCGACGAGCTGGGCATCGACATTACCGCCAACGCCGGTGCCTACGGCAGCCACTACGCCATCATGGACCAGTACAACGTCATCGTCCTGGCTCCGCAGGTTCGCACCTATTACAACGAGATGAAGGCCGACACCGACCGCCTGGGCATCACGCTGCTGTCGCCCAAGGGCAAACAGTACATCGACCTCACTAAGGATCCCAAGGGTGCCGTCGCCTGGATCGAGGAAAACCTCGAGGCATAAGACGCTGACGCCACCTGCCGCTCGCAGAAAAAAATGGCCCGTGCATCGATGCGTGATGCGCGGGCCATTTTGTTTAGACCGCACCCGTCCTCCTGGGCTTATAGGACAAAATGTGTGTCCCGATAGAACATCCGTTTCCATCCATTAATCCAGCCAGAACGGGTACGGGTCCCTGTGGTGGAGGTCCTCCCACACGGCCCTGTCGCCCCACTCCGGCCCTCCGTCCTCGCGCGACGGCGAGGCGGAGTAGACGCTGAACAGGAAGTCGATGTCCGCGTCGGTCGGCATCGCGGCGAGCTTCTCGCGCGCAGTCCTCGCGTCCCCCGAGTGCGCGTGGCACCACCAGAACACCGCCTTCACGCGCTTGACCGACGTCAGCCCCCGGTGGTTGCGCAGGACGGCCCTCAGCTGCGAGTTCACCCCTCCCTCGATCATGTTGTCGGTCGACGGCAGCGGGCCGGCCTTGGCCAGGGCGGGGTCGAGGTAGGTGAACAGCGTCCCCGCCGACACCAGCGACGACAGCGACGAGCGCGCCCGCCTCAGCCTCTCATGGGTGTAGACCCTCCTGCCGTCCACCACGGTCCTGTCCTCCAGGAAGTCGGCCCAGAACCCGCACCAGTCGAGGTAGCGCTCGACCCAGAGCTCGGCCTGGTGCAGCGTCTCGATGCCCATGAGGTCGCGCGCGATGAGGTAGGGCTCGCGCCCCGCCTGGAGCTTCGGCCGCGTCGTCGTGTAGCGCTTGACCTGCGAGAAGGCGTGGAAGGTGCACCTCTGGACCCTGGTGCGCGGCCAGGTCTCGCGCACGGCCTTGGCGAACCCGCTCCCGCCGTCGGTGACGACCACCTCGGGCGCCGGGATCGGCGCCATGAGGGCCGACCACGCCCTCGAGTTCTCCGACCTCGCCATGTACCAGGAGACCACCCTCTCGCCGCTGCAGCATATGAGCACCACGAGGTCGCGCGCGACCCAGATCCCGTCGACGTAGAGCACGCGGTGCAGCTCGCCGTCGGGGACGGGCATCGGCCAGACCTCCCAGAACTCGGCCGTCCTGCGCCTGAAGGACCGTCCGCCGCCCGGCATCGCCGCCTGGGAGTCCTTGGAGAGGAGCCACCCGAGGAACCCGTCCAGCCTTGCCGCCGTGTCGTCGTACCTCACCGTCGTCGACGCGCCGCAGGCCGTGCACCTCCACCGCTGGGACCCCGATGAAGTCCTGCCGTTGCGCTTGGTCCGACCGCCGCAGTAGGGGCAATAAACGGCCTTCATGGGCACCTCTTCCGAAAGGGTATTTAACGGTTCCGGAAAAGGTTATCTACCTGCGGGAACGATAGGCAACCGGACACACATTCTGTCCGAGCGGTTAAAAGCGGGCACGGAATTTAAACGGCTGAAAAAGGGGCATCGACCTGCGCCGATGCCCCCAACGTGGACACACATTTTGTCCTATAAGCCTCCTCCTGTTCATCTTAATCTGTAACATCTAGCCGAGTTTTTGGGTCCCAGCTGTTACAGATCGAGGTGAACGCACAGGCCAAGCCAAAAATCTCAATCTGTAACATGTAGACCGCTTTTGACCGCTTAGATGTTACAGATCGAGACAAACAGATGGGTCAATCCAATCAATCTAGATCTGTAACACCTGGCTGGTCATTTCACTCCTAACTGTTACAGATCGAGACAAAGATGATGGCTGGGTAGACAAAATCTCAATCTATAACACCTAGTCGAGTTTTCGGGTCCCACCTGTTACAGATTTAGACGAGCAGGCCGAGCACGTCTACGCCCGCAGATCCCTCACGCTGGAACGCTCGACCAGCACACCCGAGACAAGCGTACGGCTTCTGGAGCTCGGGGCTTCCAGACCTGCGACGACCTCGTTAAGCGCACGGACACCCAGCTCGCGGTGGCGAAACTTCACCGACGTCAGAATCGAGTTGGGAATCGTCTTATAGAGCTCATCGTCGAAGCCGATCACGGACACATCATCGGGCACACTCAGACCCTTGTCACGTAGAGCCATCATCACGCCGTTTGCCATGCAGTCGTTAGCAGCGAGGACCGCCGTGCAATCGGGCTTATCGGCAAGCACAAGGCCCGCGGCATAGCCACTATCCGCATTCCAATCGCCTTGCAGAGGCTCGGGCGGCTCAATGCCACGCGCCTCGAGTGCCGCACGCCAACCTTTCATACGACACTGGCTCGACAGCGCCTCTTTCTTACCAGAGACGAAGTATACGTTCTTGTGCCCACGATTTAAGAAGTACTCGCACGCCATGCGCGCACCACCCTCTTGATCGTCACTAACGGTAGAGCAGGCAGGATGCTCCATCGGCGTGATAATCACCGTCTTGAGGTCTTTCGGTGCCTCAAAAGTATCAAAGTCATCGACCATCTGACGCAGGTTGAAGATCATGCCATCAACAGGCAGCTGCGACATCCTACGCGCCGCTTCGGCAAGGGTCATCTTCTCCCCCGCCCGCTTTTTGATCATCGTGAGCGCAAAGCCGCGTTCTTCGGCGGCATCTGCGATACCGTCAATCATGTCCACGGCACCGCCCGACAAGTGGAACAGCACCACGCCGATGCACCCGTAACGGCCCAACTTGAGCGAACGCGCGGCAAAGTTGGTTCGAAACCCGAGCGCTTCCATTGCGGAATGGACCTTATCGCGTGTCGACTCTCGCACGCTACCGGGCTCGTTGATCACACGCGAAACCGTCTTGAGAGAAACACCCGCGGCAACTGCCACATCATTCATTGAGACATTTTTCTTGTCCATCGTTGCCACTACTTCTCCAGTCGGTCTTGCATCGCTTGTTTTTTTGCGTTCTAGCATACACTACCTGCCTGACTGACAAATCAACCGTTTACCGGACAATATCGACCGCTCACCCGTATATCCTTGTTGCTCTTCCAAAAATGTCTTACGTTGTCATTAACGAAATGACAACGTTGTCATTTCGCAATGCCTTCCTTAAGCAGGAAGGTTTCCGGGCAGTCCTGACCATCCATCGACGACCAGTTCCATCCACATGCATCGCGCATCAAGTAGCAAAGGAGCTTTATGGACGCCATCGTAAAGATGCTCGAAAAGCATCAGCCGTTCTTTGAGAAGATCTCGAGGAACATCTACCTCCAGGCTATTAAGGACGGATTCCTTGGGTGCATGCCCATCGTCCTCACCTCTTCGATCTTTCTGTTGATCGCCACCCTTCCTGGCGTAGTTGGCATCACGCTGCCCCAGCCGCTCATCGACTGGTGCAACAAGTTGTACAACTTCACCATGGGCGTCATGGGCATCATGGTCGCCGGTACCACTGCCAAGAACTTCACGGCATCCATGAACCGTCGCATGCCCGCCGGCAAGGTGCTCAACGACGGCTCCACCATGGTTGCCGCCCAGTGCAGCATGCTGCTGCTCGCTGTTACGCAGTTCACCACCAAGTTCAACGGCTCCGAGCTTTCGGTCTTCGATTGCACCAGCATGGGCACGCGCGGTCTGTTCTCCGCCTATATCGCCGCGTTCATTACCGTGTGGGTCTACAAATTCTGCGTCTCGCGCGATCTGACCATTAAGCTGCCCAAGGAGGTCCCGGGCGCCATCGCTCAGAACTTCCGCGACATCATCCCCTTCGGTGGCGCTGTCATCATTTGCGGCATCATCGATGTTGTCGTGCGCAACCTCATGGGCGTTCCGTTCTCCGAGCTGCTCATCAAGCTGCTCTCCCCGCTCTTCACTGCAGCAGAGACCTACCCCGGACTCATCCTTATTCAGGCAGCCACCGCGTTCTTCTGGTTCATCGGCGTCCACGGTCCCTCGATCGTCCAGCCGGGCATAGACCCCATCCGTCTTGCCAACCAGGCCGAGAACCTGCAGGTTCTGCTGGCCGGTGGTCACCCCGCCCACTCCCTCACCTTTAACATGTCGCTCGTGGGTGAGTTCGGCGGCACCGGCGCCACCTTCATCGTGCCGCTTCTGCTGATTCTCTTTATGAAGTCCAAGCAGCTCAAAGCCGTCGGTAAGGCCTCGATTGTTCCTGTCGCCTTCGCCGTCAACGAACCGCTGCTCTTTGGCGCGCCCATGATCCTCAACCCCTACATGCTCATCCCCTTTGTTGCCGCCGGCTGCGTCAACGTAAGTGTTGCCAAGTTCTTTATCGACAATGTGGGCATGAACGGCTTCTCCTTCGTGGTGCCTTGGGCTACCCCTGCCCCCATCGGCATCTTCATCACTACAAACTTCCAGCTTATCGCCCTGGTATTTGTCGCGATCATCATCTTGCTGGACGCCATCATCTACCTACCGTTCTTGAAGGCATACGATAAGCTGCTCTGCGACCAGGAGGCCGAGCGCGCCGCCGAGCTGGGTCTCGAGTCCGATGGTGCTGCCACCATCGCCGCCAACGCCTCTGCGCCCACTGTCGAGCAGGCCACCGCTTCCGTCGAGCCGACCGTCGCCGCCGCCGACAGCGAGCCTGTCGCCGATCAGCCCGAGCCCGCAGCCGACGCATCCGCTAAGAAGGATGTCGACGGTCTGAAGGTCCTCGTCCTGTGCGCCGGCGCCGGCACCTCTGCCATGCTTGCCAACGCCATCAAGGAAGGTGCTGCGCAGACCGGAGAGAACATCGCTTCCTCCGCAGGCGCCTATGGCCAGCACACTGCCATCATGGATCAGTACGACGTCATCGTGCTCGCCCCGCAGGTTCGTAGCTACTACAACGACATGAAGGCCGACACCGATCGTCTGGGCATTAAGCTGCTCGCTCCCCGCGGTAAGGAATATATCGACCTCACCCGCGACCCCGCTGGCGCCATCAAGTGGCTCCGCGAGAACCTCGACTAGTTCCTCCCTCTGTTGGTGCCCGGATCCCCAGTTCGGGCACCTCTCCCTATTCGTATCCCACAGAAAGGATGACTCATGACCAACCCCATGCAGTTCCCCGACGGCTTTGTGTTTGGCGGCGCCACCGCTGCTTACCAGGTTGAGGGCGAGACCCGTACG
The DNA here is from genome assembly GCF_040097075.1 of Collinsella sp. CLA-SR-H006. Taxonomy (NCBI): domain Bacteria; kingdom Bacillati; phylum Actinomycetota; class Coriobacteriia; order Coriobacteriales; family Coriobacteriaceae; genus Collinsella; species Collinsella sp. CLA-SR-H006. The sequence continues at coordinate 86,334 of NZ_JBBNPD010000010.1, read as the reverse complement.
CACGGCAAGGGCAAAGTGCCCTGGGACGATTTCCTGGCTGCTCAGGGTCGCTTCTCCCCCGACCCCGCAAGCGATTTCTACAACAAGTACCCGGTCGATATCGACCTGTGCCAGCGCTTCGGCATCAACGGTATCCGTGTCTCCATCGCTTGGAGCCGTATCTTCCCCAGTGGCACCGGCGAGATTAACCCCGAGGGTGTCGCCTTCTATCACGAGCTTTTTGCCACCTGCAATAAAGCCGGCGTTATCCCCTATGTCACGCTCGATCACTTTGATACGCCCGAGGCCTTTTACCAGAACGGCGGCGAGGGCTTCCTGACGCGCACAACGATCGACGCCTTTGTCGAGTACGCCAAGTTCTGCTTTGCCGAGTTCACCGAGGTCAAGCACTGGTTCACCTTTAATGAGATTCCCGCGACCGCCGAGGGCAGCTTTATCGTCGGCAACTGGCCGCACGGCGAGAAGTATCGCCTGGACAAGGCCTTCCAGCTCATGCACAACATGATGGTGGCCCACGCCAAGGCTGTCGTTACCTTCCATGAGGGCGGCTTTGAGGGCGAGATCGGCATTGTCCAGAACCTGGAGCCCAAGTATCCCCTCGATCCCAACAACGCCGCCGACTGCGAGGCAGCTCGCATGGCCGACGTCATCAACAACCGCTGGGTACTCGACGCCACCTTCCGCGGCCACTATGCAGCCGACACCATGGAGGCTGCGACCAAGCTGGCCCATATCGCCGGCGGCGAGCTCGACGTCCGCGACGAGGACATCGCCGCGCTGACCGCCGCGCTCCCCTACAACGATTGCTTGGGCGTCAACACCTACAAGTGCCAGTTCCTGCGTGCCGCCGAGGGCGAAAACGACATCAACCACAATGGCACCGGCGACAAGGGCTCCTCGCGCTGGTTCCTCAAGGGCGTGGGCGAGTCATGCGTGCGCGAAGGCGTACCCACCACCGATTGGGACTGGATCATCTATCCCGAGGGCCTCTACGACCTGCTGCTGCGCATTAAGAACGATTACCCCAACTACAAGAAGATCTACATCACCGAGAACGGCATGGGCTATAAGGACGACTTCGAGGATGGCTTTATCGACGACGCCCCTCGCATCGACTACATGCGTCAGCATCTCGCATGGATCCTCAAGGCAATCGACGGCGGCGTGAACGTCGACGGTTACTTTGTGTGGTCGTTGCAGGATCAGTTCTCCTGGACCAACGGCTATAACAAGCGCTACGGCCTGTTCTACATCGACTTTGAGACCCAGAAGCGCTATCCCAAGGCGAGCGCGTACTGGTACAAGAACGTCGCGGAGACCGGCCTGCTCATGGCCTAACTTTTGCCGCATACCCCCTGTCGGCCGCATACGAATCCCTCCACGGGTTCGTATGCGGCCTTTTTTGTTTTTGGTGAGCCCGTGCGGGCCGTTTGTCTCGATCTGTAACATCTAGCCAAGTATTTCGGCCCTAGCTGTTACAGATCAAGACAATAAGATAGTCAAATCCAAACTTTCCAAGCAGTTATGAAGCATGGTTTCTAGTTTTCGGTATCACGAACATACTTTCGGTGTCATTTAATGGTATTATGATATCGAAAGTATGTTCGTGATATCGAAAGGAGCCGCATGCGCCAGTTCGATTACACCACAGTCCCAGCGGAACTCGAGGCAACTCCAATCACCAACCTCCTCCTCTCGATACGCGAGCATAAAGGCCGACAGCTTGCTCTGAGTCAAGTTAAACCCGAACTTCTATCGTCACTTATGGAGGAAGCTAAGATCCAAAGCACCCAATCCTCCAACGGACTTGAAGGAATTGTTACCACCCAAAAAAGACTCAAAGCAATCATGGCGTATTCCGCCAAGCCAAGCTCCCGCGCAGAGGAAGAAATCGCTGGATACCGAGATGTGCTGTCGCTTATTCACGAGCAACACGATTCCATTCCCGTAACGCCATCGGTCATTTTGCAGTTGCATCGTGACCTCATGGCGCACACGGCAATCTCGTATGGGGGCCATTGGAAAGATAGCGATAACGAAATCATCTCCATCGACAATCAAGGCAATCGATTTGTGCGCTTTAGGCCGCCTTCGGCCCTAGCAACCCCCGGACTTATCGAAGAAGCCTGTCGGTCCCTCAACGACGCCTTATCTCGTCAAGTTTGCGACCCCCTCCTTATATCATTCCGCTTCATCTTCGATTTTGTCAGCATTCATCCCTTCAACGATGGCAATGGCAGGATGAGCCGGCTCCTTACAACGCTGCTACTCGAAAAGACTGGATACGACGTTGCGCGTTACATCAGCATCGAACGACTTATTGAAGACAACAAGGCGCTCTACTACAACGCCCTCGCTGCAAGCTCCACTGGATGGAATGAAAATCAAAACACCGAAGTACCCTTTATCCGTTTCATGCTCGGAACAACCCTGGCCGCCTACCGACAGCTCGAGCAGCGTACCTTAATTGAATCAAGCACTCGTCCCATGTCGAAGCAAGCGCGCATCGCTGTTCTATTTCAACAGAGACCCGGCGTCATTAAGAAATCCGACATCCGATCCAACTGCCCCGATATCAGCGAGGTTACCGTTAAACGAACCCTCGGTCAGCTTGTTAGTTGCAGCGCAATCGAAAAAACAGGAGCGGGTCGTTCGACGGGCTACATACTCAAAGACGTCCATGCTCTAGAACTATTCTTGCAATCCACATTACCCGATAGCGAGGCCGCAATAACAAAAGAGGCTCCAAAGGATAAGCTCCTTGAACGTGTAAACCACGCCGAGGATGAAAGCAGAGAGGGGCTCTATGAAGACTACGATTCATTCTCAAGGGACATAAAGACGAAATACGGAGTCTAGTCATATCCCAGAATAGCCTCATCCTTGTTGCCCAAAGTTATTTACGCGTCATTGTAAAGCGGAACCCCCGCGCCGGCAGGGGGCAGAAGTATCACCTGCAGCGATAGCTAGCAGATGACCCGCGTGTGCTCCTCGATGGCGGCGCGATCCTCGGCGGCAATACCCGGCTCGCACACCACGGCGTCCAAACTGTCCAGGCGGCAGAAGGTGTAGAAGTCGCGCTTGCCGATCTTACTGGAGTCGGCGATCAGATAGCGCGAGTCGGCCTTGCTAAAGGCGAGCTGCTGGATACGACCCTCATCCATATTAGACGTAGACACGTCGCCATCCAGAATGCCGTTGGCGCCGATAAACGCCGCGTCGATACCCAGCGCACGCAGGGTATCCTCGGCCGTTGGTCCCACAAAAGCGGCGGTACGGCGACGGTACATGCCGCCCACTAGGCACAGGTCGCAGTCCTCGCGCGCCTCGAGCAGGTTAAACACCGAAAGCGAATTGGTCACGATGCGCAGACGAAATGCCGGCAGCATCGAGGCCATCTGCTCAACCGTGGTGCCCGTACCCAAAAAAATGGTCGAGCCCTCCTCGATGAGCTCCACGGCGCGGCGCGCGATCTGCAACTTTTCCTCGGCATGCTTGGTGCGCTTTTCGCTGTGCGAATACTCATGGCGCAACATAGCATGTGGACGGCCCTGCGCACTGCGGGCTCCACCGTGCACGCGCTCGATCTCGCCCAGGCTCGCAAGCTCCTCGAGATCGCGGCGGATCGTCATATCCGAGACACCCAGTGCATCCGAAATCTCCTTGACCGAGACCGTGCCCTGCTCCTCGAGCAGCTGACGAACCCTATCCTGTCGCTCTGCCTTAATCACGATGAATCCTCGCCGTTCTATGCGTGCATATCATTCAAACAGTAACGAACAAATTGTATCAGACCCGTGCGTGTCAAAAATGAACGCCCGTACAGCTCAATCATCACTTTTTTGAGAAAAATACCCCCTGCTTTAGTGGGGTGTAGTGATAATCTCGCCTGTTCGCGCTAGAGTTTGTCGGAAATACCTCGATGTTAGGAACCAAATGATCACTTCCGAGCTTTTCGGCACCGCGCCGTGCGGTACCCCCGTTCATCGTTACACCCTCAACGGGCCCGAGATCTGCGTTCGCATTATGGACTATGGCGCCACCGTGTTGGGCATCGACGTGCCCGACATCCCCGGCAACGTGCGCGATGTGGTGCTGGGCTTCGATAAGCTCGAGGATTACTTTGACAACCCCGCCTGCTTTGGTGCGACCATCGGACCTGTGGCCAACCGCACTGCAGGTGCCACGATCACCATCGCCGGCACGGACTGGCATATGCCCGCCAACGAGGGCACCAACAACCTGCACAGCGATCTTGAGCATGGTCTGCACAAGCGCGTATGGGACGTTAAGCTCGACGAGGTCCACAATGCCGTGCGCATGACCACCTCGCTTGAGGACGGTGAGCTGGGCCTTCCCGGCAACCGCACCTTTACGGCTGTGTTTACCGTGACGCGCACCGGCCACTTCCGTATCGAATACGGCTGCGAGAGCGACCGCGCCACGTACGTGTCCATGACCAACCACACGTACTTTAACCTTGCCGGCCATAACGCCGGAATGGACTGTGAGCACTTCTTTGTTGCTAACGCTGCCCACTACCTGCCCATCAACGAGCAGGACATCCCCACCGGCGAGATTGCTCCGGTCGAGGGCACGCCGTTTGACTTCCGTGAGCTGCGCCCCGTCGCGCCTGGCATGGGGGCCGACGATCCGCAGATTAAGCAGGCACGCGGCTACGACCACTGCCTGTGCATCGATGACTATCAATACGGTCGCAACCTGCGCCGCGCCCTGCATGTCGAGGAGATGTGGACCGGCCGCGAGCTGGACTACTACACCACCGCCCCGGGCGTGCAGCTCTACACTGGCAATTGGCTGGGCGACGAGCACGCCAAGGACGATGCCAACTATAGCTGGGGCGCCGGCTTTGCCCTCGAGGCAGAGATGTACCCCGACACGCCGCACCAGCCGCTGTTCCCGCAGGGCATTGTGGGCCCGGGTCACCCATACAGCAATGTGATCGAATACCACTTTATGAGGCACTAGGCCCACAACGCGACATATTGCACAGCAACGCCCGCCGGCACCACCGCCGACGGGCGCTTTGCTACCTAGTCATTGGGGACGTTCTTAAATGACTAGTTGGATGGGGTCGGGATTGGAGCTGGGGAGGTAGCGAATTTCTAGTTCTATGCCGAGCTTTTGCAGCTCTTTGAGGGAGGCGACATCTGCGCCGTCTACGGCGACTGCGGGCGTTATGGGGTGCTTGCCCTCCCCTGTCTGCATATGGCCAATGCTGATCTTGGTTATTGGCACACCACCCTTAACCAGCGCGAGCGCATCTGCGGGTGAGGCCACCATGACCAGAATCCATTGACGCGGCGTTGCGGTATGAACGATATCGATGGTCCTTTGCACCGAGAAAAACCGTGTCCAAACGCCTTCTGGCGCCGCCACCCTCATGGGTGCCCATTGGCGCGAATCCGCCGCGATCTCATCGTTGACGATTAGGACAAGGTTGGAACCAGTCGCCTCGTTCCACAGCTCAATGTCTTGCCCGCAAATAAACCGGTCGTCGATGCGTGTGAGAAGAATCTTGGGTTGAGCCATCGCCACCCCATTCTGTTTGAGACCCGTAAGAGCAAGACATCGCGTCTCCAATATTAGTGCATTTAAAGTGAGAAAAGCCGTCAGATCACTTGCGCGGATGTGCGATGTCCCGTATCATAGACAGCCGTTGACGCCTCAGTTGCGTCATCATATGGCCGCCAGCGTAGCTCAGTTGGTAGAGCACCGCTCTCGTAAAGCGGGGGTCACCGGTTCGAGCCCGGTCGCTGGCTCCATTGCACAAGATAGCCGCCTTTGGGCGGCTTTTTTGTTGTCGATTATGGGCGCGCGCCAATCCACGCATCGCCACGTCGATCGCTTCCTACTCAAAAACAGAAAACCCCGCCAAACGTGATTCCCCTAGGGAAACACGTTTGGCGGGGTCCTAGCGTGATATCCCTAGGGGAATCACGCCATCAGACGAGCAGCTCAGCCGAGCAGCGTGCTACTCCTCCCAGTAAGCATCTGCAAGCAGCTTAAAGCAGATCTTCTTGACCGGCTGCGCGCCATCGCCCGGGAACTCGAGCGTGGGCATATGAGGCTCGCCGGCAACGAACAGCGCAAACTTATCGTCAGCAAGATCGCCGGCGATCGAAGCGTCGGAATCGACCAGATCGTAGTCGTCCTTCTCGTCAAACTCCTGGACCAGCGTCAGGCTGCCCGTGGCAACCTTAAAGGCCTCGCGACCCTCAATGTCGATCTGCAGGTCGTGATAGCGCTGATGCGTCTCGTAGTGGGCCTCGGCCTCGGGACGCGTCGTGGGAGCCATGACGTTCGCATAGACCTTGTCGCCCAGAATCGGATGGCCGCCGACCTCGAGCTCCGCCGGGTCGTTCTCCTCGAGCCAGTCGATCAGCACGTCGAGGCCCTTGAGCATTCCGCGGTACTCCTCGATATCGCCCAGTGCACCGTAAATCATCTAAATCCCCTCTCGGATCGCTTCTTTGGCGGCTACTCGGCAAACGCGTTACCGACGCTGTTGCCGCCCGCATACGTCTCGACCAGGGTAAGGTCGGGATTGAACACGACAAAATCGGCGTCGCGCCCCGGCATAATGCTACCGTACTTGTCGTTGACATGAGCTAGCAAGCGATGCCGAGGCCGATGCCCAAGCTCTTACAGCTCGGTCACGACAACGCCGTTGTAGACCTCGTCCCAACGGTCCATGACCAGATGGCCGGTCATAGGATCCATGGCGTTGAGCTTGCCGCAAGTGTTGGCGGTACGCAGCACCGTCTCGTCGTCTGCGCCAGCAGCGATGGCATGCGCGAAGCCTGCGATAGTGGAGTCACCAGAGCCCGTTGCGTTAACGGCAGGGATATCGGGCGTCTTTGCGCGAAACGCACGGCCATTGTGGAAGCCAACGGAGCCGGCAGCGCCCATGGACACGACGACCCAGGGGATATCGGAGAAGCGGGCATCAGAGGCGAGCGCGGCGCGGAGCTCGTCCACATCGTCGGTGGTAAAGCTCGTGCCCAGAAGGCCGTTGATCTCGGTCAGGTTAGGCTTGACCAGCTCGGGCTTAATTTCGGACTTAAGGGCGGCCTCGAGCGAAGCACCCGAGGTATCGAGCAGCACCTTGGCGCCGGCGTTCTCGGCAATGCCCGTGATCTTGGCATAGTAGTCTGCCTCGACACCGCGGGGCAGAGAACCCGAAATGGTGACGACGTCGGCCTTGCCCGCAAGCTCGGTAAACTTGGCGGTAAAGGCATCGAGCTCCTCGGGGGCAATCGTCGGGCCGCTCTCGAGCAGCTCGGTCTGGTTGCCGGCGTGGAGGATGTTGAGGCAAATACGAGTCTCGCCCTTGATGGGCACAAAATCATTCTTAATGCCATTGGCATCCATGAGCTCGGCCATATAGGCACCCATATGACCACCAAGCAGGCCGGTTGCCACAACGTCGTCGCCCAGCTGACCAAGGACGCGGGCTACGTTAAGGCCCTTGCCGCCGGCGGTCTTTTCGGGCGTCACACGGTTGACGTCGTCGATGACGAGCTCATCGAGCTGATAGCGCGTATCGACGGACGGGTTCATCGTAACGGTGAGGATCATTTCTAGCTCCTTATCTCGCAGGCTCCTTATGCCTTGCAAAACGAATTGGCTACATGCGACTACAGAATCTCGATCGTGAACGAGCGCACGATGGTTTCTTTGGGCTTGGCGATAAGGCAGCCGCGCTTGTGCTCAAGCACGTCGTCCTCATCGGAGCAGGTCGAAAGGCCGCCCCAGGGTTCAACTGCCACAAAATCGCCCTCGGGCTTACTCCACACAATGAGATACGGGAAGCCCTCAAAGCTCAGGCGGACGCCCTTGTCCTCCCCCTTTTTGGAAAGCGTGACCTGGCGGCTCTCGAGCACGTCAAAGATGGTCTCCGCAAAATCGAAGAGCTCATGTGACAGAGGCAGCGTCTTTCCCACCATGGGGTTCTTGGAGCGATTGGTCACGTCAATCAAGCCAGTCGAGGGGACGGCAGTGCAAAGCTCAGCAGCCTCGTCCTTCTCAAAGCACAGCTCGTAGTCCGTATAGGCCTCGCCCTCATCGAGCGGACACCTAAAGCCGGGATGACCGCCAATAAAGAACGGCATGTCCTCGGTGCCCTCGTTGGTGACCTCGTAGGAAACGCGCACGGCAGCGTCCTCGAGCGTATAGCGGGCGACAAGCTTAAACGGATACGGATAATCGCTCAGCAGCGCGGCGTTATCCTCCGAAGCCAGGCACATCGCCAGCTCATTCTCGCTCTGGCTCAGCAGCTTCCACTCCTGTTTGCGCGCAAACCCATGGCGAGCGAGCTTTACATGATGCCCGGCAAACGTCATGGCGTTGTTATCGCGCAAGCCTCCGCAAATCGGGAAGCAAATCGGTGCCTGGCCGGACCACACGGCGGGATCGCCCTGCCACAAATACTCGCGACCTCCGGCCTCGATCGAGGTAAACGAACCACCAGCCGTGGACACCTTAATAGAAATCGAATCGTTGGAGAGAGCGTATTCCATTGCCCATCCTTTCGAACAACTGCTTTTTGCTCGCATGTACCCGTCTCGGCCCTGACCAAAGGACAAACCCGCACGTTCATCGATGCGTACGGTATCCCAGCCATGTAACGGGGGTACCATACAGACATTGATTCAATTACAGCTGAAAGGCCTTCTTATGCGAACCATCATCCTCTACGCCTCGCGCCATCACGGCAATACGAAAAAGCTCGTGGACGCCATCGTCGAGGCACACCCCGAGATCGATACCCTCGACGTCAAGGCACTCGGTAAAAACGAGTATCCCAACCTGCACGAATATCATCTGATTGGTGTCGCCACGGGCATCTATTACTCCGAGATCGACAAGGACATGGCACGAGTGCTCACGAACGTGCTGCAGCCGCAGGACAAGGTGTTTGGCCTTATGACCTACGGTGGCAAAAACAAGTGGTACGGCAAGGATATCGATGGCATCTGCCGCATGAGGCAGGCCATCTTTATGGGTGTCTACGGCTGCCCCGGCTTTGATACGTGGGGGCCGTTCAAACTCGCCGGCGGTGTCCAAAAGGGGCACCCAACCGCTGAGGAAATTAAGGGCGCCGTCGACTTCTTCGACAAGATCGAAGACGAGTATGGCGACATCATCGTCGAAGAGTACGCCAAGCGCGAGAAGCGCCTAGCATACGAGAAGGAGCATCCTGCAGGAGGCCTGGTGGCCGGCGTTAAGCGCACGGCAAAGAAGATTGCTAACAAGCTGTAACTGTGAAGGTGCTTTTGAGCGTTTAACCCATACGGCGGGTCCGAGCAGATTCGGGCCCGCCGTCTTTTTCTATCGTTACTCAGTAAAGGCGTTGCCGACGCTCTGGCCGCCAACATACGTCTCGACGAGGGTGAGCTCATGGTCGAACACGACAAAGTCGGCGTCGCGACCAGGCATGATGCTGCCGCACTTATCCTCGATGTGCGCGGAGCGTGCCGGCACCTCGGTTGCCATGCGAATGGCGATATCGGCGCTGGCGATGCCCCAGTCGACGATGTTCTTGACGCCCTGGGCAAGCGTGAGCACCGAGCCGGCAATGCTCTTGCCGTCGGCGAGCCAGCACAGGTTGTCCTTCATGATGACGTCCATGCCGCCACTGGTGTAGCTGCCCTCGGGCATGCCGCCGCAACCCAGACAGTCGGTGATGAGCACCGTGTGCTGCCAGCCCTTTGCCTGCAGCAGCGCCTTGATGGCGGCAGGGTTTACGTGCTTGCCGTCACAGATGATCTCGGCGTAGGTCTCGGGCGTGGACATGGCAGCACCCACGACACCGGGCTCACGGTGATGCAGCCCGCGCTGGCCGTTATAGGTATGCGTAAAGCAGCTGGCGCCGGCGTTGATGGCGGCGATGCACTCATCGTAGGTGGCGTCGGAGTGACCGATGCTGGTCACCACTCCCTTGGCATTCAGAGCAGCCGCATAAGCAGCGGCACCGTCGCGCTCGGCCGCCATGGCGCTCTTAACGATGCGACCACCCGCAGCCTCCTGCCACTGATCGAAGACCTCCTCGGAGGGATCGATCAGGTAAGCGGGGTTCTGCGCGCCCACGTGCTTCATGGTAAAGAAGGGGCCCTCCAGGTAGATGCCCTGAATGCGAGCACCGCAGAAGTCGGGACCACGACCCTCGTCCGCCTGGGCGATGGCGGCGCAGGCGTCCTTGATCTGCTCGACGCCATCGGTGAACGTCGTGGGCAGCCAGCTGGTGGTACCGCGACGGGCGAGCTCGGTCGAGCTAATATCGATGCCCTCGGGATCGTTATCGGTAGTTGAGTGGTTGTAGAAGCCATGGATGTGAGTATCGACCATACCCGGCGCGATCCACGATCCCGTGTAGTCCTTAATCTCGCAAGAGGGCTCGTCGGCCTGCCAGGCGCCAAAGACGCCATCCTCGACCATAAGATAGCCGCCCAGTTGCGGGCCTGCCGGCAAGAAGAACTTGTCAGCCTTAATTGCGTACGTGCTCATATGCACTCCTTGCTTCTAAAGCAGTTGACTGTGGTGATGCTTATACCCAGCACACGTAAAACAAAAAGCGCCCGCCCGCCGTTATGAGCGGACGGGCGCCCTTACAGGGGGACGCGATTAAGCGGTGAAGGGGTGAATCGTCACGCCCTTAACAACGCGGTTGACCGTGCCGGTGGGGCTCGGCGTATCGGGCGTGTTGCCCACGCGCACGGAGTTGAGCAGGCTGATAGCCTGGGCAAACATCACGAACGGCAGAGCAAGGTAACCCTCGGGAAGTGCCTCGTAGCCCTTAAAGGTGAAGGACTCACCCTCATAGACGGTGGCACCTTCCTGCTGAACGGCGACGGTGTGCTGAGCGATCTTGTCGCCACCGATCTCGTTGAGGATGTCGATGTCGTACTGACGGGTGTAGGCGTCGTTGTTGACGAACACGAAGACGAGCGTCTTATCGTCGACGAAGGACTTGGGTCCGTGACGATAGCCCATGGAAGTGTCGTAAGAAGTGGCAACCAGGCCGTGAGCAAGCTCGAGAATCTTAAGCTGGCTCTCCTGAGCAAGGCCGCCAAAGGAGCCGGAGCCCAGGTAGGTCACGCGGTTGAAGTCGCCAGCGAGGTAATCGGCGACCTCGGACTCGCGAGCGATAACCTCCTCGCCCATCTTGGCGATGGTCTCGACCCACTCGGCCTTCTGCTCGTCAGAGGCAGTGTCGAAAATAAGGGTGGAGAGCAGGGTCATGCAGGAATAAGAACCGGTCATGGCGAAGCCCTTGTCGTTGGCGCGCGGAATGAGCAGCGTCAGCGCATTGGGATCATCGGCAGACTCGACGGCGAGCTTGCCCTCGGGAGCGCAGGTGATGTTGAGGAACTTGACGTTGTGGACGAGCTCCTTAGCAACGGCAACGGCGGCAAGGCTCTCGGGGCTGTTGCCAGAGCGGGCAAAGGAAACCACGAGCGTGGGATCCTCGGCGCGCAGGAAGTCGCGCGGAGCGCTCACGATGTCGGTCGTGGCGATGGGCTTAAAGTCGTAGAGATCAGTGTTGCCAGCGTGACGCAGGTACGGGGCGCAGGTATCGCCAACGTAGTCGGACGTACCGGCACCGGTGAAGACAACGGACAGACGACCCTCGCCCATAGCGCGAGCCTCGGCCAGGAAGGCCTCGATGGCCTCCTTGTTCTCGCGATAGATGTTGAGCGTATCACGCCAAAGCTCGGGCTGCTGAGCAATCTCGGCCGTGGTGATCTGGGCGCCGAGCTCGGTGAGCTCCTCGACACTCTTCTCGAACATTTCTAATACCTCTTTCTAGAAGTAATCCTCTGACGTGCAATTATACACTTCGGTTGGTTATCTGGTAGTAACCAGTTAAATGCAAAGAATCATCATATGGAAACGATGCGGACACTAGTTGCTACGCTGGTGGTAAACCTTGTATTTAAACTGATCGGCACGAGCAACCGAGAGTGTATACTCCACAACCTCGTTTGACTCGTTATACGTAGTCCTGACCAAATCGAGCACAGGCGAGCCCTCGACAATTCCCAAAAGGTGGGCGTCGGTGGGACGGGCTATGCTCGCATAGAACTCCTCTTCGGCCACGCGAATCTTTTGCTGAAAGTCTTGCTCAATCACATCGTAAAGCGGCTTACGCTCCAGCAGTGGTCGCTTTAGGGACAGAAATTGACGAACCGGTAGATAGCTGCGTTCGACCATCATGGGCATGTTATCGGCAGAACGAAGGCGCTTAAGCTTAAAAATGCGATCACCGATACGCAATCCCATATGCTCGGCCAGATTCTTATCGGCCTCCATCTCGCAAAACTCGAGAATCGTGGTCTCGGGGTCGCGACCCATCGCGCGCATCTGCTCGGTAAAGCTGTAGGACTGCATAAGATTGGTTGCTTTTGCCGAACGGTCGGTCACAAAGGTACCGCGACCGTGCTGCCGAACCACCAGTCCTAAACGCTCCAGTTCCTGCAGAGCCAGGCGTACCGTAGTGCGCGAGAGACCATAGCGCTCCGAAAGTTCGCGCTCGGAAGGAATCATGTCACCGGCGCGATATTCATGGTCGATCTTTTCGGTCAGAATATCGACCAGCTGATCGTACAGCGGTTGCTTACGCGCTCCGATCGCCATCCTATCCTCCCTTTTGCTCGAATTCGGCTAACTACCTAGGGTGTTAAGCATTATCAGTCTGCAACACCGAATCATCAAGAAAACAAAAGCCGCGTGCTCGAAAGAGCGCGCGGCTTTTAACATACACATGGCTTAAGGGGTCGGGGTGTGAGCCGCGTAGGGACACACCCCTCAAGCTAGAGCCTTACCAGATGCTCGGCCAGAGACCAAGCGGGCCAGCGCCCAGGATGCCAAGGACGAAGAGCAGGAGAATGCCCTTGGTCGGGGTCCAGCTGTGCTTAGCGAACATGTAGTAAAGCAGCAGCGTAAGCATAAGCGGGACGAGCTTCGGGACGATGGTGTTGAGGGTGTCGGCAACAGAGAAGTTGACCGGATCCTCGGTAACGGTGCCGTAGGTCACGGACTCCATGCCGTTGCCCAGATCGGTGACGCCGCACTCGACAGCGTTGCCGTCGGCATCGGAAGCGGTAAGGGCGTTGCCGTCCTTATCGGTCATGGCGATGGTACCGGCCTCAGCGGTCTCGGTATCGATGCCCTCCATACCGGTGAAGTTCTCGGCCTCCTTCTCGGAGACGATCACGGTAGTAGCGGAGAGGCCACGGGTGGTGCCGTTGGGGATCTGGAGGTTGATCTGGGTGCCACCCATGGTGACGACCAGGCAACCGACGACGAAGACGCCCATGATGGAAGCGGCACGCGTGAAGGCCTGCATGTTGGCGGTCAGAGCGTCAATAGCGCTGGTGCCAAGCTTGTAGGACCAGTTCATGAGCCAGAAGCGCAGAGCGAACTGGACGGCGTTGAAGATCACCAGGAAGATGATCGGCGCAGCGGCGTTGCCGTTGATGGCCATGTTGGAGGTGATGCCGGCCGTGATAGGCACGAGCGTCAGCCAGAACAGGGCGTCACCGATACCACCGAGCGGGCCCATTGCGGCGACGCGGACGGCGCGGATCGTGGGGATGTCAACCTTGTTCTGCTCGAGCGAAAGCACGATGCCCATAACAAAGGTGACGAGGAACGGGTGGGTGTTGAAGAACTCCAGGTTGTGGCTCATGGAAGCCGCGAGGTCGTTCTTGTTGGTGTGGATCTTCTCCAGACCGGGGATGATGGAGTAGAGCCAGCCAGCGGCCTGCATACGCTCGTAGTTGAACGAGGCCTGCAGGAAGCAGGAGCGCCAAGCCATCTTGTTGAGGGTCTTCTGGTCGAGCTGCGGAGCAGGAGTGAGATCCTCGTAGTGCTCCGGGATCACATACTCATTAGATGCCATCTTCGAAGTCACCTCCGTCAGAAACAGCTGCACCCTTCAGCTCGGTCTGCTGCTGGAAGTCCCAGAAAGCGATGCCGAAGCCGATGAGAGCGAGGATGAGCAGAGCAGGGGTTGCCAGCGAATCGTTGGCAACGGTGATGAGCGCGAGGCCAAAGCCCATGAGGAAGAAGCCCCACATATCGCGGTTCATCATAACCTTGAGCAGGACGGCGAAGCCGACGAAGCGCATCATGCCGCCTGCAGCGGACAGACCGGTCTGCAGCCAAGTCGGGATGGCGGAAGCGATGGTCTGACCGATGGTAGCGCCAGCGATGAAGAACAGGGTGACGACGACAGCGAAGATCAGGCCGAGCAGAGCCATGGCGAAGTAGTTCAGGCGCTCGATGCCCTTGGTGTCCGCGTTGTGAGCCATGTTATCGGCCGTGGACATAAGCGGGGACATAAGCGTGAAGACCAGGGTAACGCCAAGCTGGCCAAGCAGAGCGAACGGAATGGCGAGGCCGACTGCCGCGTTGGGCTCGAGGCCCGTGGCGATAGCGAGAATGGCTGCCATGATGCCGCCGATGACGGCGTTAGGCGGCTGAGCGCCTCCGATCGGCATGTTGCCGATCGTCATGAGCTGATAGGTACCACCCACGAGAAGACCGGTGTTGAGGTCGCCAAGGATAAGACCGATGACGGCGCCGGTGACGATGGGCTGATAGAGAGACTCGAGGAAATCAAACTGGTCGATTGCCGCGATGAACGTAACAACGAAGACCAGAGCGATCTGGATGATCGAGTATTCCATCTTGCTCCTCCTTTCAAAATGAATGTACGCACTTTGGATATCACGTACAGAACGTCAGGGTTTCACTCCTGACAACGTGGATCACGAGGATTACGAGAAGAGCTTGCTCGTGTCCTCAACAGGCGTGCTCGGAACGCGCCTGATCTCCAACTCCACCCCCAATTCCTGCAGCTCTTTAAACGCAGCGACATCCTCGTCGTTAACTGCGACGGAGGTGGCGACTTGGCGCTTTCCTTCCGACATGTGCATGTTGCCGATGTTTACCTTCTTTATAGGCACACCGCCCTTGACGAGCGTAAGCACGTCTTCCGGTGTTTCGGCCACGATGAAGATCTTCTGGCGCGGGCTCGCCTTGCCAATGACGTCGATGGTCTTCTGCAGGGAGAAGAAACGCGTAGCGACGCCGGCGGGAGCGGCCATCTTCATGAGGTTCTGGCGCATGGTGTTGGACGCCACGTCGTCGTTGGCGACGAGAATGAGGTTGGAGCCCAGAGTGGAGTTCCACTGGGTGGCAACCTGACCATGAACCAGTCGGTTATCGATGCGGGTAAGAAGAATGTTGGGTTCTGCCATGTTGATCAGCTTCCTTTCGATATTTGCTGACGACAGTTACTTGATCTCCTGAATCGCGTAACGCGAAACATCTACGACGGCTCCGGATCGGACTTTGATCTGGACCTTCTCGCCTTCGATGCCTTTGACGGTTCCGTAGATACCGCCGGCGAAAAGAACCTCCTGACCCGGCTTGAGCTCGGTGTGCAGCTCCTTGAAGTACTTCTGCTTCTTCTTCATGTTGATTTGCGACCAGATGGTGTAAATCAAGCCCATGATGACAAGCAGGCCTAAAAGGGCGACCGAGGAGCTCAGGACGTTGGCTCCGAAATCGGCCATTAGATGCCGTCCTCGTCGCCGAAGATATCCTCTTCCTCGGAGTCGGCAACGGATGCGACCGTCTGGGCGGTGACGCCCGTCTGGCCAACGGTCACGGCCTGCTCGCCAAGCTCGGCGAGCGTGGCATTGCCGCGGAGGAACAGAAGCTCAATAACCATGGGAAGGTTGGTGCCAGTCAGAACCTCGACGTTGTCGACATCCTGGGCAATCATCATCGACTGGTTGAACGGGGTGCCGCCAAGCAGGTCGGTAAAGACAAGCACGCCATCGCACTCCTCGCGCATGGCGGTAATAGCGGCGCGGAGATCCTCACCGTAGGATGCGGCCTGGTCGCCCTCAAAAGGAACGACGGTAAAAGCAGGCTGGTCGCCCGCAACCATAGCGATAGCGCTTGCAAGGCCGGGTGCGAACTGTCCATGACCGGTAAGAATAAAGCCAACCATTCAAATTTCCCTTCCGAAGGTGTGTACGATCTGAGTCCGATGATTTTCGGAAGCCAGCGGGCACTCGCCCTTAAAGCTTCTTAGAAAGCGTTCTTTGAAGACCAGTGGTTTCTAAACTGGTAGTAACCACGTGACGTGTTGTTGTCACTATATCACCCCAGAAGAGGTCGCTTTCGTTGATTCATACGGTAAAACGTTTTTGCACCGCTCACGGTGATAAATCGACCGTTTACCGGTCGTTAACACTTTTACCTGCGGTTTTGAAACCATTTCGAAATGCTTTGGCAAAAAATCGGATCTTTTCCTGTGTCTAAACAACGCAGGGCGGCTAAAAATAGCGTGTAGAAAAATTGCAGGTCATTGTGAAGATATGTGAATTGGTCTTTTTGACTTAATACCAGTTAGAACCAGTTTTGAGATTATCGGTGAACGGTAGTTTTCGACCGTTCACCGGTCACTTGCAATCGTTTGCAGTTGTTTTCCCAGATGAATTAGGGAAACGCGATGGAGCGCTTGTGCGATCACAGGAAATTTTGGCATTTGTCCTTATCCCCCACGCGCCAAACTCCGGCATCCAAAATGAGCTAATAGCTCACGCTAATCGTTTTCAATCATTACATACTCAATATCCGTAATTATTTATCGTTTATCGTTAATTCTGATATGATACAAGTATCATCCCAAACGCCGATTGGAGGGGTTATGGTCCATCGAAACGCATCTATATCGAATGAAACCATCAGCCGCGAACAGACGATAGCCAAACTGAGGAAGCTCGCTCGCATCTGCAAATGGGCCACGATCTGCATTACCACCGCGCTCGCTCTGGGACTCCTCGCAGTCATTGCGATTGACCTTCTACTCATATTGCCTGGCCTCTCCCAAGGGTCGTGTCTCCAATCCGTAGAACTTCAAGCCGGCGAAGGGCCGTGCCTTGCCATCGTCGGCACCGATGCGCAGGCCCCACTTATGCTCGTCGCACACGATGGTCACACTGCCATAGGGAGTCTCTTGATGACATGTCTCGCGCTTACCATCGCGATAAGCGTGCGCAGGCTTTTCCTCAACATTGAAAAGGAAGGCAGGCCCTTTGACCTTGAATGTAACCAGACACTTCGTCGAGTAGGACATTTATTCCTTATCGGCGGCGTTGCCGTGAGGCTTCTTGGCGCCGTAATCACGGGAATGATACTCTCAGGATTTGGCGGCAGCTTTACGGATGCGTTCGTCGGCCAGTTATTCGAGCCCTCCATGCTCTTTGCAGGCCTGATTATTTGCCTGATTGCCAGCATCTTCCGCTACGGGTATATCCTGCAAAAACAAGATGACGAGTTGCTCTAGGGGGAATCCATGATTATTCTGCGGCTTGACCGCATGCTCGCCGAACGCAAGATTTCATCCAAAGAGCTTGCGGAACGTGTGGGCATCTCCCAGGTCAATATGTCACGCATTAAGACGGGCAAGGTTTCTGCCATACGTTTTTCAACTCTTGACGCGATATGCCGGGCACTCGACTGCCAACCGGGCGATGTACTGGAATATATATCCGACGATGAAGCCGATAGCCTTTTTGGGCTTAAAGATGAATAGCCATAATTAAACTGCCGATCACGCTCTCAACGCAAATAGCCCGCCAGAACGACTTCCGTACTGGCGGGCTACTTGCTGTCTATCGGCTAGATGCTCGATGAGCCGTGCAACTCTTTACGCAAACAGGCCGTAGATGCTGATGTTGGCCTTGGCGTAGAGGCCGTTAGCATACTCGGTCCACTTGGAGCTGGCGCTCGAAGCCTGCGAGGAGTACTGCTGATAAGCAGTGTAGTAGGCGGTCATGGCCTGCTTGTAGGTAGCGCTATCGGCCGTAAAGGCATCGTCAGCGAAGGCCTTGGCATAGGTGCTATCGGCGTCCTTCCAAGTGCCCTTCTCGCTATCCCACTCGTCGCCGGCAAGGTTGATGATGTAGTCGGCGTAGTCCTTGCTCGCGGTCTCCTCGTTGCCGTCAGCAGGCTCGGTCGGGGCGGTCGGCATGCTTGCGGAGCTATCGCCAACCTTCTTCTTGTAGAGCTTCTGCAGCGTCGCGGACTGGCGGACGATCTGCTTGGCCTGATCCTTGGACACGCCATACTGCGTGGCCATGGTCTTGTAGTCGGAGGTGCCGATGGAATCCTCGGCGTACTGCTTCATTTCCTTGGAAGAGACGGTAATGCCCTCGTCCTCGGCAGCGTCCAGCAGAATCTGGTTGCGCACGTAGGACAGGATAACGTCGGCAGACGGAGCGGTGTAGTTGCCGTCATCGTCCTTGACGGTGTCGAGGCTGTACTGGCTCTCGATGGCCTCACGCGCGGTGATGTCGCTCTTCTTGCCGTTGTAGCTATAGCTTGCCACGGTCGAATCGAGCTGGTCCTCGGTGAGGGTCGCCGAGCCGACGCCTTTGCCGCCAAAACCACCGTTGCCGATAAAGAAGCCGACCACGGCAGCAATCACGACGGCGACCACAAAGGCGGCAATCATCGTCTTCTTGTGCTTGCAAGCGTGGTCGTCCACGTCGGAGTCGTTGTCCTCGTCCTGTTCCTCGGGCATGAGGTTCTCGTCAGCTGCATCCGCGGCGATCTTTGCCTCCAGGCGAGCGTCCTCCTCCTCGGCGGACGTGCCGGCGGCAATATGTTCGGCAGACGCGCCGGCGACCAGGTCGATCTTCTCGTCCTCATCACCGTCGGGGCCTTCGCCGCGCTCGATGATCTGGATGCCGTCGATCTCGTCCTTCTCGTCCTTCTTTTGAATCAAACCCATATCAGTTACTCCTTGTTAGAAAACATAGTCCGCAATAGAATACGCCCGACAGAGCGCCGGGCGTATTGATTCTCAGGTTATACGCAAACACTTAAGTACTATTTAGGCGTTTGCAGTCTGCATGCCTTAGGCCAGGTGCGCGATAACGGCATCGGCAAAGGCCTGCGTGCCCACAGCGCCCTCAACGGAGCCGGTCTGGGCACGACGAACGTCGCCGGTAACCTGCTCACCCTCGTCGAGCGTGGCAGAAACGGCGGCACGAATGCGATTGGCCACGTCGTTCTCGCCCAGGTGATCGAGCATCATAGCCGCAGACAGAATCTCGGCCGTGGGGTTAGCGATATCCTGGCCAGCGATATCGGGCGCGGAGCCGTGCGTAGCCTCAAAGATTGCGCAGTCGGCACCGATGTTGGAGCCGGGGGCCATCCCTAAGCCGCCCACGAGGCCGGCGCACAGGTCGCTCACGATGTCGCCGTACAGGTTGGGCAGCACCAGGACATCGAAGTCGTTGGGGTTCTGGACCAGGCCCATGCAGGTGGCGTCGACAATCTTGTCGTTGAACTCGATATCGGGATAGTTGGCGGCCACCTCGCGCGCAACGTGCAGGAACAGGCCATCGGTCGCCTTCATGATGTTGGCCTTATGCACGGCCGTCACCTTTTTGCGGCCGCAGCGGCGGGCATACTCAAAGGCATACTCCACAATGCGGCGGCTCTTGGCGATGGAGATCGGCTTAATTGAGATGGCGGAATCTGCGGCGAAGGTCTTTTGGCCCGAACGCTCGACAAGCTGCGAGAGCTCCTCGACCTCGGCAGCGCCCTCATCGAACTCGATGCCGGCATAGAGGTCCTCGGTGTTCTCGCGCACGATAACCAGGTCGACGTCGCGGAAGCGCGAGCCGTCGCCCGGCTGCGACAGGCAGGGTCGCACGCAGGCGTACAGGTCGAAGTGCTTGCGCAGGGCCACGTTGACGCTGCGGAAACCCGTGCCGACCGGCGTGGTGATGGGGCCCTTGATGGCAACCTTGGTCTCGGCGACCGCATCGAGCACGTGCTGGGGCAGCGGCGTGCCAAACTCGTCCATGACGCCGGCACCGGCCTCCTGGACGTTCCAATTGATCTGGACACCGGCAGCCTCGACCACGCGGCGCATGGCCTGCGTAATCTCGGGACCGATACCGTCACCGGGAATCAGGACTACATCGTGCGCCATAATCTGTTACTCCTCGTCTTCGGCGTCGTCAGATTTTTTAACGCTAGCACGCTTCTTCTTTTTGGAGAGATCCAGGCCAAAACGTTTAACAAGCATTTCGCAAATCTCGCTCGAACGGGCCTTGAGATAGCTGCCCTTACCGTTCTCGGCATCGAACTTAAGGCGCAGCGCAAGCTTCTCGGCAACCTCGGCGTCGATCTCGCCCTGGCAAAACTCGTACAGGCAACCGAGCATGTCGCGATACTCGAGGTCGCCGTGGTAGCACTGGATGGCCTCGTCCAGGATGGGCCAAGCCTCGCGCGAACGCTCGACGCTCGTGGCACCCCACACGCACAGCAGGCGGAAGGCGGCATAGCGCAGCGTGGAGGAGATCTCGTCGAACAGTGCAGTCTCGGCGCCCTCAAAGGCATCGCCCAGCTGCTCGGGGCAGGTGGTAGCGAGCGCCGTCAGGGCATCGAGGGCCTCCCAGCGGGTCTGCGCCTCGGGGCGGTCGAGCGCCTCGATCAGCGCGGGCACGCAGGGCACGACGCGCTGCGGATCGCGCTCGGCAAGCAGGTGAAGCACGCGGGCGGCAAACTGGCGGATGCGGCGCGTGGGGCAGCCGAGCTCCTTGACCAGACGGTCGACGGCGTTCTCGTTCTCCTCTGCCAGCTGAAGCTGTGCCAGCTCCTCGTCGGTGAGCTGTTCGTCTTTGTTTTCTGCCATAGTTACCTCTTCTTACTATTTCTTAGCGTGCTTGCCAGCACCCTTGCTGTCATCGGTGACCGAGATGAGCTGTCGGTCGGCCGCGCCATTGCGACGCGCACGGCGACGCTCCTCGGCGTCGCCCGCGTCGGCGGCGGCGCGATGAGCCTTGTTGACGTTAAAAACCTCGTCGTGCTTGCGCCATGGACCAACGGACTCGCCAAAGCTCATCTTAAGACCGGCGATAAAGCCGCCGAGCCAGCCGATCGGCGCAAACTGCACCAGCGGGAACAGCGAGAACACCCAGGTCAGCAGGACAACTGCCACCGCGCCTGCAAAGTTGGCAATCCAGTAGTCGCGCTTGGTGATGACGCGCTTTTCGCACGCCCACTGGCCGCACAAAAAGCCGATGTAGATCGCAAAGAGAAAGAGCACCAGCGCAAGCACCACGAACGTCCAGCTCATGGGCGCTACTCCCCGTGATGGTGGCCGCAGCAGCACTCGTGGCCGTCGTCATGGCCGTGGCCGCCGCAGCACTCGTGGTCCTCGCCATGGTGGTGGCCACAACCGCACTCGTGGTCGTCGCCATGCTCACCGCAACCGCAGCCTTCCTCGTGGGCACCGTGCTCCTCGGGACGATACTGCGACCAGTCCAGGCCGGCGGCAATGGCGTCGGCCTCCTCCTTGTAGAGTACCGTGATGGCCTGGGTGCCCAGCTTGGCACCACCGATGGCGTCGAGCATGTCGTAGAGCGTAAAGGCCACGTCGGCACCGGGCAGCGCAAGCTCGCGGTCGTCGGCATAGGCGAGCGCCAAGCGCAGGTCCTTGATAAAGTGCTCGACCATAAAGCCGGGCTTGTAGTCGCCGTCGAGCGCCTTGGGAGCCAGGCTCTCCATGGCGCCGGACTTGCCGGTGCCGCCCAGGATCATCTGGCGGGTCTTCTCCAGGTCAAGGCCGCTCAACTCGGCAAATGCCATGGCGTCTGCCATG
Source organism: Collinsella sp. CLA-SR-H006 (assembly GCF_040097075.1). Classification (NCBI taxonomy): domain Bacteria; kingdom Bacillati; phylum Actinomycetota; class Coriobacteriia; order Coriobacteriales; family Coriobacteriaceae; genus Collinsella; species Collinsella sp. CLA-SR-H006. The sequence continues at coordinate 64,607 of NZ_JBBNPD010000010.1, read as the reverse complement.
CCGACCATGCAGGCGCCCAGCGACACCTGGTTGGCGAGCTTGGCAGCCTGGCCCTTGCCGGCGCCGTCGAAGCAGCAGATGTTGGCCGCAAAGGTGGCAAGGATGTCGCGGACCGGCGCGATGTCGTTCTCGGTAGCGCCCACGATAGCCGTGAGCGTACCGGCGATAGCGCCCGACTCGCCGCCGGTGACGGGGCAGTCAAACGCCATGCGACCAGAAACCTGGGCGGCCTCGGCAATGTCACGGGCAAGCTCGGGCGAGCTCGTGGTGAGGTCGATCAAGACCGCACCCGGCTTGGTGCACGCGAGCAGGCCGTCGCCCGCCAGGTAGAGTTCCTCGACCTCGGAGGGATAGCCCACCATGGTAAAGACGACATCGGCGTTCGCCGCGGCATCGGCCGGCGTATCTGCCCAGACGGCGCCGCGCTCGATAAGCGCCGCCGCCTTGGACTTGGTGCGGTTGTTGACCGTGACGGGATAGCCGGCGTCCAGAATGTGGCCGGCGATGGGGGCACCCATGATTCCGGTGCCAATGAATGCGACGGAGAGCTTGTTTGCCATGAAACCTTTCCTTTTGGGTTGGGTGTTGTTACCAGGTTGAATACTCGGTGCCAGCGTTTGGGCTGTGAGTCGAGGGCGATTACGGACGCAGCGCTTGCCTACTGACCGCGCACGCGGCGGGCGATACGGTCGGAAAGCGACGCCTTGTCGGCGCGGTTCTTACCCCAAAACGCGCAGCCCACCATGCCGGGGCCCACGTGCGAGCCGATGGTGGGACCCACGGAGCCGCGAATGATCGTGACGTCGGCGCAACCCTCCTCCTTGCGGATGGCGGCTTCGAGCCAGTCACCATCCTTTTCGGCATCGGCCGTCATGATGGCGATGGGCATGGTGCGATCGGGCACGTAGTTCTCGCGGAACGACTTGAGGATGGACTTGAGCGCCTTCTTGCGGCCGCGGTTGACGCCGATCAGCGACAGCGAGCCGGCCAGGTCGTAGGAGAGCTCGGGCTTGACGTCGAGCTTTGCCGTGAGCTGCGCCGCCGCGGGCGGAATGCGGCCGCCGGCAGCCAGTGCGTCGAAGCTCTCGAGCGTAAAGTAGCCGTGGACGTAGGTCTTTGCTTCGTTTGCCCAATCGACCAGCTGCTTGGCGGTCAGTCCCGCCGAACGCTGGCGCACGGCCTCGAGCGCCAAGAGCGCGCCGGCCGCGCAGGGCAGAGCGTTGTCGACCACGTAGAGCTCAAAGTTGGGATACTCGGCACGCACGGCATCTGCCGCCTGGCACGCGGAGTTGTAGCTCGACGACAGTGCCGAGGTAAAGCACAGGTAGACCGTGGGCGTGCCCTCTTTGGCGCACTCGGTAAAGAACTCGATATAGCGACCGAGCGACACAGCCGAGGTGGACACGCGGGCGCCGGCGCGCATGCGGTCGTAGAACTCCTTAGGGCTCATGCTCGACCAGATGTCGTCCGTGCGCTCCTCGCCATCGATAATGAAGGGGAAACCCAGGATATCGACATCAAGGTTCGCGGCGACCTCGGGACTAAAGTCGCAGCAGGTATCGACGACGATGCGGCAACGGTCCGAATGGCCGGTAGATGCAGCCTTGTCCATCAAAGCGACTCCTTACGTAAAAAGGCGGCCACCCGCATGGGATGGCCGCCAACCGTTAACTCATGCAAGTTAACGTATTTTACTCGTCAAGTGTTTCGATGCGGGGCTTGATGATGCCATATCCACCATTCTTACGGTGATACACCACATTGATGAGGCCAGTCGTCGCGTTCTCGAACACGTAGAAGTCGTGGCCGAGCAGATCGGTCTGCACCAGCGCCTGCTCCTCAGTCATCGGAGTGACATCGATGACCTTCTCGCGGACGAGCAGGTCGTCCTCCTCCTCGGGCAGCAGCAGGTCGGCCAGATCCTCGACGCGCTCGACCGGTGCGACATCCGCGGCGCTGGCACCACCCTGGCGGTTGTCCACGACCTTGGTCTTGAACTTGCGCAGCTGGCGGGTAACCTTATCGGCGGAGAGGTCGATGGCAGCATACATATCTGCGCCGTGCTCGGCAACGCGAATCACAGAGCCGCGGGCACGAACCGTGACCTCGACGATTGCCGGGTTGGGGTTCGAGGGGTTCTTCTCATAGCGAAGTACAACGTCGACCGTCATGGGCTCGATATCGAAAACCTTGATCGCCTCGCCGATCTTCTCATCCACATGCGCACGCAGAGCATCGGTTACCGTCGTCTTGCGTCCAGAAACCTTGATATCCATACGTGGCTCCAATCTGCCTCGGGGACTTACTGTACTGGCTATGTACCCATTGCTGTGCATTTAATCACGCGGATTCCCAAAGACCCGAATAACGATTGCTTGATACCGCATACCGAAGTCTCGCACTTTTCTGTGGCAAAGTGCGCTATAGGAGGGCGACGGCAACTTTGGTTTTGCACCTAAAAAATATCTTTGACCTGCTGGTTTTACGGAAACGAAAAAGCCGGGCTCCCCTGTTGGGAAAGCCCGGCAATGCGTGTTGAAACCGTGAAGACGCGTCTCTCCTAGCGCATAGGAGACGCCACCCCTAGCAATAACTAGCTATTGAGCTTGTTAATGTCGTCGTCGGTGATAGTGCCCTCCTGGCTGGACGGTTTGCTTTCGGAGGACAAATCATCGCTGCTGGAATCGGAGGATTCATCGTCGGAGGACATGGTCTCTCTGGACTCAGAGTCGCCCGACTGCACGTTAACGCCCGAAACCGTCTTAGTGGTGAGGTCGTAGGGCATCGTGCCATACCAGACAGAGTGGACCGCCTCGAGCGTGCCGTCGGCCGTAATACCGTCGAGGGCATCGCTCACGGCACGGCACAGCTCGTCGTTGGCAGCAAGGCCCGCAACGCCGAGCGTCGAGGGCGTCTCAAGAGCGCCAACGTAGGAGATCTGGCTCATCAGACGTGCAAGGTAACCGCCGGCAGTGGAATCGCAGATCACATAGTCGACCTCGCCGGACTCGAGCGCCTCAAAGCACTCGTTGATGTTGGAGTAGGTCTTTTGGTTGGCGGTAATGCTCTGCTTAGCAAGCGCCTCCTGCGAGGCCGAGGACATCTGGACACCCAGGGTAGACGTGTTAAGGGTATCGGTGGAAACGCTTAGCGACCCACCATCGCTGGTTTTACCGAACACAGAAGCGGCATCGTACAGGCAGGTGCCGAGCGAGCTAACGTCCCCGTCTGTGGAGTTGATCTCGCCGATAAAGATATCAGCCTTTTTGTCGCCGAGCGCGGAACCTGCCGAGGACGCATCGACAAAGGCGACCTTAAGGCCCATGCGGCTTGCGAGGGCGCGGGCGGCGTCAACCGCATATCCCGTGAGCTCGCCGTCGGCGCCCTGCATGGCCTGCGGCGCATCGGAAGTATCGAGGGCGACCGTCAGGGTTCCGGGAGTGACCAGGGCATCGTCCGACACCGCCGGCGTGACGGTCTCGTACTCGATCTGGTCGATCGTGGGAGTCGTGAACGTAGACAGCGGGTTGAACGCGCATCCGCTCAGGCCCAAAACGGCGAGGACCGCTGCGGCCCCAGCACCTAACCGAGCCGCGTGCATCAAGCTGCCCCTCACCATGTCCACTACCCTGCCTTCTGTGTCGTATACGATCCGTGCGTTGCGCGAAATATCAGGTTGTTCCCACCAGCTGACCTGGTATTTGACCCCACACTTGCGCACCGGGGTGTTTGCTCGGGAGGCCGCAGCCACCTTCACGACTGGCCCGCTCGCCCGCGAGGCGGTATTGCCCCAAAGAAAGTAGAACGGACGGTGCGGCTTACATCTAGGACGCGCCATGATCGCGCCGCGCGCACGCGGTCGCTTACGTGGATCCCTTTGACCGCGTCTGTCTTGGACTAGAACGGGCATTTCGTCCGTCCGCAACCACAGCCTGGTAGGAACGTAGCGCATTATAGCTAAGTTCAAGCTAAAGTTTAAGGTTAGGGACGTCATTCGCATCGCGAGTACAGATTTCGCAGGTCAGGACGGACCGCACACGCTCTGATTGAGCCCGTCACTCCCCTATGGAAAGCCTCAACACACCCGTCTTAGGGCGCCGTGGCCAAAAAATAGCAAATATGAGTACCGTTACCAATTTAGTAGCAGGAGTTTTTGGCTCTGCAAGCTGTTTTCACGCTCTATAACGTCAGATTGATGCCAGGATATTCCACATTTGTTTAATAACTTTCTAATTTACGCCATCTTCCAGTCCCAAAATCCCTGATTTTGCTGTTACTGAATTTGTAGCAGTACTCATATTTGCTATATTTTGGCCAGAGCATATATCCAACCCCCTGTTTCAGAGCATTGTTAGGCGGGTTTAAGCCCAAAACACGCCCGCAGCGTGTTAAATAGCGCCTCTTGTTTCTTTCTGCGAGCGTCAACACGGTTGCGATATCGCTTACTCATGCGCTGGTGGATGCGCCATGCGAGCGCTTCCATCGCTTCCATGTCACAGAGCATCTCGTTGTTGACCGTCGCGACCTCGATTCCCATGGCAATAAAACCCGTGTTGCGTTTTTCATCATGGATACGTCCCCTCCGGGAGGAATGACCCAGCTCACCGTTGTATTCCAGGTCAAACCGGGCTGCTTCCTGATACGCATCGCAAACTGCATGCGGCATCCCCGAGATTGCCTGCGCGCGGTCATCGAACTCAATCTTGTAGTCGGTCTTAAAGGGACCGCAGGCAAATCCGCCACAGGAAAACGGAAGCGAAAACATGGCGAGCATGATGCATTCCATGGGCGAGCGCAGGTTTTCTGACAGGTAGGGACACAGCCGCCGCAGCTGTTTGGCCACATTCCCCTTGCATGCCGCAAGGTAATCTGCCAGGCGATCGGGCGTCAGCACCGGCTCGACTTCAAAGTAGCCCACGTCTACCGGTTGGTCCTTGTCCTTTGCAAGTCTATTCGCAACAGGCGAGGTGTAAGGAGGCAGATACTTCCCGCGATCACTCAGCGAAATCTTAGAGCACAGCTCCTGGGCCAGGGCAAATGCCTGGATACAGCCGACCTCGCGGGCGATGGCAACACAAAGGGCCTCGGGAGATAGACTGTACACCCCCGGTTCCACCTCTAGAATCGAGCCGGCGGGCAACCCGGAGCATACGGACCAGCTCACGCCAAGAATGCGGCGGCGCTGCGCTGCAGACCCTACCAGCAAGCACAGATCCTCTTGCACCTCGCTGCTTGCGGCCCCAATCCGCACCAAGTCGGGAAGATAGATGTCCTCGGTCGAGGGCGACGACGTGCGCAGCACACGGCGCTCTTCATCGGGACTGAGGTCCCTCCAGCTGATATAGCCCATTTGTCGGCGCTCGGCGCGCATCATGCGTAGCGCCGAGGCGCCTGTTAGGATTACGGAAGCCGCTAGCTGTTCGCCTGTCGGCTCGTTGCGCCGCTCAATCTTTACTGACACAAAACCACCCCTACCAAACGCGTGCGATAGCGAGGCCATCGACCGCTGCGGCGCCGGCGCGCTTGAGTTCCGCCGAAGCCGCGGCCATCGTCGCGCCCGTGGTGATAACGTCATCGATAAGCAGCAGGCGGCGGCCGTGCACGTCCTCAACCGTCTCGTACATGCCTTGGGCACGCTCGCGGCGCTCCTTACGACCGAGTTCTCGCTGGTCGCCATGCCCGTACTTGACGAGAGCATCGAGCAGGGGAACACCCGACAGCTCGCAAAATGGGCGCGCAATGGCCTCCATATGATCGAAGCCGCGTCGCCGAAACGCCGCCGCCGTCGCGGGCACAAACACCACTGCATCGGCGCCGGACAACACACCGCCTAAGCGTTCGGGTGCCGCGACCTGGGCATGTAAGGCGGTGTCGTATAGCAGCTCTGCCAGATACGGCGCCAGGCGTCGCTCACCCGCATCCTTGTACGCTTTAATGATGCGCGGCAGCGGATGCGCATAGACGGCGCACGCCAGGCAGCGGTCGAGCGCCTCTGCCATTGCCGAGGACGTGCCCTCGACCGAACACTCAGTGCACAGCAAATCCCCAAACGGGGCGCCGCATCGGGTGCAGCTATGACGTGGGTCGATGAGCGTGAGCGCGGCCAGGCAGTCTTGGCAAATAAGCGCACCGGCGCGCTCGCAGCCGGCACATCGTGTTGGCGACAATGCCTCGAGCGCCTCGCGTGCCGCCCACTCGGCAAACGGTAGCAATTCGTCCGCAAACGGTAGGGCACCGGCACCCTGCAGACGGCTCAATATGTTCAGATGGCTCTTCAAGACACAGCCCTCCCTACGTTCGGTCGCAGGGAGGGTTGTTGATTCGGCGCTATGATACCCCGATGCGCTCGGGGCAAGGCGGGCTAAATCCGCTCGCGGGCGTTATTCGCCGGCGGGCGGTTGTGGTGCGGGCGAAGACGGGGTCGAGCCCTCGCCACCATCCTGGCGCGGCTTGCGGGAACGGCGACGGCGACGGCGCTTTTGGCCCTGGTCGGCCGAGCCCTCGCCACCGCGATCCTCGCGCGGCTCGCGCTCGTTGCGAGCCGCGCCACGCGAAGCCTTGGCAGCCGCTCCCCCGCCATCTCCGGGACGACGGCGCGTGACCTTGACCTCACCATCCGAGACCTGATCGGCCACGGAGGGCACTGAGGGCTTCTGTTGCGCGCCCGAGGAATGGCGACGGCGCGGACGCGGCGCGCGCTCCTCCTCGCCACGCGACTTGCCGCCCTTGTCGGCAGGCGCATCGGAACCCGAGGGGCCCTTGGAAGCAGCACCAGCCTCGCGAGCAGCTGCGGCGCGGAAGGCGTCCTCGCGCTCCTCGCTCGACAGATGACGGCGGCGGCGACGTGTGGGATTCATGCCACCGCCGCGATTTTGCTGCTGAGGCTGCTGAGCCTCGCGCTCGCGGGAAGCGTTCTTGCCTGCGGGAGCGGCCTCGCCGGCATCGCCCGAACCCGAGCGCTTGCGACGACGACGGCCACCGGCGGCCTCCTCGGCCTCGGGTGCCTCGACCTTACCACGGCCCTTTCCGCGGCCACGGCCCTCGCCCTGGCCCTGAGCAGCGCGGGCATCGGATTCGGCATCGCGACGACGGCGCTTGGGCATCGACGTGCCGGCCAGACGGTCAGCACTCGACAGGCCATCGCCCACGTCGACGCCGTTCTCGCGATCGAGTTCCATAAGCGCCAAGCGCATCTCGGGCGACTCGATGCGCTCGAGCACATCGCGCGTCACGCAGTCGGGGCGGCAGTTGCAGCCCTGCTCGGCGGCCTTCTTTTTGCATCCCTCCGAGCACGTCATATCGGCCAGATTGACCTTAAAGACTTTGCCGTTCTCCAGGCGCAGCACCAGCTGCTCACGCGGCGTGTCATATTCCTGAATACGCGCCTTGCCAAGCGGCGTATCGATGAGCGTCTTCTTTTTGGGCGCACGGCTCTTAAAGTCCTTGTACGCCTCGAACTCATAGCGCAGACAGCACATCAGACGGCCGCAAACGCCGCTGATCTTGGACGAATTGAGCGGCAGGTCCTGCTCTTTTGCCATACGAATCGAGACGGGCTCGAACTGTCCGCCAAAGCGCGTGCAGCAGAGCTCCTGTCCGCACTGGGCATAGCCGCCCACCAGGCGGGTCTCGTCGCGCACGCCGATCTGGCGCATGTCGACGCGAATGTGCAGCGTCGAGGACAGGTCTTTGACGAGCTGACGAAAATCGACGCGCTCCTCGGCCGCAAAATAGAACACGGCCTTCTCGCCGCCAAACAGGTACTCGACGCCGACCGGTTTCATCTCGAGGTCGAGCTCTTTGACCAGACGGCGGAAATCGACCATCGCTTCGTCGCCCTGGATGGCCAGGTCGTCGGCAAGCTGCAGGTCGATGTCGCTCGCCACGCGCAGCACGGGCTTGAGCGGCTGGCCGATCTCATCTTGCGGCACCTCGAAGGGATCGGCCGTGACCAGTCCGATCTCGGTTCCGCGCTCGGTGGAGCAAATGGCATAATCGGCCTCGAGGATATCCAGATCCTGCGGGTCAAACCACAGGTCGCGCGAGGCGTAGGTAAACTTAACGGGTACGACTAACGGCATTTCAGTGCCTTCCTGATATCGAACAGCATGACCTCGATGACCAGCTGGGGAGTAACGTTTCTGGCGATGTTGCGCTCGGCGGTCGCGACCGCCTCGAGCGCCCGGGTGGCACCCGCAACATTCGTCGTGGCGGCAAGCCGCCCGATCGTGTCGCGCACGTCTTCGTTCACGACGTCGGCCGCCTCGTCCTGAAGTGTCAGCAGCACGTCGCGCATGAGCGTCCGCGCGCTCGCCAGCGCTTCCATGATACCCGAACGCTCGCGCGCGTTGAGTTCGCGCTTGTTGCGGTCCTCAAGCTGCTTCAATGCTCCACGCGACAGGTAGTCGGCGTTTTGCTCGAGCACCTTTTCCTGCGTGGACTTGACCTCGGCGAGCGGCGCTTTAACGGCGACGATGAGCGACTTGGCGCGACTGAGTACATCGGCCTCATCGGCAGCGATGAGCGAGTCGATGGCGCGGACCATCTGGCGGCGAGCATCCTGGCGCTCGGCGCTCTTAAGGAACTCGATGCCGCGCGTGGGGCTGCCCGCCACGGCAACGGCCATGCGACAACGCGCGATATCCTGGCCCGTCGCGCGGCTCACGGCCTGCGCGGCCACGGCGGGCGACACCAGCCGAAACGGCACGCACTGGCAGCGGCTCACGATGGTAGGCAGCATCACGTCGGCCGAGGTGCCCAACAGGATGAACATGACGCCCTCGGGCGGCTCCTCGAGTGTTTTGAGCAGTGCGTTGGCGGTGTTGGCGCGCAGTTGCTCGGCACGGTCGATGATGTAGACCTTAGCCTTGGCGCGGATGGGCGCCAGGGGCACGTCGTCGAGCAGCTCGCGGGTCTGCGCGATGAGGTAGCCCGTGGCGCTCTCGGGCGTGTAATAGTGCACGTCGGGATGCGTGTGCCGCGCAACGCGCACGCAGCTGTCGCATGCGCCGCAGCCGTCCTGCTCGCACAGGAAGGCCTGAGCGAGCGCCCATGCGGCATCGAGCTTGCCGGCGCCGGGAGCGCCCAAAAACAGGTAGGCGTGCGACGCGCGGCCGCTGGCGACGGCGTTGGTCAAAAAATCGCGCACGCGCTGTTGGGTGTCGAGCTTGGCCAGCAGGCTTGCCTGAGCGGGGGCCATGTTACTCGGCCTCCTGGGCAAGCGCGGCGGCAACGGCTTCCTGTGGAATGTCGAGACCGTACGCGCGAACCTGCTCGACCGTCTTCGCAAAGACTTCCTCGATGGTCGCGGTAGCGTCGATGAGCTTTACGCGATTTGGTTCCTCGGCGGCAATTGCGCAAAAGCCCTGGTAGACACGCTCCTGGAATGCCATGCCCTTTGCCTCCATGCGATCTGCCGCGCCACGGGCTGCCATGCGTAGCGCCGCCTGCTCGGGTGTGATGTGGTAGACGAGCGTGAGCGCCGGATGCGTACCGGCGACAGCCAGGTTGTTGGCGTCGCGCACCATCTGGCGGTCGAGGCCGTCGGCAAATGCCTGGTAGCAGGTCGTGGAATCGTAGAAGCGGTCGCACAGAACCACCTTGCCGGCCGCGAGGGCGGGCGCGATGACCTCGTGCACCAACTGGGCGCGCGCTGCCTCGTAGAGCAGCAACTCGCAGGTGTCGCCCATCGCCGTATTGGCGGGGTCGAGCAGCAGAGCACGGATCTTTTCGCTGATGGCGGTGCCGCCCGGTTCGCGCAAGCTCACAACCTGGCGGCCAGCGAGCTCGAGCGCGCGGGCAAGCAGGCGCGCCTGCGTGGACTTGCCGGCACCGTCGACGCCCTCGAGCGTGATAAAGCTATGTTGAGCGGGCTCAAAAGCCATGGGCGCAGCCCCTTCCTACAAGGCGCGTAAATGCAAGTTATATCAACCAAGCCATGATACCCCAGCGCTCGGCGCGTCCCCAATGGCTAAAGGTGTCTTTCCAAAGTTGCGGTGAAATAGGGACTGATTGAAGCTCTGAGACCGCCAAACAGTCCCTATTTCACCGCAACTTATGATGGGGACTTTTGGACGCTGGGTATAATCGTCGTATTGATTTGAAATGTGGCGAAAGGAGTGGCAATGTCTCGGTATTGCGCCTCGTGCGGCAAACTTCTTGCAGATGATGCCAAGTTCTGCACCTCATGCGGTGCACCCGTTGAGCAGACAACCGCAAGCAATGGCCAACCCGCGTTTGAGCAGACCGGCTTCCTCGATACGCCGCAAGCTAAGCCGGACGACCCCCTCGCCTATCGCCCCGACCCCGCCGCCGGCCCTGCAGCGGTCGAAACGACGCAGCGCATACCCGTCGCGGACACCCCGCCCCAACAGCAACCGGCGTCTACATACGCGTCTGGTTCACCGCAGGCCCCCGCCGCAAAAAAGAGCGCTACCAGGGCGCTTGTCGCCGTTATCGTTGTGCTGTTGGCAATCATCATCGCCTTGGTCATCTTTTTTGTGATCAAGCCGTTCGACAACTCCGCTACGCAGACGACTGCCGAGGTAGCTAAGCTGCACCATGACGTCGACGACGATGATCTAAAGCCTCTCGGCAATCCCAACAGCCTGTACGACGATGATGACGATGACGACGAGGATGGCGGCGAAGCAAGCCTCTCCGAACAGAACCTCTACCGTCGCCTGAGTGAATACTACGACCTGCTGGAAGATCTCGATAGCCAGGTCCGTGCCTGCGCAGAGACGTTTAATGGCAGCTATCTGGAAGAGGATCGTACCACCCGTCAAAATCTCGCTGACGTCGCCGAGCGCACGGAGGACACCATCGAGCAGTATTACGACATTGTCGAGGACCTGGACGTCCCCACAAGCTCTAAGAACTACAGCTCGTGGAAGGACATCATTGCTCTGTACGACGACCTGGATCACCGCATCGATGCGATCTGCGATGCCTGGGAGATCAGCTTAAAGTACGCAAAGCCCGCGGACCATAAGAACGAGATCGTGGCGCCGCTGTCGCGCGACAACGTGGCGGGCACCAATGACAATAAGTACCGCCTAGACTTTGAGGAGCGCTATCCCGGCGCCAAACCCGTCGAAGTGAACTAACGCCTTGTCGTTTCCGAGCCGGCAGTTAGGGACGTTCCTAAACTGCCGGCAGAAAAAGGAATGTCCCTAACTGCCGGTCAAAAAACGAGCGAGGATCATGGGACCCTCGCTCGTTTTTTGTTTTGGGCAATGTTTCGGCTGCGCCGCTACTTGTCGGCGGCCGCCTTCTTGGTGGTCGTCTTTTTCGCGGCAGCCTTCTTGGCAGTCGACTTCTTGGCGGTCGAAGTCTTCTTTGCTGCCGTGGTTTTCTTCGCCGTGCTCGCCTTGGTCGCAGTCTTGCGGCCGCGGGCGGGCTTCTTCTCCTTGGTCGGGCAGTCCATGTTGACGCAGATACGCCACGGACCGCGCGCTGTGTTGACCACCACGATGGGGGCGCCGCACTCGGGACAGGTCTCACCCGTCGCCTCGAGTTTGCCACGCGCCGGCAGCGGATAGCTCACGCCGCAATCGTCATAGTTGGTGCAGCGGATAAAGCGCTTGCCGCTCTTTTCGCTCTTGTGTGCGATCAGGTCGCCGTGACGCCCAGCCTCGGCACACACCTTGCACTCGCCCACCTTAAGGTCGGGCTCGTAGTTGGTGGGGCACGTCGGATTCACGCAAATCTCGAAAGCCTTCTGGCGGAACGGCTGGCACTTAATGCGCGGTGCACCGCATTCGGGGCACACGGCAGCCTCGCCCTCGAGCGGGCTCACCTTGACGCCGCTCGGCACCGGATAGGTCACATCGCAGTCGGGCCATCCCATGCAGCCGATAAAGCTGCCGCGGGTCTTGGCGCTCGTCTTCATAACCAAGTCCTTGCCGCACTTGGGGCAGGTGCCCACGCGCGCATCGGCCGTGACGGCGTCGCTGATAGCGTCGCCCAGTTCCTGCGTATGCTTGAGCAGCTCGTCGAGCACACCGGCCAGCAGCGCGCGCGAGTGCGTCACGACATGCTCTTCGGTGTCCTCGCCGCGCTCCACGCGGGTCATATCGCCATCGAGCTCGCTGGTCATATCGGGGCTCGTGATGCGCGGGGCAAACTGCGACAGTGCATCGATGATGGCGATACCCAGCTGGCTCGGCTCCACGGGATCGTTTTTGAGGTAGCGCACGGCGTACAGGCGCTCAATGATGCTCGCGCGCGTGGACTTGGTGCCCAGGCCACGCTTTTCCATCTCCTGCACGAGCTTGCCCTGGCTGTAGCGCGCGGGTGGCTCGGTCTGCTTGGCCTCGAGCTTAATGTCGAACACGTCGACCGTGTCGCCCTGCTCAAGCGGCGGCATCTGTTCGTCGCGCTTGAGTCCGTACGGATACGCCTCGCGGAAGCCCGGAGTCACGAGCACGTCGCCCGAAGCCACGAACGGCTCGCCGTTCACATCGAGCTCGAGCTTGGTGTTCTCGATGGTCGCGGGTCCCATGAGCGTTGCCAGGAAGCGGCGGGCGATGAGGTCGTAGAGCTTGCGCTGGCCGCCATCGAGCGTGGACGGATCGCCCTCGCCCGTGGGATAGATAGGCGGGTGGTCGGTGGTCTCGACTTTGCCCCGCGTGGGCTTCATGGGGCCGGCGAGCACCTTTTTGCATACAGGTGCCAGCGCCGGATTGATCTTTGCCAGGTCGCTCACCACGGCGCCCAGGTCGAGCGTCGCGGGGTACACGGTGTTGTCGACACGCGGGTAGCTGATGAGGCCCGCCATGTAGAGGGACTCGGCGATGCGCATGGTACGCGCAGGCGAGATGCCCTCGGCTGCGGCGGCAGCCTGCAGCGAAGTGGTCGCAAACGGCGTGGGCGGCTGCTGCTTGCGCGAACGCTTGGTCACCGCGGCGACGGTTGCCGTCGCAACGCCGTCAACATGGCCGTACGCCGTCTCGGCAGCATCCTTGTCGGTAAAGCGCGCCGTCTTGTGCGCAATCTTAAAGCGGTCGTCCTCGGCAGCACCCTGCGCGGCGCCCATGCCGCGGATCTGCCAATAGTCCTCGGGCACAAACGCCATGCGCTCGCGCTCGCGCTCAACCACCAGGGCGAGCGTCGGCGTCTGCACACGGCCGGCGGAACGCACGTTGCCAAAGCCGCCAAACTTGGCGAGCGTCAGGTAGCGCGTGAGCACCGCGCCCCAAATGAGGTCGATGTGCTGACGGCTCTCGCCGGCGTCGGCCAAGTTCTGGTCGAGCGAGACGAGATTATCAAAGGCCTGCGTAATCTCGGCCTTGGTAAACGAAGAATACTGGGCGCGGGCGACCGGCAAGTCGGGCGCAACCTCGCGCACCTTGTTGAGGGCGTCCGAACCGATCAGCTCGCCCTCGCGATCGAAGTCCGTGGCGATAATGACGCTGTCGCACTTTTTAGCGAGGTTCTTGAGCGAACGAATGAGCTCCTTCTCGGCCGGCAGCTTAATGACAGGCGCCCAGGTGAGGTAAGGCAGGCTCTCGAGCTTCCAGCCCTTGATGGAAATGCCATCGGCAAGGAACGGCTTACGCTTGGTGTCGTAAGGCGGACGAGCCAGGCCATCGGGCGTGTCGGCCGGCAGTATCTCACCGTCCTCGGTGACCGAATACCAGCCCAGCTTTTTATCGAACAGCACGCTGTCGCAAAAATCGGGCGCAAGGATGTGACCGGCAAGGCCGATCGTCACGCACTCCTCGCCCTTCCACTCAAAACGGTAGATGGCGGTGTTGTACACCTTGTCCTTTTTGGGCTTGCCCGTGGACAGACGCTCGGCAATCTGACGCGCGGCGTCGTTTTTCTCGGCGATGATGAGCTTCAAAAGAGGCTCCTATCTCGTATCTCTGCGGCTACGCCCGCCCGTATGGCGGCCGATTTACGCCCTTGCTTGCTCGATCTGCCCGATGAGCCAATCGCACCAGGCATCCATGCCCTCGCCCTTGCGCGCGCTCACGGCAAACCGCGGCGCCTGCGGATTGAGGTCATCGAGTGTCTTAGTATACCTATCCATGTCAAAATCGAAAGCCGGGGCCACATCGACCTTGTTGAGCAGCTGCGCGCCGGCGTGCTGGAAGATGCCCGGGTACTTGATGGGCTTGTCGTCGCCCTCGGGCACCGAGAGAATCATGATGGACAGGTTTTCGCCCAGGTCAAAGTCGACTGGGCAGACCAGGTTACCCACGTTTTCGATAAAGATGACGTCGATGTTTTGAAGACCCACAGCCTGGTCGAAGGCGTCAACTGCCTCCATGATCATGTTGCCCTCGAGATGGCACAGGCCGCCCGTGTTGATCTGGATGGCGGGCATGCCGGCTTCCTTCATGGTGATGGCGTCGACATCCGAGGCAATATCGCCCTCGATGACGGCACAGCGCAGGCCGGCCTTGTCACGTAGACGCTCGTTGGTGCCCAGGATCGTGGTAGTCTTGCCCGAGCCGGGGCTCGACAACACATTGATCACATAGGTGTTTGTCTCTTCAAATCGCTGTCGCAGCTGATCTGCCAGGCGCTCATTGCGCGACAGAATCGGCGACGCGATATCAATCGTTTTCTCGGCCATATTCGGCACTCCTTAATTTCCAACATTTATACCCCGTCCCCAGGTGGCTGGCGGGCTAATCGTCGGGGGTTTCGATTTCTATACTGGCGATGTCGAGCTCGCGGCCGTGCAGTAGGCGCACATTGGCGCCACCGCACTGGGGACAACGGCAATGGAAGCGGTCGTGCTCAAAGACCTCGCCGCAGTCCAGACACTCGCTTTGTGGATGGACTTCCTCTACGGCAAGCTCGCAGCCGCGCGTGAGCGGGTCCCCGTCGCGAAATGTCTCCCATGCAAAGTCGAGTGCCTCGCGCACGACCTCGGTCATATCCCCGATACGCAGCGTTACCAAAACGGCGCGCGAGGCCCCCGCCCCACGCGCCGCGCGAATCACTGTATCGAGTATGCCGTTGACAATGCCAACCTCGTGCATACCGATTTACTCCTCGTCGTCCTCGTCGTCCGAGAACAGGTCCAGACGACTCACGAACAAGCCCTCCTTGCCCTCGCGCGCGGTAATGACCACACGGGCGATGGCAAGCGAAATCTCGTAAAGCGAGAGCAGGGCGCCATACATGAGGCCGAGCGTAACGGGCGAGCCGTCAGGCGTAATCACAGCCGAGCCCACAAGCAGGCCAACGTATACGTAACGCCAGGCACCGCGGAAAGCAGCGTAGGACACGATGTGGAAGACGGACAGGTAGAAGATGATGAGCGGCAGCTCAAACGCCACGCCAAAGCCGATCATAAAGAGCAGCTCCATGTTGACGTAGTTCTCCAGATCGGGCAGCGCCGTAGCGACGGCCGAGGTCTCGCCGATGAGCCACTCAAAGCCTGCAGGGATGATGATGAAGTAGCAAAAGATTGCGCCCAGGAAGAACAGCACCGTCGAGGCGAGCACCGTGGGCACGACCCACTTGCGCTCGTTGGGTCGAAGCGCCGGCAGGAAAAACGCCAGAATCTGCCAGATGATCATGGGCGTGCACATGACCACGGCCATCTTGATGGCCAGCGAGAAGCGCAAGCCAAAGCCGCCGAGCGTGGTAGTGATGTAGAACTTACCGTCCGGCACAAAGGAGCGGATGGGATCTTCCAGGATGTCGAGCACCACAGGCGTGGCGAAATACAGCACGATAGCGGCGGCAAACACCGACACGACCACGATGGTCAGGCGGCGACGGAGCTCTCCCAGGTGATCGAAGAGCGGCATACGCGCAGGTCCGATAGGCATTACTCATCGCCTCCCTTCGGGGCGTCGGCGGCAGCGGCGTCGTCCTCGGCCTCGAGCTCGCGAGCGAGCTGGTCGACGACGGCCTTGCGCTTGCGGGGACGACGGGCGTAGAGGTCAGCCGTCGTGGGCTCTGCCGGCTCGGGCTCGGGCTCCGGCTCTGCAGCAGGCTCGGGCTCGGCTGCGGCAGCAGCAGCGGGCTCGGCCTTGGCAGGCTCGGCGCTCTCGGCCTCATCAGCAGCGCCTTCGCCCTCGGTGGCACCCTCGCTCGCAGCCTTCTCGGCGGCAAGGCGGGCACGGCGCTCGGCAAAGGTCTCCTTCTTTGCGGGCGCGGCCGTCTCGACGGCATCCTCGTCCGCATCGGAATCGTCATCGACGGCAGCCTTCTTGGGCTTGACCGGAGCCGACGCGGCCTCGCTTACCGGATCGATGATCTCGGACTGAACAACAGCCGTCATCTTTTCCTGCGTCTCGCGGAACTGACGGATGGCACGGCCGATCGTGCGGCCCATCTGCGGGAGCTTATCCGGGCCAAACAGCAAAAAGCCGAAGACCACGATGATCGCGAGCTCACCCTCTCCAATACCAAACACACATACCTCCAAGGCTCGATGTGAGTCGAGCCCGCACCGCGCCATTCGGCCGGAACTCGTCTATTCATTCGGTCAAGTATAGCGCCCGGACGCCAAAACGTCCGAGCGCATCACAAACATATGCCAAACGGCACGCCCCTTTTGGGGCAGGGCTTATGCCGCCGTGATCGAGATCTCCTGGTCGACGCCCAGCAGCTGAACCACGCGCATCACCGGGGGCTGCACGTTAACGCAGCCAAAACGCTTGTCGTGATCGGCTGCGTGGTGCGCGGCGCCCACCAAAACACCAATACCCGTCGAGTCGATGTAGCTCACCTGGGCAAAGTCGAGCTCAACGGCCTCAGTGGGCTGCTCGAGCGCCAGGTCGATGGCATTGCGCAGGCTATCGGCGTTAGAGATATCGATCTCGCCGGCCACCTTAATGGTGTAGAGCTCTGGCGTGGGGTTGGTGAAAATACCCAAATCCATGTATATGCTCCTTTACGTATCGAAGGTGCGGATAGTACGGGAAGCCGCGCGTTAGACGCGCTCGGCACGCGCAAGCTCGGCAGCGACAAGCTTAACGGCCAGCACCAGCACATCGAGCGCCGCCTCCAGGTCCTCGACCGTGGGATAGCTCGGCGCGATGCGGATGTTGGTGTCGCGCGGGTCCTTGCCATAGGGCCAGGTAGCACCGGCCGGCGTGAGCTTGACGCCCAGGTCGGCGCAAAGCGCGGCGACCTTCTGGGCCGAGCCCTCGGGACCATCGAAGCTTACAAAGTAGCCGCCGCGGGGGTGCGTCCAGGTGGCACAGTCTGTGTCGCCCAAGCCCTCGGTGAGCTTGCGCTCGACGGCCTCAAAGCGCGGACGCAGGAACTCGGCATGCTTTTTCATGTGCTCCTTGACCGCCTCGATGGTGGGAAGGAAGCGTACGTGGCGCAGCTGGTTGAGCTTGTCGGCGCTGATAAGGCCGGCCTTCAGGCGCTTGGAGAACTCCGCGATAACCGCGGGGCTCGCACCGATAAAGCCGATGCCGGCGCCCGGGAAGGTGATCTTGGACGTCGAGGCAAAGGCCACCACGCGGTCCTCGGTGCCCGCCGCGCGAGCGAGGTCAAAGATGTTGGCGAGCTCGTCGGTCTCGTCGTACAGGTCGTGCACGCAGTAGGCGTTGTCCCAGAAGATGCGGAAATCGGGCGCGGCCGTGGGCATCTCGACCAGGCGACGCACGGTGTCCTCGCTAAAGGTGATGCCCGTGGGGTTGGAATACTTGGGCACGCACCAGATACCCTTGATGGAGTCGTCGGCGGCAACCAGGCGCTCGACCTCGTCCATGTCGGGGCCGTTGTCGGTCATCGCGACGGGGACATTCTCGATACCCAAGTCGGCAGTGATGCCAAAGTGGCGGTCGTAGCCGGGAACAGGGCACAGGAACTTGACCTTCTTGCCGTCATGCGCGGTCTCATAAGCCTCCCAAGGCTCGCTGCCGCACGAGCCGCAGCGCCAGAACATGCCGGCGATATCGTGCTCGATCAGCAGGCTCGACGAACCCAGTACGAGCGTCTGCTCGGCGGGGCAACCCAGGAACTCCCCCGCCAGCTTGCGTGCCGAGGGAATGCCCTCAAAGCAACCGTAGTTGGAGCAGTCGACGTTGCCGTCGTGCAGATCGGCATCGGCATTGAGGATATCGAGCATGGGTCGAGAGATGTCCACCTGGGAGGGCGACGGCTTGCCGCGGGCCATGTCGAGCGCCAGGCCCTTGGCCTTGACCTCGGCGACCTCGGCTTTGAGCGCCTCGATGGCGGCATCGAGTTCGGTGGTTTCCATCTTCTGGTAGATCGTCTGCATGGGTGCGACCTTTCGCGAAGCGGGACGTTGCAGTTCGTCTAAGTATAGACCGCCACCGCCGCAACGGCATGAAGCCGTGATAGATTAAGTTCATCGCAATGATTTACGAATCGCCGCGCATGCCGGCGTGGGGCGCCCAAGGAGGCACTATGGAGTACGGATCGTTTCAGGCCGAGGAATTCGGCGACCTGCAGCGCCTGGTCGACGGGCTGTTTTACGACCGCCGCGCCATCGACCGCCTGGATCTCATCGTGCAGGCCGAGATCTTGGACCTGGCGCCCGACCTCATGGAAATCGTGAACCTTTTGCCGCCCGGCTACTACGACCGCCAGTCACTTTGCGACCAGCTCAACTCCGCCTTGGCCGCCCACGGCTGGGGCGCCGTCTACGGAACGGTGGAATAAACCTAGTCATTTAAGAACGTCCCCATTGACTAAAACGCCGCTTGTGATGGTGTCCACAGGCGGCGTTTTCAAACTTGTATATGCTTTTACTTGTCTTTGGGCGCGGGGTGTTTGCAGACCACGCTCATGTAGATCATACCGAGCACGGCAGCGGTGACCGAACCGGCGAGAATAGCGGCCTTGGCAGCCAGGACCTCGAACTGGGCCGTCGGGAAAGCGAGGCCGCTGATGAGGATCGACATCGTAAAGCCGATGCCGCCCAGAATGCCCACACCGGCAATCATGTGCCAGTTGACGTTGCGCGGCAACTGGCAAGCCTTGAGCTTGACCAGGGTAAATGTCATGCCAAAAATACCAATCGGCTTGCCCAGCAGCATGCCAAAGTACACGCCGAGCGTCACCGGGTCGGTGAGCAGTGTGCTCATGTCCACGCCCACCAGGCGAACCTGTGCGTTCACGAACGCAAAGATCGGCAGAATCACAAAGTTGACCGGCGTGGAGATCAGACGCTCCATGCGGATGAGCGGCGGGGTTACGCGGTGCATGACGCGCTCGACCTTGGTGGTCGAGACGGTAAAGTCATGCTGGCCCAGGATGTGTGCCTCGTCGTCGTAGCGGTCATCGAGCAGCGGCAGGCACTCGCCCAACCAATCGGTGAGGCTATCGAGCTTGACGCCGCACTTAGCCGGGATGGTAAAGGCCAAGATAACGCCAGCAAGCGTGGCGTGCACGCCGCTCTTGAACATACAGAACCACAACAGCAGACCCAGTACCGAATACGGGGCAAGGCGGTAATGCTGCGTCTTGTTGAGCCACACGAGCGCGCAGGTCACAAGCGCGGCGGCGCCCAACCAAAACGGATTGGGGCTCTGACCGTAGAAGATGGCGATGGCGGCGATGGAGATGAGGTCGTCGGCGATGGCGAGCGTCGAGAAGAACACGCGCACGCCGTTGGGAACGCGATTGCCCAAAAGCGATAGCACGCCCAGCGCAAAGGCAATATCGGTTGCCATGGGGATGGCCCAACCGTTGCGGGCGCCGGCATGGTTGAAGATCAGGTAGATACAGGCGGGAACGACGACGCCGCCCACGGCCGCCAGCATGGGAAGCATGGCCTGACGCGGATTCTTGAGCTCGCCGACCGTCATCTCGTACTTAAGCTCAATGCCCACCAACAAAAAGAAAATCGCCATGAGGAAGTCGTTGACGAAAAGCTCAACGGTGAGACCGGCCGTAAGGTTGCCCAGACCCACATACAGCGGGGTCTCCAAAAAGTGATGGATTGCCTCGTAGGCATCGGTATTGGCGCAAATGACGGCGGCGATGGCGGCGAAGACCATGACGGCGGCGGAAATCGTGCCGTTCTCGGTGATGCGTTCCCAAATGTCGTGACGTTCAAAGCGCTTGCGCTCACGAACGTTGAACAGCTGCTCAGTTGCTGCCATGGGCGGCTCCTTTCACGGGAAAGCTCCCGTCTTAAAAAAGCACGGCCCGCCCAAGTGGCGGCGCCGCGCTCTAACGTATTACGCTTGCATCTAGCCTACCCTGCACGACAAGCACGCAGGCGTGGCCGAAAAGCGGAACCACAGGTTGAACATTATTTGCTCAACGGCACGGGCACGCCTGTCCAAGAGACGACGCGGCGCCGTGCACAAAAAACGACCGGAGCGCGGGGCGTCCGCGATCCGGTCGTGGCGTTTGGTCAACTAAACCTAGCAGGCGGCCATGATGGGGGCAGCGACCTGCTTCTTACGGGAGAGGACGCCCGGCATCCAGACGCCGTCGTGCTCGTCGGCAATGCCCAGGCCCTTCTGAGCAGCCTCGGTCTCGCCCTCGAGCAGGACCTGCGAGCCCTCCTCCATGATGTCGGTGATGCACAGGACAATGCCGTCGGCACCCTTCTCGGCGGCGTAGGCGCGCATGGCCTCGCGAATCTCGTCGATCATGCCGAGTGCGCGGGTCTTGTCGACAGTCTCGTACTGGCCGATGAGCAGCTTCTTGCCGGCGGGCTCGAACATCTTGATGTCGTTGCCGACCATCTCGGCAGCGGTGAAGGAGCCGGACGGGCGGGTAAGGAAGACCTCCATGCCAAACTTGACCGGGTCGACGCCCACCTGCTCGCCGAGCTTGGCGGCGACGGCGCGGTCGACATCGGTGGTGGTGGGGCTCTTGAGCATGAGCGTGTCGGTCATCATGGCCGAGAGCAGCAGCTTGGCCTGGACGTCGGAAAGCTCAACGCCGAGCACGCCGGCGAGCTTGGTGACGATGGTGCAGCTGGAGCCCCAGGGCAGGCAGATGTAGTGCAGCGGGCCGGCGGTCTCGAAGTCGCCGATGCGGTGATGATCGACAACGCCAAAGACCGTGGCGTCCTTAAGGCCGGCGACGGACTGGGCAGACTCGTTGTGGTCGGTGAGGACGACGAGCTGACCAGCCTCGACGGACTCGATCACGCGGGGCTCGGCGATGCCGGCGTCGGCGAGCAGCTTGGCGGACTCGGCCGGAAGCTGACCAAGGGCGCAGGCCTCGTAGGTGTTGCCGGCATACTCAACCTGGTTGAGCAGCTGGGACAGGACGACGGCGCTCATGATGGCGTCGTTATCGGGGTTCTGGTGACCAAAGACAAGAACGTTTGCCATGGATATCCTCCACTTGATATGTGTACTTGGACGTAGCTATGGTAGCACGCCGATGCCGAGCCTTCGCAGACGGAAGGGCCACGGCATATTTTGGGGCGCAGGCACGGGGGCCAAGGCTGTCCCTTTTGCACCATGTTGGTGCAATGTAACCTGTCCCCCTTGCACCAGCTATTTACCGGCAGCGCGCAGGGCTACGTAGGCAGCACCGATGATGCCGGCGTCGTTTCCGAGCGAAGCGACCTTAATGGGCGTCTCGCGCGAGGCGGAAAGCGCGTACTGCTTAAAGTGCTCGCGAACCTTGTCGAGGTAGACATCGGCCGAGGCGGAGGCGCCGCCGCCGATGAGGAACATCTCGGGATCAACCACGTTGGCAATGAGCGCCAGGGCACGGCCGAGATAGTCGGCCATGGTATCGGCCGCGGCAAGCGCGAGCTTGTCGCCCTCGCGGCAGGCCTGGAACACGTCCTTGGAATCGGAGGGGCCGGTGAGCTCGATGGGGTCGACGCCCGCCTTCTTGCACTCGGCAAGGTAGTTGCTCACCACGCCGGTGGCGCTGGAATACTGCTCCAGGTGGCCATGGCCGCCGCAGCCGCAGGTGCGATCCTCAGCCGGGTTCAGGCACATGTGGCCAATCTCGCCGCCGGCACCCACAACGCCCGATACCACGTCGCCGTTAACGATAACGCCGCCGCCCACGCCGGTACCAATGGTGACCATCACCACGTTCTGTACGCCCTTGGCAGAGCCGAGCCAGGCCTCGCCCATAGCAGCAGCGTTGGCGTCGTTCTCGTACTTAACGACCGCGTCGGGGCAGTGCTCCTGGATGGCGATCTTGAGCTCGGGCAGGTTGATGGCGATGTTCGCCTTGACCTTGGCATCGCCCGATGCCGGGATGGGGCACGGAACGGCCAGGCCAATGCCTGCCACAAAGGCGCGCGGAATCTTGGCCTTGGCGACCACCTGGTCGATAGCCTCGGTCACCGCAGCAAAGCCCGCAGCGTCAACGATGGGAGGCGTGGGCACGCTGGCCTTGGCAAGCAGGTTTCCGTCCTCATCGAACAGACCCTCCTTGACCGAGGTGCCGCCGACGTCGATGCCGATGTAATACTGCTTAGGTTCCATGGGAGCCCGCCTTTCTCGTTTAAACATTGCCTGTATGGTACCGCTCCCAAGGCAAAAACCTACCAAAAAGGACAGGTTTGTTTTGGCAGGTTTTATCTGGGGCAGCGCAGAGTACGAGATTCGGTTCGCTGGGTGTTATATCGGTTCGGCCCCGTCCTCGGACCGATCATTTCTCAACACGACACTACTCAGATGTTTATCTATTTAGAGCGCTCTAATTTATATGCAAAGCGACTTTTAATTATATCTTTCTCGAACTTTTTAAATATATAATAGGGATGCTTAGGTGTTAACTATACTTTCTTTTATACTCAACCAAGTTGGAAAGGAGGTTCCATGATTCCCAAATACGAAGCGATAGCTGCAGATATTCGTCGCACTATCGAGGATGGCGCTCTTAAACCGGGCGACAAGCTTCCTACCGTCGTTGAGTTCTGCAAGCTCTATAACGTTTCCAAAATCACCGTCAAACGAGCTATTGAACAAATCACCGAAGAAGGTCTTATTACCAGCCGGCGTGGATCGGGTACCTACGTTAAGGACACGGCGGGGCTTCCCGGCCAGGCGTTTTTCCAGGGCAAAAACGACCGTACCCAGGGTTTTTCGTATGAGCATCGCGGGGAGAAGGTGACCTCGGTGGTCTACGATTTCTCGATCGTTAATCCACCGGCGGACATCGCAGCCCAGCTGGGAATTGCCGAGGATGACTTTGCCTATCACGTCGTGCGCGTGCGTCAGGCCGATGAGAAGCCCATCGTTATCGAGTACACTTACATGCCCCTCGAGCTAATTCCAGGGCTGAAAAAGAAGGATCTGTACGGATCGGTCTACCGCTTCATCCGCGAGCAATGTGGGCTGAAGATTTCGAGCTTCCACCGTACCATTCGCGCCGTGGCAGCAACCGAGGAAGAAGCCGAGCGTCTGGACACCAAACTTGGCTCTCCCCTGCTCGAGCTCACCCAAATTGGCTTTTTGGACAGCGGCGCCGCCTTTGAGTATTCGATCTCGCGCAACGTTGGCGACCGCTTTGAGTTGCACAACGTAACGTTGGCATAGGTTTTTGTAGTCACGCGGGCGCTCGTTTTGAGCAGTTTTACGCGGCGCCCGCGCAACACAATGGGGGTATGAATATGTCCGATTTGATTAAACTGACGCCGATCTTCCACGAGAAGATCTGGGGCGGCCGCCAGCTCGAAACCGTATTTGGTTACGACATTCCCGAGGGGCCCATCGGTGAGTGCTGGGCCATCTCGGCCCATCCCAACGGCGACTGCCAGATTGCGGAGGGCCCGTATGCAGGCCACACGCTGTCGTGGCTGTGGGCCGAGCACCGCGAGCTCTTTGGCAACTGCGAGGGCAAGGAGTTCCCGCTGCTCATTAAGATTCTGGACGCCAAGGACGACCTTTCGATCCAGATTCATCCCAACGACGAGTACGCCGCCGAGCACGAGAACGGCAGCCTGGGCAAAACCGAGTGCTGGTATGTACTGGACTGCGAGCCCGACGCCACGATTATCGTCGGCCAGCGCGCGCACGACCGCGCCGAGGCTGCACAGATGATCGAGGAGGGCCGTTGGGACGAGATGCTCAACGTGCTGCCGATTCACAAGGGAGACTTTTTCCAGATCGACTCCGGCACCGTTCACGCCATCAAGACCGGCACGCTGATTCTGGAGACGCAGCAGTCGAGCGACGTGACATATCGCCTGTACGACTACGACCGCCCCGGCACCGACGGAAAGCTGCGCCCGCTGCACATTAAGCAGAGCCTCGACTGCATCGACTTTGATGCTCAGGCTCCGACCGACGGCACGGTGACCGCGCCCGAGGTGGACGGCGTGACCGAGCTCGAGTCCAACCCCTGCTACACCGTCGATCGCGTGCGCGCCAACGGCAGCAAGACCCTCGACCAGCGCTGGCCCTTCATGTGCCTGTCGGTCATCGACGGCGAAGGCACCATCTGCGGCGACCCCGTCCACAAGGGAAGCCACCTGCTGGCCCCGAGCACCGTCAGCTCCATTGACCTCGAAGGCAAGATGGAACTGATCGTCTCGCATCTGTAGATCGCACCAACAACCCAAACGCAACAAGGGGCTCCCCCGTCCACCAACGGGGGAGCCCCTTGTCCATATATATCAGCCCACCCGGCTCTCCAGATCAAAAAAGCGGACGAGCAGAGCGACGTTCGCAAGCAACGTTATCTAAGGACCTGGACGGGCGTATGGGGCAACATCGATCGCGAGTTCCGCACGAGCCGGAGAGCACTTAATGTGCTCTCCGTGCGAGCAGGACTGCCCGAGCAGGCGATGTTGCCCCATACGCCCGCCCAGGTCCGCCGGGATCACGACAGCTTGACGATCGGAGCAAAGCCCTTCATAAGCTTTTTGGTCTGGCCGGTCTTTTCGAATTGAACCTCGATCATGTCTCCGGCGACCGAGATCACGGTACCCGTGCCAAAGGTCTTGTGGCTCACGGTATCGCCCGCAGCAAAGTCCTGCGATGCGCTGGCGCGATCGACCTTGCGCTCCACCGTCGGCGACACCTTAGATGACGGCTTTTTGGCTCGCGGCGCACCCGAACCAAAGGTCGAGGCAACACGGCCGGCGTCGGGCGAGACCCCACGATGGCGCTCGGTCCCGTAGCTGCTGCCGCCAAAGAAATCGTCAAAGCTCGATCCGCCGCGCGAACCGGAACCGCCGGTCGAGCGCGTATGCGAACCGAACACCTTGCCGCCATACATATCCGAACCCATGCCCGAGCCAAAGGTGCCGTGACGGTCGCCGCGCTTCTCCCAGCCCGTGCCCTCAAAACCGGCAGAACCGATACCGCTAAACTCGATATCCTCAAACGGAATCTCATTGAGGAAGCGCGAGCGCGGGTTGGCAGAGGTCGAGCCGTAGGTGCGACGCGTGGCCGCATAGGTCAGGAACAGGCGCTTACGGGCACGCGTGATGGCGACGTAGGCCAGGCGACGCTCTTCCTCGAGCTTGCCCGGGTCATCGCTGCCGCCAAAGTCGTGCACGTGCGGGAAGATACCCTCCTCCATGCCGGCCACGAACACCGCCGGGAACTCCAGGCCCTTGGCGGAGTGGATGGTCATCATGGTAATGGCATGCGTCTCGCCGGCCAGGGAATCCAAGTCGGAGCGCAGGGCCAGCCACTCCATGAGTGCCGGCAGCGCCTTACAGGTGAGCGGACCGTAGGTGCGCTCAATCTCGTCGGCATGCACGGCACCCGCCGGCATCTCCGTCGGCGCGGCATACACGTTGCCCGCGATGGCGGCGGCCAGGGCATCCTGCGGCGAGAGCGCCGGGGCGGCTAGGCTATCGAGCGGATTGGAACCTGCGGCATCGCGCGCGCCGACGAGCGCCTCAAACGAGGATGCCGGGGCAGATGGCCCCGGTTCGGGCGCGGGCGCGCTCACCACGACAGGCTCGGGCTCGGCGCCGGCAGGCACGTCGGCAACACCGGCTGCGCGCAGCTCTTCCAAGCTCTCGAGCGTACCCTCGATATCCTCGTGCGTCTCCTCAAATTCGGCAGCGACGCCCAGGAATTCCTGGATGTTCTCGGCGCGGCTCTCGGACTCCATGGTGCCCTCGGCGCGAAACGCCTGCAGCAGACCCGTCTTATCGACAATCATCTCGACGACGTCCTTGAGCTCGCCGTCCATGCGACGGCCCTCGCGCACCAGCGACACAAAGCTCGACAGGCCGTTACGCACCTTGGCGCTAAACATGCCCGTCTCGGCTGTTGCGATCTCGCAGGCCTGGAAGAACGAGCAACGGTTGTCGCGCGCCAGCTGCTCGATCTTTTGGATCGAGGTGGAGCCGATGCCGCGACGCGGCGTGTTGATGACGCGCTTGACGCTCATCTCGTCGGCCGGGTTCACGATCATCTTGAGGTAGGCCATGACGTCGCGGATCTCGGCGCGATCGAAGAATCGCGTGCCGCCCACGATCTTGTAGGGCACGCCTGCGCGCAGGAACATATCTTCGAGGATACGCGACTGGGCGTTGGTGCGGTAGAACACGGCGATATCGTCGTAGCTCGTGCCTTTGGCATGCAGTTTTTCGATCTCGCCGGCAATCCAGCGGCCCTCGTCGCGCTCGTCGCTTGCCTGGAAGGCCTGGATCTTCTCGCCATCGCCCTCGGCCGTAAACAGACGCTTGTCCTTGCGCTGCGAGTTGTGACGCACCACGGCGTTGGCGGCGCTCAGGATATGACCCGTGGAGCGGTAGTTCTGCTCTAGCTTGACGGTCTTGCAGTTTTTAAAGTCCTTCTCAAAGTCCAGGATATTGGTGATGTCGGCGCCACGCCAGCTATAAATGGACTGGTCGTCGTCGCCCACGACCATGAGGTTTTGGTACTTGGCGGCCAGCAGGTTGGCGATCTCGTACTGGACGTGGTTGGTGTCCTGATACTCGTCGACGCTAATGTAGCGGAAGCGCTCCTGGTACTTGTCGAGCACCTCGGGGCGGGTGCGCAGCAGCTCGAGCGTGCGCACGAGCAGGTCGTCGAAGTCCATCGCGTTGGCGGCGCGCAGGCGGCGTTCCAGCTCCAGGTAGACCTGCGCGGCCTTTTTGTCATTGGGGCTGTCGGCGGATTTGAGCATGTCCTCGGGGCCGATCATGGCGTTTTTGGCCGAGCTGATCTTGCTGCGGATCATGTTGATGGGGAACTGCTTTTGCTCGATACCGAGCGCCTGCATAATGTCGCGCACCATGCGCTTTGAGTCATCGTCATCGTAGATGGTGAACTGACCGGTGTATCCCAGCAGGTCGGCGTCCTCGCGCAGCATACGCACGCACATGGCATGGAAGGTGCATACCCACATGCCACGGGTGCCGCTGGGAATGAGTGCCGCCAGACGCTCACGCATCTCGGCCGCGGCCTTGTTGGTAAACGTGATGGCAAGGATCTGCCAGGGCTTAACGCCCAGGTCGCCGAGCATATGTGCGATACGGAAGGTCAAGACGCGGGTCTTGCCCGAGCCGGCGCCGGCAAGGACCAGCAGCGGGCCCTCGGTGGTCAGGACCGCCTCGCGCTGAGCGGGATTAAGGCTGTCGATGTCGACGAGCGGCTTGGCGGGCTTGGGCGCCGGCGCGGGAGCGTCGTAGATGTCGAGCGGAACGAGCTCGGGCTCCGGCGCAGCAGGGGCGGTGTATGCATCGAGCGGCACGGGTTCCGGCGCGGGCGGCACAGGTACCGCGACATTCTTTTCCCAGGGCAAGGGCTGGGTCATGGGCGACTCCTCATCTGACGGACGGCGCGCCTGCGGGCAGCGCCATAGTTTGAGCCGTACCAGTATACCGAGCCGCGCGGACACCGACGCAAATCACACCACGACTCCGTGCGTCACCGTCAGGCTCGCCCCAGCGGATTTTGTGCAATGGGGTCAGGTTACTTTGCACCAATCTATTGGCAATCACGAAACCGCCGATGTCATGGCAGCAGCAGCGAGCGGCGGCCGGGGCGAACAAATTGGCATGAAAAGGGGGCGGCATAGACCTTTTAGTCATGCCACCCCCTTTGAATGACAAGTTGTCGCCCCGGCCGCCGCACAGCGTCGACTAAGTTAGAGGCCGAGCATCGGCTCCAGAACGAAGAAATATGCGAGCACTACGATGCCCAGGATGATGCGGTAAACACCGAAGCACTTGAAGTCGTGACGGCGGACGAAGCCCATGAGCCACTTGATGGCGATGAGCGAAACCACAAAGGCCACAACGCAGCCCACGCCCAAGATAGCGACCTCGTTGGCGCCGAACGTGCCGCCCTTGATGAAGTACTTGACCAGCTTGAGCGCACTCGCGCCAAACATAACAGGGATGGCCAGGAAGAACGTAAACTTGGACGCCACCGAACGCGTGCAGCCCAAAAGCAGGCCGCCGATGATGGTAGAACCGGAGCGAGACGTACCAGGCACCAGCGAAAGCACCTGGAAGCAGCCGATACCCAGCGCAGTCTTCCAGCTCAGGTCCTCGAGCGTGGCGATGGAGCCAAAGTCCAGATCCTCGTCATCATCCTCATCCTCAGCGGTAGCCGCGGCGGGCGCCGCAAAGTGCGCACCGGCGGGACGTCCACCCGACACCACAGCACGCGAACCAAACGAACCGGCAACGGCCATTTCCTCGCGCTTGCTCGCGCGCCAGTTCTCGATCACGATAAACAGCACGCCGTACACAATGAGCGCCAGCGCCACGACGGGAGCATTGTAGAAATGCTCCTCCATCCAGTCGTTGAGCGGCAGGCCGATCGCCGCCGCAGGAATGCAACCGAGCACAATCTTGCCCCACAGCACCCAGGTGTCGCGACGGCCCTCCTTGCCCTTGCTGGGCGAGAACGGATTGAGCTCATGGAAGAACAGCACACAGACGGCCAGAATGGCGCCGAGCTGAATCACGACCAGGAACATATTCCAGAACGTCTCGCTCACGTTCATCTTGACGAACTCGTCCACCAAGATCATGTGACCGGTCGACGAAACAGGCAGCCATTCGGTGATGCCCTCGACCAGGCCCATGAAGGCAGATTTTAGAAGCTCGATGATATCCAAAGGGACCCCCTCGTTAGACACCCGCCGATATTGTTCTGCGGACGGTGCGGGCGATGTCCCATTATCAACCGTTCGTGCGCGTCTGCGCCTACCCTTACCAAAAAACTCGTCCGTTCACAGAATTGCGAGCGGTCAAACCGAAATCCTTGGGTATAACTGCAACAAGATAAAGTGTCCGGCGGCCAACGCGCCCGCGCCCGCCCGACGCACGAGCCCCGCGCCCGTGCGATAGACCAAGGAGGAAACCATGAACGAGGGCTACACCAAGGTATTTGTTTCACTCGACGGTACTGAGCAGCAGGATTTTGTGCTCGCACGCGCCATCAAGGTCGCCGCGAACAACGGCGCCAAGCTAATCATCGGCCACGTTATCGATTCCACGGCGCTCGAGAGCGCCGGTTCCTATCCGGTCGATCTGGTCAACGGCCTAGAGGAGGCATTTAAGAACTCCATTGCCAAGCAGCTCGAGGAGGCCAAGGCCAATCCTGACATTCCCGAGGTCGAGGTCATGATTCGTGCTGGCCGTATTCGCGAGACGCTCAAGGACGAGATGCTCGACGTAGTCAAGCCCGACCTGGTGCTCTGCGGCGCACGCGGCCTGTCCTCGATCAAGTATGCGCTGCTGGGTTCGATTTCGACGTTCCTGCTACGCAATACGGACTGCGACATCTTGGTCGTGAAGTAGGTTCCTTCCCGCCGGCGCAGGGCCTGCGGGGTTATCACGCCGACGTCCTCGCCGCTTCGCGGCTGCGGGATGTCGGCTTAGATAACCCCTCCCGGCCTTGCGCCTTCGTCACCGTACTTCAACGAGTTGGCTGATAAAAGATGGCGTGCCGCCCCGTTTGGGGCGGCACGTTTTTTATGGGGCGATTCATTTAAATCCTTGCGGCTATATTCACGTTCGGGAACATAGCGCCAATTGCCTTAGCTATGTTCACGTTCGGGAACATTGCCGTCCGCACCGCAAGACGGCCCGACTACTCGAAATATTGGAACTTGTTGGTTGAGAAGGCGAATGTTACGACGAAGCCTTCGCCCGGCTCCGATGCCGCGGTGACGTCGATGCCCATCTTGGAGCACAGGCGCGCCACCAGGTAGAGGCCGATGCCTGTTGCGCGCTTGGTGGTGCGGCCGTTGTCGCCGGTAAAGCCCTTCTCGAACACGCGCGGCAGGTCTGCCGCACACACGCCACAGCCGTTGTCCGCGACGGTAAGCTCGATGCGCTCGCTTGCCAGACCCTCGTCCAGCAACGCACCCGAAAACACGATCTTTGCGCCGTCCTCACGCGCATATTTAATGCTGTTCTGAATGAGCTGGCCCAGAATAAACTCGAGCCATTTCTCGTCGGTAAAGACCTCAAAGTCGAGGTTCTCGCACACCGGAGCCACGTGCGCCGCGATAAGCTCGCGCGCGTTGGCTTTAATCGCGCCCGTCACCAAGGTCTTGAGATCCCAGCGGCGAATCAGGTAGTCGCGCTCCACGACTTCCGAGCGCGCATAGTACAGAGCTTGGTCGATATAGCGCTCCACGCGGGCAAGCTCGCGTGCCAGATCGTCCACGCGCGACAGGTCGTCTTCGCTACCGTCCAGGTTTTCCAAAATCAGATGGGCCGCCGCCAGGGGCAGCTTGGCCTCATGGACCCAGCTCTCGATATAGTCGCGATAGTCATCGGTCTGACGGCGGCCTTCGGCAACCTCGTCGCAAGCGGCTTTGCCCACCCGGCGCAAGACCTCGTACTCGAGCTCGCCCTCGGCATAGGTCGGGCATTGCACCATCTCCTGCACCCATGCGGGACTCTCGAGCTCCTCTGCCGCGCGCTCCAGCTGGCGCAGAAAACGACGACGGCGCGCGTACTCGATCACGATGCCCAGCATACCAAAGATATAGGACACGCCGACCGCCACGACCACGATAGAGACGGGTGCGCCGGCGACCGTCAGCACAAAGCAGCTCAGCAGCACGCCGCACGTCCACACGGCGACGGGAAGCAGCGCATCTTTGAAGAATTTGGCGAACGACATAGCCGGCCCCTAGACCGAATAGCCTTGGCCGCGGTGCGTCGTCAAATACCCCTTGATGCCGATTTTTTCGAGCGTGGTGCGCAGGCGGTTGATGTTGACGGTCAGCGTATTGTCGTCCACGAAGGCGTCGGAGTCCCACAGGTCCTGCATGATGGCCGGACGCGAGACGATCTTGCCCGCACGGCTCAGAAGCAGCGAGAGAATACGCAGCTCGTTTTTGGTGAGCTCGGTACTGGTACCGGTCTGCATGTTGGTGACCATGGAGCGAGCGAGATCGAGCTCCAGGCCCTTGTGGACAAGCGTGCTGCGCTCGCCCGCCGCCGCGGTGCGACGCAGCAAGGCATTGATGCGCGCCACGAGCACACGGGCGCTATAGGGCTTGGGAACAAAGTCGTCCGCGCCGAGCGTCATGGCCATGACCTCGTCGATCTCGGTCGTGCGCGACGTGAGGACGATGATGGGAACCTCGGATTCGCGGCGAACCTCGTGGCAGATATGCTGGCCGTCCTTGACGGGAAGCGTGAGGTCGAGCAGCACCAGGTCGGGCGCGGCGGCGAGAATATCGCGCGAGACATGCTCAAACGATTCGCAGGCCTCGATTTCAAACCCGGCGCGGGCAAGGATGTCGATAAGTTCACGACGAATGGGCTCGTCGTCCTCAACGACATAGATCAGCGCCATGTGTCCTCCCGTTTCTCGTAACTTGCACTTTCCACACCATTATGCCCACGGCGTCGCAGCGATGCGACCCCGTGGGCATCTAATGTGACAATAGTGTTCGGTAGCCTTGAGAGAAAATAGGGGCCGACCGGTCCTAAGCCGATCGGCCCCATCACTTCGACCTCGAGTCTCTACTCGAGCGTACGCATGTACGCGGAGATGACATCCAGGCCCTTCTGCAGGTCGTCGGTGTTATCGGAGTATGCATAGCCGATGCGCATGCTCTTGGGCTCCTCGAAGCAATCGCCCGGGGTGACGAGCGCGCCGGACTTCTTAATCATGTCGATGCAGAACGTCCTGGAGTCGATGTCGTAGTCGTAATACACGAGCGCGGTGGTACCCGCCTCGGGCTTAACGAACGACAGGTGTGGCTCGCTCTCGACCCACTTCTCCAGAACAGCAAGGTTCTGACGGACGATGCGGCGGCTGCGCTCAAGGATCACGGAAGCGTTGCCCAGAATCAGCTCCGCCACCGTCTCGCTGAATATGCCGGCGGAAATCAGGTTGTAGTCACGATGCGAGAGCAGCGCGCGACGGAGCTCCGGGCTCTTGGTGACCGCCCAGCCCAGACGCAGGCCGGCGAACGACCAGACCTTGGACATGGATGCGGTGACGATGGCCTTGTCGTACAGGTCGATCACGGATTCGGAGTACTCATCCGTCTGAGTAAGCAGGCGGTAGACCTCGTCGCAGAGCACCCACGCGTCGTGTTTGCGCGCGACCTCGACAATCGCCTTGAGCGTATCGGTGTCGAGCAGGGCGCCCGTGGGGTTGTCCGGGTTATTGATGCAGATGAGCTTGGTATCGTCGGTCACCAGGGCATCGAGCGCGTCGACGTCGACGTGGTAGCCGTTCTTGCGATCGAGCTGAAGAATATCGACCTTCGCACCGCACATCTCGGGAATCGAGTAAAGCTGCTGGTAGGTGGGCTTGACGGAGACTACGTGATCGCCCGGTTCGACGAGCGTGGAAATAACCAGGGAGTTGGCACCGGTCGCGCCGTGCGTGGGCACGATATGCCCGGGCTCGACCGTCTTATAGAGACGCGCGACCCCCTCGAGGAAGCCGGGCTGCCCCTCGATGTCTCCGTAGGTGAATCGGCGCGAGCACAGGCTATCGAGCCACGCCTTCTTGTCGGTGTTCGTAAGCTCGAACAGCTGGTCGAGCGTGAGGGAGTAGACGCACGTCTCCGCAACGTTGTGGGTGCACTTGGTCTCCCACTCGTTCATCCACTGCTCGACGGCGAAATCCTTGATCTGCATTGTCGTTTCCTTTCCTTGACTTTCTTACAGTTCCACCACGGTGCCCAGCCCCGCCTCGATGGCGCGGTCGTAGGCGATTTTCGATGCCGAAAGGTCCTGAACGGCGATGCCCGACGTATCGAACACCGTCACCTGCTCGTCATCCGAGCGCCCCGTAGCCGCGCCGGCGATGACTTCGCCGAGCTCCGCTTTGATGTCCTCGGGCGTGATGGCGCCCTCGGCAACCGGAATCTCCAGCTCACCGGACGCGACCGATTGCTCGCGGTCATCGACGTAAACAGCGGCACGGGCGACAAGCGCCGAGGCGAGCTCCTGCTTGCCGGGCATGTCGGCACCGACGCAGGAGATATGCGTACCAGGACGCACCCATGAATCGAGAATGATGGGCTTGGTCGCCGGCGTGATCGTCACGATGATGTCGGCCTCCGCCGCGGCACCTTGGCCGTCAGCCGTCGCCTCGATGGAATAGGTGGATGCCTCGCGAGCATGCTCGCAGGCGCCCAAGATATGGGCGACCTCGTCTCGCATGCGCTCGACGCGGGCCTCGGGCGCGGCATCGGAAACCGGCTCCCACACCTTGACCTCGCTCACTTTGGGACAGGCGGCGAGCACGCCCGCCACCATATAGGTGCTCATGTGGCCGGCACCCGCAACAAGCAGTTTGGACGCATCCGCCCGAGCCAGCCACTTGGCACCGAGCGCAGCGGCGGCACCGGTGCGAAGTCCAGTGACGGCGGAGGCATTGAGCAGCGCCAACGGCTCTCCCGTCGCGTTGTCGCACAGCAGCGTGGTGCCAAAGATCTCAGGCAACCCCTTTTTGGGATTCTGAGAGAACCAGGCAGTGAGCTTGAGACCGAAGAGGCCGCTTCCCGCCAACTCGCCCGAGCGGATATCCATATCGGCCACACCGGGCTCGAACTGCTCATATACCATCGGCCACGCTACACCCTTGCCCGTTGCCTTCTGGCGATATGCCTCCTCCACGGCAGCGATTGCATCCTCAATCGTCAGCACCTTGGAAACTTCCTCGGCCGAAAGCACCACCATCTGCCCCATCATCGCTCCTCTCAGCGAAAGCTTTACGTTGCTTCACTGTACGGTTTAGTAACGATGCCGCCAAGGATCATTTCTTGTTGGAATCTACAACGATTCTCGATCTGATTTTTCGTTCTATCAGCAGGTATTTGAACTATTTATCGCATCAAAGGCATACGGATGTGCGATTATCCTATTTGTACAGGTACTTATTGTAATAATTTACAAGGTGATGCTGATGCTATACACCATCTCGGACTTCTCACGGGAATATGAGGGGTCGGTCCGTCTAATCGCCGGCAGCGATGGCGTCTCGCGTGCCGTCTCTGGCGTCGGGATCCTCGATTATGAACTCATGCCCGGCCTCAAGAACAAATACCAGCGCGTCAACTTCAGCTCAGACGAGATCATCCTCAGCACTTTCCTCTATGCGAAGGACGACCCGTACCTCATCACTGAAGCCGTGAAATACCTCGTCGCCAAGGGAACGAGCGGTCTCATCATCAAAAACGTCCTGCACATCCCGATTCCCGACCAAGCCATCCGCTACGCCAACGCGCGGCACTACCCGGTCTTTCTCACGACCGACGACTCACTGTTCTTTGACAGCGTCATCTATGAGGTCAAACGGCATATCGAGCAGCTCGCGTCCATCGACTTCGCGCAGCGCGAGATCGATGCCCTGAGGACAGACGTATCGCCCGAGTCCATCTGCCGACGCATCCGAGGTCTCAACCCGTCATTTCTGGACGAAGCGGTCGCCCTGTTCGCATCGTTTGCAGGGCCCCTCGACCCGCGTACGTTTTTGCAAATCGAACGTCTCTGTGCAAAATCGACCCTCGCCGGATGCCACAACATGCTGGCACCCTATGACGGAGGTTTGCTATTCGTAGCGACAAGCGACTCGGAGCAGGCGCTCGATGTGGAGCGAATCGTGCAGGCGCTCACGGAGCTCATCGAGGCTAGCGGTATCGATGGCGGAGCGGAAGGGCTCGGCATCAGCGATATTCTGTTTGGAGACGAGGCGGTGGCGCAGGCGATCTCGCAGGCGATTTACGCACAGCGCCTATCTTGTCAACGAGCCGAGGGGCCCGTCCGCTATACGCAGCTCGGCATCCTGAGAACCGTGATGCCTTTTGCGGAAACCCCGGAGATGCGATCGTTCTCGGAGGCGATTCTCTCGCCGATACGCGAGCACGACAGTGAGCATGGCAGCGAACTGGAATCCACGCTCGCCGCATTCATCGAGAACGACCGACGTATCGAGCAAACCGCCAAGCAGACTAACCAGCACCCGAACACGATTCGATATCGCCTCGATAAGGTGACAGCTCTCACCGGACTGAGCTACAAATGTGCCCCGGAGATGGAGCAGCTGTCGCTCGCCTACGCCATCGAACGCGCTCGCTCGCTTCAGTAAGCTCACCCCGCCTTGAGGTTAGGAGCGGCGGGCACGGAGCTTTTCGTAGCCTTCAGCGAAGAAGGCGACCGTGGCGGCGTCGGCCTCGGCGGCGTCCGTCTCGGTTGCGGGGACCACGCCGTGCTCGTCGCTCACCAGGAACAAGGCGCCCTTGAGCTGTGCGGGAATATCTACGCGCGCGACCGGGATGCCCTTGGTCTGGGCCAGCTGTTCGATGAGCGTCGCCGTGCCGCACAGGCACTCGTCCGCCGGCGCCACAAAGGCAAGCTCGCCGTTGTTGACGGCAGCAAGCAGCTCGGGCGCCACGCCGGTTTCGTCGGCCTCGGAGCGGGCCTCGGCGGAGCGGGCACGTAGCGCCTTGGCCGACGTATCGGCTAGCGGCTCGTACTCCCCCACCGTCATGGCGGCGTTGCCGTTGACGTCGATCACCAGCATGAGCACGCCGTCGCGTGCGGTGTAATCGCCCTCGGCAAGCGACCACTCAACGTGCTGCTTGGCCCAGCTGAGCATGTTATGGGTAAGCGGCTCGCCCTGCACCAAGCGCTCGGACAGTGCGCGAATGTGGCGGTTGAGCATGGGCACCTTTTTATTGGACATGCGCCAACGGCAGACAAGCGCGGGCTTGTCGAGCGTAAACTTCTCGACCGCCTCCTGATTGGCGCAAAAGTCCTCGTACGCACGCTGATCCTCGGCATTGCCAAACAGCTCGGCATCATCAATCTGGGGCATGGTCATACCTTTCGTGTTAGTCATTCCGTCCTCTTATACCAAAAAGACGGCCCTCCAAACGGAGCAGCCGTCTTTTGCGGAGATTATTTTGTCCCAAGGCGGAACTTAGTGGCGGAAGTGGCGAGCGCCGGTAAAGACCATAGCAATATTGTGCTCATTGCAGGCCTGGATGCTCTCGTCGTCGCGCTTGGAGCCGCCGGGCTGAATGATGCAGGTCACGCCGTGTGCAGCAAGCACGTCGACGTTGTCGCGGAACGGGAAGAATGCGTCGCTTGCGCAGGCAAAGCCGCCCTTCTCCACGCCCTCGCGCTCGCAGAAGTCCTCGGCACGCTCGCAGGCAAGCAGCGCAGAGTCAACGCGGTTAGGCTGACCCGGGCCCATGCCAATGCCGGCCTTGCCCTTGGAAACCAAGATGGCGTTGGACTTAACGCCCTTGCAGACCTTCCAGGCAAACTCGAGCTCGGCCATCTCGGCGTCGGTGGGCTTGCGGTCGGTGGGGAACGTAAAGGTCGCGGGATCCTCGGTCACGTGGTCGACTTCCTGCACCAGCATGCCGCCGTCGATGGAGCGCAGCTCCACCTGGGCGCCGTGGTCCACGCCGCCGGTGGCCAGCACGCGCAGGTTGGGGCGCTTGGCCATGCGCTCGAGCGCCTCGGCAGTGTAGCTCGGGGCGATGATAACCTCGACGAACTGCTTGTTCTGATCGGCAAAGTGCTCGACCAGCTCATAGGGAACCTCGCGGTTGCAGGCGATGATGCCGCCGAAGGCGCTCTTGGGATCGCAGGCGAAGGCGCGGTCGTAAGCAGACGTAATGTCCTCGGCAACGGCGGAGCCGCAGGGGTTCTGGTGCTTGAGAATCACGCAGGCCGGCTCGTCGAACTCGCGGACCAGGTTCCAAGCGGCATCGGCATCCAGATAGTTGTTGTAGCTGAGCGGCTTGCCCTGGATCTGCTCGGAGCCAACGAGCGGGAACTGCGAGCTCGCGGTGTTCTCGCAGCCCTCGGCAAAGCGGTAGACCGTAGCCTTCTGCTGCGGGTTCTCGCCATAGCGCAGGTCGTCGACCTTCTCCAGCGAGATCTCGAGCTTGGCAGAGGTGTCCGCCACGTCGCTCGCCTGGGCGGCAAGCCAACGGGAGATAGCCGTGTCGTAGGCGGCGGTGGTCTGGTAGACCTTCACCTGCAGGCGACGACGGGTGGAAAGCGTGGTGCAGCCACCGGTCTCGTGCATCTCGGCCAGGACGGCATCATAGTCGGCCGGGTCGGAGATGACGGTAACGCTCGCGGCGTTCTTGGCAGCAGAGCGCAGCATAGAGGGGCCACCGATGTCGATGTGCTCGATAGCGTCCGCGAAGGTGACCTCGGGGTTGGCAACGGTCTTCTCGAACTCGTACAGGTTGACGACGACCAGGTCGATCAGCTTAATGCCGTGCTCAGCGGCCTCCTGCATGTGCTGCTCGGAATCGCGGCGGGCCAGCAGCGCGCCATGAACCTTGGGGTGCAGGGTCTTAACGCGGCCGTCCATCATCTCGGGATAGCCCGTGAACTCCTCGATGGGGGTTACGGGAACGCCCGCGTCCTCGATGGCACGAGCCGTGCCGCCCGTAGAGATGATCTCGACGCCAAAGTCGTCAACCAGCGTCCGTGCGAAATCGACGACGCCCGTCTTATCGGTAACCGAGATCAACGCGCGTGCGATCTTCACATCAGATCCCATGCAGTCCTCCTGTCTGGTACGCCGCCGTGCTCTGTGAGTCGGTGATACGTCGATCTGCAGCGCTCGCGCAGCGGCATTGAAAATACTGATTTAATGTAGCGCATCGAGCGCATCGATGCACCCCGCAACGGGCGCATATGCAGAAAAAGTTTGCGAGCAGAGGGGATGGGCACGGCACCGGGCACGGTGAGTTCATGGAACACAGGGGCACCATAATTAGATGCCAATGGCGTGGTAGAACTGTGCTCGATATGCATCCGCGAAAGAAAGAGGCACCATGGTCTCGCGGGTTCTCTACCGACCGTTTGATACCGAAGACTTCGACGCCATCGCGCTGATTCTGCAGCAGCTTTGGCATAACAATTCGGATAACGATGAGTACAACCGCCTTGAGGCCGCGTGCGACCTCGCCTACTGCCTTTCGTCGTCGACGTTTTCACAGGTTGCCGTAATCGACGGTCAGGCGCGTGGTATTTCGCTCGCGCGTGCGGGACAGAGCTCCGGCGCCACCGTTAAGGAACATTGGATGGATACCGAACGCGCGCTGCTATCGCAGATGCGTGAGCTAGAGCCCGATGCCTGCGCCGAGTACCTCTCGTTTGTGCGCGCAACCATTCGAACCAACAACCGCCTGCTCGAGAGCAGCCCGTTGCCGCACGACAACGAGGTCACGCTGCTTGCCGTGGATCGCGATGTCCATGGCCTAGGCGTTGGCACGGTTCTGCTCGATGCCGCCGTCTCGCACCTGTCCTCGCTTGGAGCGACGAGGGCGCACCTGTACACCGACTCCAACTGCTCGTGGCAGTTCTACGAACTGCACGGCTTTAAGCGCACGGCCACGCACCGCGCCAACCGCGAAGAGCGCCGCCACGCCATGCCGCGCGAAAGCTTCCTCTACGAACTCGACCTAACAGCCTAAACCCGGCAGCCATACCTAGTCATTTAGGAACGTTCCCAGTGACTAGTCGTTGGGGACAGTCTTCGTAGGTAGCGCATAAAAATGGGATGGATCCGTCGGCAGTCGCCGGAGAAGATCCATCCCAAAAATCAGAGCGCGCTAGAACGTTCCGCCGCCGCCTCCGCCGACGCCGCCGCCTCCGCCGCCAGAGAAGCCGCCGCCTCCGCCGCCGCCCGAGCTGTCGGAGCTCGACGCCAGCTCACGGATGCTCTCGTGATACACGTCGTCGAACGAATCGAGCGGAGACTCGATACCGTAATGATGGTAGTACCACCAGTAGCAGGGATAATTGTCATAGAAGCCGTCGGCCTCGCGCACCTCGGGCGGCACGGCCTCGGCAAGCTGACGCAGCACTTCCTTGGAAACACCCAGCGCCACGCCCATCACCAGCAGCTTGTTCCACAGCACCAGATCGCCGGGGACGGCTTCCTTTAGACGAGTGAAGTCCTCGAGCCAATGCTTAAGTGCCTTGCAGCGAGCCGCCACCTCGGCGCCCTCCGGCGTAAAGCGGCGGAACGTAAGGCCCACGCCGATACCCACCAGCACAATCGGCACCGAGATAACCGCGGCGGTAATGTTCGCCTGTGCGCCATCGGTAAAGAAGATGGATCCCACGGGAATAAAGGCGATCAGAATACCAAGAACCAGGCAAAACACCATTGCGACAATGCCGTCCGAGGCAACGTACTCGCTATCGGCCAACTTGCCCTTAACGGTGTTCTGATAGTCCTCGAGCTTGTCGCCCACGGGCGTAGCGTGCTGCTTGACGTAGTGCTGCAGCTCGTCAAACGTGCGCGAGCGATCACCGTTCTCGTCGGGCTTAGCACCGGCAAAGAAGACCTTGAGCACCATGCGGTCAATGCCCTTGGCCGACTTCCAGCCCGCATCACTCACCGTCACGCGATACGTCTGCTCTTCTTTTTCACGCCCCAACAGGCCCTTCTTGGCCTTGGTCACGGTCGCCTGCTCCAGCTTGATCACACGGTCGTCGGTGAGCTTCATAAGCGTGGCGATATATGCCTGATCGGGCACCTCGTTCCAGCTCATGAGAGCCGAAAGCACGGCGGGATGGTCGGCCGAAGGCACATCGCGGAAATATTCGTCCTGGAAAAGCGGCTTGGGCTTACGGCGGCGCAGCTTAAGCACAACGATTGTGCCGGTAAAGGCCAACGCCGCGACAACACTTAGCACGGCAAGTGCATTGGCAATCATGCGAGCGTGAGCGCGGCGGGCGTTAGCCTCGTCAGCCCATTCCTTCTCTTCGCTCATGATCGTTGACATGCGCTCTTCGCCCGAGGCGGTAAGCTGCGGCACCCAGTCGCTAGGGAAGGCGATGCGTGCCTCGGCGAATTCGCCCTGATGCACACAGGGAATGGTATAGGTGACCATGGGTTCGTCCGCATCGAGCGATACATCGCCCGTCAGCGGGCCGTGGCCCCATGCGCGGAAATTATCGCCCTTGACGGCCGCCGTCCCGGCAGCGGCATTTGCGAAGCGCACTTCCATCTCGACATCGTCGGAATCCGCAGACCAGCCGTCGCCCACGAACTTCCAGTAGAGCTCGGCGGTATCGGCCCAGTTCATAACCGCACCGGTCATGGTGTAGCTCACAAAATAGATCGCGCTGTCGCCGCTCTCGTGGGGGCTGAACACCTTAATCCTTACGCCGTCACTGGTCTGCTCGACCGTGTAGACGCCAGAATCGCCCTTGTTCGCGCTATCGACTTTGTTAAACGCGGTGTCCTCTTCCTCGACACTCAGCACGTCGACGCCCGCCGTGCCGCCCTGCTGGTTGGTGCCCGTATTGATCTCCCAAAACACGCCGTTGATGTCGTCGTCGAAATCAAACTGGCGTCCCTCGACAACGGTCAGCGATCCATCGGCCTCAACCGTGGCACTGATATAGGTTTGGGTCATGGAATAACCGTCGGCGTGCGCGGCGGCGGGCAGTAGCAGCAATGCAAGCGCGACGAGTGCGCAGACGGAAGCAAATCGCGCAAACAGGCGGCGCTGCCGACAGGTTTTGGCAACGGGGTCGTTCATGGGCACGTCCTTTGTCTGTGATACCAGTAACGCCATTGTCCCACGTTTACGGGCGCACATGACGAACATCTAGGCCAGCGGAGTATCAAACGGGACGAAAGTCACGCCCGCGACCGGCACCTGGGGACGTTCCTTATCTGCCGGCAATCTGGGACACTCCTTGGCATGGCCTGCGCCAGCAATAGATACCACTTCATAGCTCCGTCACAGGTGTAGCGGCTTTGTGTGGGCGCGGCACGCGCTGATTGAGCCGCCAGCCGAGGGGCATAAAGCAGTTGAGCGAAAACGGTTTGCCCCTTTGCCGTTCGCTCGAGGATCATGTCCCCCTTTTCCGCGGAAACCCCGGCAGTTGCGAAGAGCTGCCGGGGTTTCTGTCGTCTAAGGTGCCAAGTTGATGGACGGGAATCAAAGCACCGAGTCTGCAGCCCGTCACACGCAATGCGGGGCCCCGACAACTTACGGACCACAGCGACGCCTCCCCATCGCGTCCCGCGCTATACTCGTCCGCATGGATATCAAAACACGCAACATAGCAACGCCCGCCGCGGACGCGCCAGCGACGCCACCCGCCTCCGCCCCCGCGCCCGTCGTGGGCCGTTTCGCCCCGTCGCCCTCGGGCCGCATGCACCTGGGCAACGTGTTCAGCTGCCTGTGCTCGTGGCTTTCGGCCCGCAGCCAGGGCGGCAGCATCGTGCTGCGCATCGAGGACCTGGACGATCGCTGCAAGCGCCCGGAACTTGCCGCTCAACTGATTGACGATCTGACCTGGCTGGGGCTCGAGTGGGACGAAGGCCCCTACTACCAGCACGATCGCCTGGATCTGTACGAGGACGCCCTGCGCCAGCTGCAAGACGCCCGCCTCACCTATCCCTGTTTTTGCACGCGTGCCGAACTCCACGCCGCGAGCGCGCC
Source organism: Collinsella sp. CLA-SR-H006 (assembly GCF_040097075.1). Classification (NCBI taxonomy): domain Bacteria; kingdom Bacillati; phylum Actinomycetota; class Coriobacteriia; order Coriobacteriales; family Coriobacteriaceae; genus Collinsella; species Collinsella sp. CLA-SR-H006. Next base: position 22,865 of record NZ_JBBNPD010000010.1, on the reverse strand, counting down.
GCACGCCAGCGACGGCACGCCCATCTACCGCGGCGCCTGCAGAGGTCTTTCTGCTGAAGAAATCACCCGCCGCAGTGCCCTGCGTGCTCCGGCCACGCGCCTGCGCGTGCCCACCGTCGACGACCTCGCCAGCGACGTGATCGAATTCGTGGACCGCACGTACGGAGCCCAATGCGAAGCACTCGCCACCGAGTGCGGTGACTTTTTGGTGCGCCGCAGCGACGGCGTTTTTGCCTACCAGCTAGCCGTGGTGGTCGACGACGCTGCCATGGACGTCACCGAGGTCGTGCGCGGATGCGATCTGCTGGGCTCCACGCCCCGCCAAATCTACCTGCAGCATCTGCTGGGACTTCCCACACCGCACTACGCGCACATTCCGCTGCTCATGTCGCCGGACGGCCGCCGCCTTTCCAAGCGCGACCGCGACCTGGACCTGGGCGAGCTCCGCGCCCGCTTTGGCGCGCCCGAGGCACTGCTGGGCTGGCTCACCGGGCAAACAGGCATCGCGCCGGACGCCACACCGCGCTCTGCCGAGCAGCTGGTTGAGCACTTTAGCTGGGATGTTATCCGTACGCATCGGGAAAACATCACTGTAACGGTCGAGTAGCCAGCCACCCCGCCCCTACGCGACATCCCAGGGCTGGAGTTCGTCGCCCAGGCGAACGATGCAGTCGTAGAGCACGGTATGGCGCTCGGCAGGGTTGGCATCCCGATGAAAATGCCCGTAGTACCAGCGCTTGTAATCCAAGCGGTCTTCCAGCTCATCGAAAAATGCCGTAAGCCGATCAACGGCGGGGTAATTCCAGCCGGGTGCCGGATAAAGCGTGGGCGAAAGCATGCGCGTGGAGCAGGTGTGGGTGATCACGTAGTCGACCTTCCAGCCCACGCTGTCGAGCTTTGCCCGCGCCTCCTCAAAGTTGCGCTCGTCCGGAAGCTCTTGCGGCCACCAGCTGGAATACGGAATGCGATATTCCTTGTCCACGCTCGTGGCGCCGCCCATGGTAAAGATCATTGAGTCATCGAGCTCGAAAGTCTCGCCACGCGTCAGGCGCCGTATGGGAGAGGTATCCGACAGGCGCTGCGTCAGCCCGCCGTGCCACAACTCCATGGGGCGCTCCGACCAGTGATCGAAACGCTCGTGGTTGCCGTCGACAAACAGCACGGTATAGGGGCGCGACTCCAGCCAGGCGATGTCGGCACATTCCTCGGCAGAGAAATCCCACGGAAAGCCAAAGTCGCCCGCGATGATGAGATAGTCGTCACTTGTCAGACCATCCCCAAGATCCCAGTCGCGCAGCTTTTGCATGTCGAGGCCGCCGTGAATATCGCCCGTCACATAGACCGTCATCGGATCACCACTTCCCTGTAAGTCGCTAGCCCACATTCTGCACGATCACTAAGTCAACCGTTCCAGCCCTTCCATCCTTTGGGACCTACCCCTCGCTCTTCCATCCAAACGGGTCAAACACCCAAAAGATCAGATCGAGCACGCCGCCGGTCATCATGGTGCCGGCAAGAGCCATGCAAACGCGCAGAGAACTGGCACTTCGGAGCACATCAAACGGCCCCAGAACAGCCAGCAGCGCGACCGCTGCGCCGGCAAGGCACAGCGCGAGGCACGGCCCCGCGTCCTTGACGCACTTCTTTGCGAGATGCTTGGTGTTGTCGCTCATTGGTATCGAACTCCTTAGAGGGTCGCTGTTCGGGTATATGCCACCGCGGCAGAGCAGGGCGGCAGGGTAAGTGTCACATGTCGTGCGGACATCAATGGAGAAACCGCCTGCTCGACCAACCTTTGACGCCGTTTTGCACCGGCACCACATCCCCCGCTATCGAGGTCTAATACTTTTCCCACCGCTACCCAAAAACTCATCCAACATTAATCTTGGCTCAAGAATCGCTTAATCTATAACCTGCACTATAGAGTTCGAACAAGGGGCGGGGCGGCGCCGCGCAACGCAGGCCGCCGAACGCAACGCTCGCGCCCATCGAACGAAAGGACAGGTCATGGACGACCTCGAAAAAGTTGAAACCATCCGCACCAAGTGCAATGTGAGCTACACCGACGCCAAGGCGGCGCTCGACGCTGCCGACGGCAACGTTTTGGACGCCATCATTTGGCTCGAGTCGCAGGGCAAGACGCAGACCACATCGGCGCACGCCGCCACCGAGTCCGCGCCGGTCGACGAGCCCTCGGCCGAGATGGTCGCCGCGCAGGCCGCCTACGAAAAGTCGAGCGAAAAGACCGACTTCTCCAAGAAGATGGACAGCGTGTGGGAGTACCTCAAAAAGCTCTTCCGCCTGAGTTTGGACACCAAGTTTATCGCCACGCGCCGCGATGCGATCATCCTCAACATTCCCATCCTGATCCCCATCGTCGCGCTGTTTGCCTGGGGCGCCACGATATGGCTGATGCTGATTGGCCTGTTCTTTGGCATGCGCTACCGCATCGACAGCAACGGCGACGTGCCCGGCAGCATCAACAACCTTATGAATCACGCCGCCGACGCCGCGGACGACATCAAGCAAAATCTCAACGACGACAAGTAATCGCAGACGGGGGCACGTATGGCACGAATCCTGATCGTAGAGGACGAGGAGAAAATCGCCCGCTTTGTGACGCTCGAGCTGGAGCACGAGGGCTACCAGGTGGAGCACGCCGCCGACGGCCGCACCGCCGTGGACCTGGCGCTGGAGCGCGACTACGATCTGATTCTGCTCGATGTGCTGTTGCCTCAGCTCAGCGGCATGGAGGTGCTGCGACGCGTCCGCAAGCACAAGGATGTGCCGGTGATTATGGTCACCGCGCGCGATGCCGTGATGGACAAGGTGGCCGGGCTCGATGCCGGCGCCGACGATTACCTGACCAAGCCGTTTGCGATTGAGGAGCTGTTCGCACGGATCCGCGTGGCGTTGAAGCGCTCGGAGGCCGTGCGGGCGGCTTCGGGCGTTGGCGGCATCGGGACGGGCGCGGCAGGCGGCACGGGTGTCGGCGCCACTGCGATGCCCCCGGTCAGTGACTCGACCCAGGTTTCCGCCTCGCTCTCCCCCGCCACGCTCGCCGTGGGCTCGGTTGCGCTCGACCCCGACCGCCGCGAAGTCACGGTCGGCGGCTCGCCCATTGCGCTCACGGCCCGCGAGTTCGATGTCCTCGCCCTGCTTATGGCGCATGCCGAGACCGTGCTCACGCGCGAACGCATCGCGCACGAAGCGCTGGGCTACGAATACATGGGCGACACCAACAACGTCGACGTGCACATCGCGCATCTACGCGCCAAGATCGAGGACGCCGGCGGCGCCCGCATCATCCAAACCGTGCGCGGGGTGGGCTATGTCTGCCGCGCGTAACGCCGAGGCCAAGCGCGTCACCTCCATCGCCCGCGCCATCAACTGGAGCTATATGTGGCGCCGCCTGATGAGCTACGTTTGGCTCGACCTGCTGCTAGTAATGATTGTGGCGGCGATCCTTGTCTATGGATACAACCAGACGCTGCCCAACGGCGCGTTTACCGCAGGATGGATCCCCAGCGCCACCGTTCGCGGCATGACGCTGACGCCCGCGCGCGGCTGGGACCCGACAACGCTCGCCTATACCGTCGAGCTTGCGCGTACCACCAAGACTTTCCCCCTCGCGCAGGACCTCGTCACGCTATGGCCTCTCTACCTTGTCGTTGTGGGTTGGCAGGTCATCAGCGTGCTCAACATGCTCGGCGGCGCCCGCCGCGTGCGCCGCACCATGGCGCCGCTCAACGATCTGGCCCTGCGCGTGGACGAACTCGGCCGCATGCAACTCGCCGGCGGCAAAATGGAAACACTGGAGCAGGCCATCGAGCGCGCAAGCGTCGACTCGCCGAGCGTCACCACCGGCGACGCCGACCTGGCAAGCATCGAGGTCGCACTCAACCGCCTGCTGCGCCAGATGCAAGAGGCCAAGCTGCAGCAGATGCGCTTTGTCAACGACGCGAGCCACGAGCTGCGCACGCCCATCGCGGTGATTCAGGGCTACGTGAACATGCTCGACCGCTGGGGTAAGGACGACCCGGACGTGCTGGCGGAATCCATCGCGTCCCTTAAAGCCGAAAGCGAGCACATGCAAGAGCTTGTGGAGCAGCTGCTGTTTTTGGCGCGCGGCGATGCCGGGCGCACGGTCCTGCGGCGCGCGCATACCAACTTGGCTGCACTGGTCAGCGAGGTATGCGAAGAATCGCAGATGATCGATACCGAGCACACGTATCGGCTGGCTTCTGACGCTGCGCTTGCCAGCGACCCGCGCTGCGACGCGCCCGTCGACGTGGCGCTCGTGAAGCAGGCTCTGCGCGTGATCGTGCAAAACGCCGCCAAGTACTCGGATGCGGGAACGACCGTCACATTTGGCATAACGCCAGATGCGGGCGCGGGCACGATCGACATAAGTGTTGAGGACGAGGGCATCGGCATGAACCAGGAATCCGCAGCTCACGCGTTCGAGCGGTTCTACCGTGCCGACAACGCGCGCGATGCCGGCGCACAGGGTTCGGGTCTGGGGCTTGCGATCGCCAAGTGGATCGTCGACAGCCACGGCGGCGTCATCGGTGTGACCTCGGTCGAAGGGGTCGGCAGCCGCTTTACGATTCGCCTGCCACGATAGGAAGCCCCTCGGCATAAATAAAGGGATAGGGCCACGCGGCCCTATCCCTTTTTGCCAGCTATGGCAGCTTGTGCGCTACTCGCGGCACAGGTGCACGGCGAAACCGGCGAACTCGCGCTTAAAATACACGAGCTTGGTACCACCGTCGGGCAGCAGCGCGCGCGACTCTTCGTTGACCTCGAGCCCGCGCTCGGCAAACCACTTCTCAGCTGCATCGATGTCGTTAACGGCAAAGCCGATGTGGCCCTTGGTGCCACGACCGTTCTGCTTCATGATCTCGACCAGCGAATCGTTGAAGTACGAAACCGGGGTCTCGATGACGGGCAGGCCCATCATCGTCGAGAACAGCTCCGCGATCTCCAGGGCGTCTGCCGGGTCGGTGGCGTTAATGCCCACATGGGCAACGCGCATACCAAAGAGCTCTACCGGGTTGGCGTTCTGCTCACTCATGCAGTCAGCGCCTACTGAGCCATGACGTCGAGAACGGCCTTCTCGGCGGCAACGCGGTTCATGCCGGTCATGAAGGGCACGCCACTCACGTACGGGCAGGTGAGGCCCTCGGGGGCAACGGTGGTGGCGATCAGCAGGTCAGCGCCCTCGTCGCAGTAATCCTTGGCCTCGGAGATGGCGCACTGCACGATCTCGTACTTGTCGGCATAACCGTTGGCGTCGAGCAGGGTAGCGACCTTCTGGGCAACGAGCGTGGAAGTAGCAGCGCCAGCACCGCAAGCCAAAACGATCTTCTTCATAGGTAATGTCTCCCTTCATGGTTTACTTTAGGTAAGTGTACCGCAGCGAGCGATGGCACTCAGCCTCGATGAGCTTTTATGCCAGTTTGCTTGCGCGCTGCGTATAATACATCTAGTACGTGTTGCCATACCGCTCGCTTTACGAGCGACTAAGGACTCTGAAATGCCCGATTCCCGCACCCTCTGGACCGCCGTCGTTATCATCTGCATCGCCGTGTCGGTGTTCTTTAGCGTCAAAAAACGCACCACGTTCAAGCGTCTGCAGCAGCTTATGGCTGCCAAGCAGTGGGACGAGTTCGATCGTTTGCTCGACGGCAAACTCACCAGCATGCTGTACCCGCGCTACAACCGCGACTACCTGCGTCTGAACTCCTATCTGCTGCGCGAGGACCACGAGCACGCCAGCGAGATGTTCGACCTGCTGTTGAGCCTCAATCTGCCCAAGATGCAGCGCGTCGACCTGGTGATTAAGGCCTTTAACTACTATGTTGGCCAGGAGGACCGCAAAAAGTCCAAAGAGCTGTTGCACGAGATCAAGGGCTTTGAGGGCGGCCAGGCCGAGGCAGTCGCACACGAATGCCAACTGATGTACGACACGATGATCCTCAAGCGCCACAACGACATTCCCGAGCTGGAGCGCATGCTCAAGGAGGCCGGTGACGACAAGGTCAAGAGCTGCCGCTTGGAGTATCTGTTGGCTCTGCAGTACAAGAACAAGGGCGACGAAGCCAAGTTCCAGGAGTTCCTGGAGAAGTCGGGGCAACACTCGATGGCCGTCAACGCGTAACGGACGGCTTGTGCTAGACTTCTAGTCTCACGGGGGCGTGGCGGAATTGGCATACGCAGGAGACTTAAAATCTCTCGCCGCAAGGATTGTGGGTTCGAGTCCCACCGCCCCTACCATATGGAGCTTTCGAGCCCGTGTCCCCAAGGGATGCGGGCTTACTTCTTTTAGATGCCGGTGGGACTCGAACCCGCGAGGGGGGGGCGAGCGTCAAGCGGACGCGCAGCGTCCGCAGCGAGCCGGCGAGGGCGCCAGCAGGCGTCCGAAGCCGGTGCGGATTTGCGCAGCAAATACGCAGACGTCCCACCGCCCCGCGCTTCAGAAAGCCAACTAATTTAGGACGGGCTAAAAAGACAGCTTCGGTCCCTTAGAAGTTGCGGTGGAATAGATCCTTTATACCGTTTACCAGCTTATTTAGGAACTATTTCACCGCAACTTATTTAGAGGGTGCTGAGCTCTGGGGTCCAGGAGATGGTGGGGGTCGCACCGTCGAGAGCCTCGTTGATGGTGGCGGCCATGCCGGCGAGTAAGCTGTTCTCGCTTACAGTGAGCGTCTTGTAGCCGCCGGCTCGCATAAGCTCGCGGATTACCACGGCACCAGCCAAGATCACGCCCGCGCGTTTGGGCTGTACACCCGGTAGAGCGGCGATGCCGTCCGCATCCAACGCAGACATGCGCTCGATAGCGGCCGAAACCTGATCCAGCGAAAGCTCGCGCAGGTGCACAAAGCTCGAATCGTACGGTTCCAGCTCATGAACGAGCGCCACGAGTGTGGTGACGGTGCCACCCACTGCGACCAAGCGTTCGGCGCGCTCAAAATTGCTCGGCAGGCCCTCAAAATAGGCAGCGAACTGCTCGCCCGCCCACGCGGCAGCGGCAGTAAGCTCGCCGCGTGCGGGCGGCAGTGCCGAGAAAAATCGCTCCGTCACACGGCGACAACCGATGTCCAGCGAACGCGTGCCCTCCAGCGCAAAGACCCCACGCTCCGGCGCATAGACGCCCGTCGCGAGCTCCGTGGATCCGCCGCCCGAATCGGCAACAATGATGCGCTCGCCGGCAAAGTCGTGCGCCACGCCAAAAAACGTCAGGCGCGCCTCGACCTCGCCCGGAATCACCTGCGGTTCGAGCCCCAGCTCACGCAGACCGTCCAGCAGCAGTGCGGCATTGGATGCATCGCGCGCGGCGCTCGTGCATGTGGTGCAAATGCACGCGGCCCCAAAGGCACGCGCCTCGTCCACAAACATGCGGCATGCAGCGAGCACGCGCTCGACCGCCGCCTCGCAAAAGCGACCCGTCGCGTCCACGCCTTCACCCAAGTCGGTAATCTCGGTATGCTTGGACGATTCCACAATCGCCCCGCCCTCGACCTGGGCCAACACCAGTCGCGACGACACCGTTCCCAGGTCGATCGCGGCCACCTTATAGCGTTTGCAATTTGTCATTGCGGGCTCCCCTCCGGGCGCTATTTGCCGTTGGACACGACCGTCTGGCCCTCGACGCCGTTAAACCCAAACAGCATGTCGAGCGCTTGGATGTACCACGGCGCGTCCTTGCCGACTTCTTCGATTTCCTTGGCAACTTCGCTGGCCTTCTTGGCGTTCGACGACTTCTGGCTCGACGAGGCATCCGAATCGCCGTCCAGGCCCTGCACTTCAATCCTCTTCTCGCCGGGCATCACCAGGCCCAGGTCCTCGGATGCCGCGTCCTTGATACCCTCCTCCGAGAGCAGCTTGTCGACGCTTTTTTGCAGCTCATCATTGTATTGCTGGCGAATCTCGACCTGCTTGGCCAAGATATCGCTCGAACGCTTTGCCACGTACAGGTCGCGCACGGGGAAATACAGGCTCACGAGCACCAGGGCAACGACGATGCCGATAAATAGCCCTCGCTGAGGACCGTGGGTAAAGTCGTAGATCGCCTTGACCACCGCGTTGTCGTTGGCGTAGTGCATAAAGTCCGAGCCCGAAAGACGGCTCGAGGGCCTGCTCGACCTGTCGTGCGTCTGGGCCGAGGGACGCGACGCATGCGACGAACGTGCCGGGCGCACTGGTCCATCTGCCAAAGTATTCACATGAGCATTGGGGCGCGAGGTACTTGTCGGGCGCTGCGTGGAGCGGTCGGCGCCGGCGTAGACGGACCCACCGAGCTGCACCGTGCGCGCACGGCGAGGCGACGGCTCACGCGAACCGGCGGAATAGTACCTGTTGTCGTAAATCTGATCCATGTGCGCCTTGTGCGGTTGAGGTTTGTTTGCGCTAAGTATTCTAGTTATAGCACGAGCGCGCGCACCGCCTTCGCCAGCCTTTGCTCGACATAAAAAAGGCGCTGAGCCATATGGCCCAGCGCCCAATGGTGCTCAACAGCGCCCGGCTGAAGCAAGGCGAATCCGAGTCTTCCCCGCCCCCGCGAGCTCCGCGTGCCTAGCGAATGTTGTAGAACGCGGCCTTGCCGGCGTAGCGCGCGCTGCCCTCGAGCTCGTCCTCGATGCGGATGAGCTGGTTGTACTTGGCGATACGGTCGCTGCGGCACGGGGCGCCCGACTTGATCTGGCCGGCGTTGACGCCCACGACCAGGTCGGCGATCGTGGAGTCCTCGGTCTCGCCGGAGCGGTGGCTCACGATGCAAGCGTAACCGGCCTCCTTGGCGGTCTCGATGGCCTCGAGCGACTCGGTGAGCGTGCCGATCTGGTTGACCTTGACCAGGATCGCGTTGGCGGCGCCCAGCTCAATGCCCTTCTTGAGGCGCTCGGTGTTGGTGACGAACAGGTCGTCGCCCACCAGCTGCACCTTGTTGCCAATGCGGCGGGTAAGCTCGACCCAGCCGTCCCAGTCCTCCTCGGCCATGCCGTCCTCGATGGAGATGATGGGATAGGTGTCGACGAGCTTCTCCCAGTAATCAACCATCTGGGCGCTCGTGTACTCCACGCCCTCGCCCTTGAGCTCGTACATGCCGGTCTCGGCGTTGTAGAACTCGGTCGAGGCGGGGTCCATGGCGTACATGAAGTCGACGCCGGGCTTAAAGCCGGCCTTCTCCACGGCCTTGGTGATGTACTCGAACGGCTCGGCATTGGTCTTGAGGTTGGGCGCAAAGCCGCCCTCGTCGCCCACGCCGCCGCCCAGGCCGGCCTCGTGCAGCACGCCCTTGAGGGTGTGGTAGACCTCGGCGCACCAACGCAGGCCCTCGGCAAAGCTCGGGGCGCCCACCGGCATGATCATGAACTCCTGGAAGTCAACGTTATTGTCGGCATGCACGCCGCCGTTGAGGATGTTCATCATAGGTGTGGGCAGCAGATGAGCGTTGACGCCGCCCAGGTACTGGTACAGCGACAGGCCCGCCGACTCGGCGGCGGCGCGGGCAACGGCCAGCGACACGCCCAGGATGGCGTTGGCACCGAGCTTGGTCTTGTTGGGGGTACCGTCCGCGGCGATTAGCGCGGCATCGACGGCGCGCTGATCGAAGGCATCGAGGCCCACGACGGCGTTAGCGCACTCGTTGTTGACATGCTCGACGGCCTGCGAAACGCCCTTGCCCAGGTAGCGGTCCTTGTCGCCATCGCGCAGCTCGCAGGCTTCAAAGGCGCCGGTCGAAGCACCCGAAGGCACCATTGCGCGGCCAAAGCTGCCGTCCTCGAGCACGACCTCGACCTCGACGGTGGGATTGCCGCGGCTGTCGAGCACCTCGCGACCGTAGACGTCCAAAATATCGCTCATGTTGTCTCCCTCTCACTTGAAAACGTAGTGGATGCAAGCGACCGGCTGACCGTGCACCGTCGGTGCGCCTCCGTAAGTTAGCCATATCGCACTTTTTGCATTATGCCCTAAGTTAGCCGAGGGATACACTTGATTTTCGAAAAATTTAGCGGGAACGATGAGGCGTGTCGGCCCGTCGTTCCCGCAGTCTTACTCCTCCGCCTTTGCGGCATCCCACAGGTCGTTGAGGCCGTGGGTCGAAAGCTCGGCCAGACCCACGTTGGCGTCGGACGCCATCTGCTCCATCGCAGCCCAGCGGCGGCGGAACTTTGCTGTGCTGGCACGCAGGGCGCTCTCGGCGTCAATCCCCTCCTTGCGCGCGACGTTGACCAGGGCAAAGAGCAGGTCGCCAAACTCCATCTCGCGCTCGGGCGAGCCAGGGGCCTCGGCCTCAAACTCGGCACGTTCCTCGGCGACCTCGTCCCACACGTCCTGGACCGTCTCCCACTCAAAGCCCACGGCAGCCGCCTTGCGCGACACCTTCTGAGCCTGCATCAGCGCCGGCAGATGCGTGGGCACGCCGTCGAGCAGACCCTCGGGCGCGGCCTCGCCCGCCGCCACGGCCTTGTCCTTGGCAGCCCTCTCGGCAAGCTTGACCTCGTCCCAAATCTTGAGCACCTCGTCGGAGCTGTCGGCATCCACATCGCCAAACACGTGCGGATGACGGCGAATGAGCTTGGCGTCGATATCGCGCGCCACGTCGGCCAGCGTAAACTCGCCGGCGTCCGCCGCGATCTGCGCATGCAGCACGACCTGCATGAGCACGTCACCCAGCTCCTCGCGCAGGTGAACCGCGTCGTCCGCCTCGATGCAGTCGAGCGCCTCGTAGGCTTCCTCGATCATGTTCTTGCCAATGCTGCGGTGCGTCTGCTCGCGGTCCCACGGGCAGCCGTCGGGCTGACGCAAGCGCCAGACGGTCTGCACCAGATGTTGTAGCTCGGCCGACGCGTCGACCAGCGTGGACAAATCGCGCGAGCCCTCGGCATTTTGCTGAGCCATGTGCTGCGCCATGGTTAGTCCTCCTCCAGGATCACGTGGCGGAACGCTCCGCCCTCGTAGATGCCGTAGCCGTGCGTGCCGTCCTTGGGGATGCTCACGCTGCCGGGGTTGAAGAGCCACAGGCCCGGGTGTGCGGCGCTTTCCTCGTTGACCTTGATGTGCGTATGGCCGTAGACGAGCGCGGAGCCCTCGGGCAGCGCGGGCGCGTGGTCGACGCTGTTGTGCATGCCGGCGCCAAAGACATGGCCGTGCGTCAGGAACAGCTCGCGGCCGGTCTCGTCGAACAGCGTGGCGTAGTCGGCCATGACGGGGAAGTCGAGCACCATCTGGTCGACCTCGGCGTCGCAGTTGCCGCGCACCGCGATGATGCGGTCGGCCAGAGCGTTGAGCAGCGGGATCACGCGCTTGGGGGCGTAATCGCGCGGCAGGTCGTTGCGCGGACCGTGGTAGAGCAGGTCGCCCAGCAGCACAATGCGATCGGGCTGCTCGGACTCGATGGCGGCGCAAAGGCGTTCGGTCCAATATGCCGAGCCGTGGATGTCGGAGGCGATGAGGTATTTCATGGGGAGATCCTTTCGAATGGGGTTGATGGGGGCTGAATACGGGATCCGGCGGATGCGGAGCCCATCTACCGTGTTACTCGAATCGCAGTGCCGCGCTCTGAGCCGCCTGCATCACGCGTTGGAGCGGCACGCCATGTTCGCGGGCAAGACGGGCGCAATCCTCGTACTCGGGAGCCGCGCGCTCGCTGCCGTCGGGCAGGGTCGCCACCTTAACGGATACCTCGCCCCATGGCGTCGTTACGCGCTCAAAGCGGCGTGGCAGGCAAACGCGTTCCATCACCTGGCGACGAATGGCGTTGGTCGTGGTCTCCAAAAAGATAATCGTCTGCAAGCGCTCGATATCATCGTGCGAGCAGATTACCTGCAGCTGCCAGCCGGGGCGGCCCTTTTTGCAGTAAAGCGGCAACCAATGCACCTCGCGGGCGCCGGCCTTGCGCAGGCAATCGGCAGCGTAGGCAAGCACCTCGGGCGACGCATCATCGATGTCGCACTCCAGTTTGACGATAGTTTCGGGCGCATCAGTCTCGCGAGACAGCGGGGATGTGCTATCGCATTGCATACGGTCTGGATCCTTTCCGCGCGGGCTCGTTTTGTTCACCCAAACGCTAGCACATCGCAGGCTGCGCGAGTGTGACGGCGCGTGATGAGCGCGATTTTCCTTGTCGACAAGAAACCGACACTCCACCGCCCCGGCCAAACATGTACATCAGCCTCCAAACATGTCATTATTTGCAGCTTTTGGAGGCTGACGTACACGTTTTGAGAGCAAGCGAGGCCGCACCACGCGCCGCGCAACCTTTCCAATCGATTTCGATCCCCGGCGTGCCCGGCGTGTTGAGAGCTGCGCCATTACAATGAAGCGGATTCGCTTGACGCAAAGGAGCCGCTATGCCCATGTGCCCGCTGGTCGATTGCCATACCCACACCTCGTTTTCGGACGGGCATGCCTCGTTTGAGGACAACGTCCGTGCCGCTGCTGCGGCCGGCTGCCGCGTCATGGTCTCGACCGACCATCTCACCCTGCCCGCCAGCATGGATGCTAACTGCGAGGTGCAGGTTACTGAGGGTGACCTCCCGGCGCATCGTCTGGCTTTTGAGGACGCTCGCAATCTTGCCGCTCAGATTGCGCCAGAACTCACCTTTATCTACGGTTTCGAATGCGATTGGTACGAGGGCTGCGAGCCTTTGGTTGAGCGCTGGTCCCAGGGCGCCGTCGTGCGCCTGGGCAGTGTGCACTGGATTGGCAACCCAGGCGATATCATGGCCGGTGCCGCGGGTACGGCGGGAACGGAGGACGTCGCTCGTCCCGATACGCCCGATTCGCGCTGCGGCTGGATCGACGATGACACCAACCTGCACGTTTGGGAAAACCTGGGGGTACGCGGCGTGTGGGAGCGCTATGTCGATGACTGGTGCCGCGCCTGCGAGAGCCCGCTCAACTTTGATGTGATGGCTCACCCCGACCTGGTCATGCGCTTTTCGAAGGAAGGCTTTGCGCCCGATTTTGATCCCGCACCGTTTTGGCAGCAGATGGCAGAGTGCGCGCACGATACGGGCCGCCGCGTTGAGGTCTCGACGGCCGCACCGCGCAAGGGCTTGGGCGACTACTACCCCGCAACCGGTCTTTTGCGCTGCTTTGCCCATGCCGAAGTGCCGATCACCTTTGGCTCGGACGCGCACCGCGCCTGCGATATCTGCTGGAACATCCGCGAGGCCCAGGCGCACGCCTACGACTGCGGTTATCGAACCTTCGACATCCCCCACGCCACCGGCGAATGGGAATCCACGCCCCTCGCCTAGCCATCCCTTCATAAGTTGCGGTGAAATAGGGATTGTTTTGCTTGATGAAGCGCTTAAACAGTCCCTATTTCACCGCAACTTCCATGACCCCGTTACACCAACAAAGACTGTCCCAAACGACTAGTGGCGGCGGGCGTTGAGCTCGCCGGCCAGTTCGTCGAGGGTGATGCCGTAGCGCTCGAGCGTCACGAGCAGGTGGTAGAGCAGGTCGCCGGCCTCGTAGCGGATGTGATCGTGATCGTTATCCTTGCAGGCCATGATCACCTCGCTCGCCTCCTCGGCAAGCTTCTTGAGCAGCTCGTCCTCGACGTCGGTCAACAGACGAGCGGTGTAGCTCTCCTGCGGCGATGCGTCGCGACGGCCGTGAATCACCTCGGCGAGCCCCGTCAGCGTCTCACCGATATTTCCATCCTGAACGTTTGCGGTGCGCACACCCATAGTTCAATCCTTTCTGGTTGGCCAAGCGCCTAGTCGAGCGCCCGTCCTACGCGAGTTTCTTAAAGAAGCAGGTACGGTTGCCGGTGTGGCAGGCCGGGCCCGGAGAGTCAACCTTGACCAGCAGCGTATCGCTATCGCAGTCGGCCCAGAGCTCCTTGACCGCTTGCATATTGCCGCTCGTCGCGCCCTTGTTCCAGAGCTCCTGGCGACTGCGGCTCCAAAACCACGTGGTACCGGTCTTGAGCGTCAGCCCCACCGACTCCTCGTTCATCCAAGCAACCATAAGCACCTCGCCGGTGTCATATTGCTGAACCACACAAGGAATCAATCCTTTGGCGTCGTATTTAAGATCCGCTGGAGTAGTAATTTCTCTCATTTCAATTCCCCAATTTAAACATCGCCGGTCGGCGAGGGTTGTCCAGGTGCCCGAGATTCCGAGCGACAAGCCCGACGACGCGTACTTAAGTACGCGAGGAGGGTTGGAGCCGGAAGGTCGGGTGCCTGGACAAGCCGCAGCATTAGAAGTCCAATCTCACAGGAATGCCCTGTGAGGCCATATACTCTTTGACTTCGCGAATGCTGAACGTCCCAAAGTGAAAGACGCTGGCCGCCAGTACGGCGTCGGCTTCGCCCTCGATCACGCCCTCGGCGAAATGCTCGAGCGTGCCCACGCCGCCGCTCGCGATGACGGGAATCGGCACCGCGCGCGCCACAGCACGGGTGAGCGCCAGGTCAAAGCCGGCCTTGGTGCCGTCGCGATCCATACTGGTGAGCAAGATCTCGCCGGCGCCGCGACGAGCCGCCTCCTCGGCCCACGCCACCGCGTCGATGCCCGTGGCGTTGCGGCCGCCCGCCGTGAAGACCTCCCACTTGTCGGCACCAGATGCGCCGGGCAAACCGACGCGCTTGGCATCAATCGCCACGACCACGGCCTGGCTACCAAACGCCGCGGCAGCCTGGCTAATCAGCGACGGGTCGCGCACGGCGGCAGAGTTGAGCGACACCTTGTCGGCACCGGCTGCAACCATGGTGCGCATGCCCGCCAGGTCGCGAAAGCCGCCGCCCACGGTATAGGGAATGGCTAGCTCCTCGGCCGCATGCGCTGCCATCTCGATGGTCGTCGCACGGTTGTCGCTCGTGGCGGTAATGTCCAAGAAGACGACCTCGTCCGCACCCTCGCGGTCGTAGGCGCGCGCCAGCTCCACCGGATCGCCCGCATCGCGCAAGCTCACAAAGTTGACGCCCTTGACCACACGGCCGTCCTTGACGTCCAGGCAGGGAATCACGCGCTTGGTAAGCATGGGCTACTCCTCCCCTCGGGCGGCGGTCAGCGCCTGTACCAGCGTAAAGTTGCCCTCGTAGAGCGCGCGACCGGTAATGGCACCTTCAATCGCGCCCTCACCCACTGCGGCCAGCGCGCGAATGTCGTCGAGCGTCGAGATGCCACCCGATGCCACGACGGGAAAGCCCGCGACCTCGGCCACATGGCGATACGCCGCCGCATCGATGCCCGTCTGCATGCCATCGCGCGCAATGTCGGTATACACCAGATGCTTAAAACCCAGCTCGGAAAGCTGCGCCACGGCGTCGTCGAGCGCCACGCCCGCGCCGTCACGCCAGCCATTCACCTTGACCTGGCCGTCGCGTGCGGCGATATCTGCCACCAGCAGCTCGCCAAAGCCGCGAGCCGCCACCTCGGCAAATCCTGGCTCGGTCACGATCACCGTGCCCAGCGCGATGCGACGCGCGCCATAGCCGGCAAGCTCGTCGATGCGTGCAAGCGAGCGAACGCCGCCGCCCACGTCCACGGACAGACCGTCGATGCCGCAGATAGCCTTTATCGCCGCCGAGTTGGCAGCGCACGCGTCCTCGTCCTCGCCAAAGGCAGCGGATAGGTCGACGACGTGCACCCAGCTCATGCCCTGCTCGGCAAAGGAGCGGGCAACGGCCACGGGGTCGTCGGAATATACCTTGCAGCGGCTGCGGTCGCCGCGCTCCAGGCGCACGACCTTACCGCCGATCAGATCGATTGCGGGAAACAGGATCATCGGCCGGCCTCCTCGGCGATGTTGACGAAGTTCTTAAGGATGCGCTGACCCAGCGCGGAGGATTTCTCGGGATGGAACTGGCAGCCCCACACGTTGCCACGGCGCACGATGCACGGAAAGCTCCGCGTATAGTGCGTGCGCGCCAGCACATCGGCGGCATCGGCATCGTCGGCCACCGCGTAGCTGTGGGTGAAATACATGTTGGCACCTTCGGCAAAACCGGCAAGCAGCGGATCGGCCGCGCCGGCGGGCGTCATGTGCACCTGGTCCCAGCCCACGTGTGGAACCTTCAGGCGACTCGACTCCAAGCGCGTGCACGAGCCACGCATAATACCCAGGCCATCGACCCAGAGACCGCCAGCCTGCTCGGGGGTGTTGCCATCGGCAACCGCGCCCTCGTCCGCAGGCACGCCCTCGTTGCCGCGCTCAAAAAATAGCTGAAGGCCCAGGCAGATACCGAGCAGCGGAGTTCCGGCGGCGACGGCATCGAGCGCCGCGTCCGCCTCGCCGCTCTGGCACATAAAGGCGATCGCGTCATAGAACGCGCCCACGCCCGGGATGACCAGGCCGTCGGCATTGCGGATCTGCTCCGGATCGTCCGACGTGCAGGCGGCGGCACCGGCGCGCGCAAGCCCGCGCACGACGCTCGACAAGTTGCCCTTGTGGTAATCGACCACTACGATCTTCGGTTCGCCCACGCGACCCCTCCACTTCTCATCATCCAAAACCACCACAAAGGGCACAGGCACCTTCGTGGTGGTTTTACCCTTGTGACGGTTACAGCGATCCCTTGGTGCTGGGGATACCCTGCGCGCGGGGATCGAGCTCGCAGGCGTGGCGCATCGTGCGGCCCACGGCCTTAAAGGCGGCCTCGATAATGTGATGCGAGTTACCACCCACCAGCTCGCGCACGTGCAACGTGAGCTTGGCGCCGCGCGCAAAGGCGTAGAAGAACTCGACGGCCAGCTCGGTATCGAAGCTGCCCACGCGCTCGGTCGGCACGGGCAGCTCGCAGTAGGCCTGTCCGCGGCCCGAAATATCAACAGCAGCCATCACAAGCGTCTCGTCCATGGCAATCGCCGCGTCGGCAAAGCGCGTAATGCCCGCCTTGTCGCCCAGCGCCTGGCAAAACGCCTCGCCCAACACGATACCCGTGTCCTCGACGGTGTGGTGCGCATCGACCTCCACGTCGCCCACCGCGTGCACCGTCAGATCGAACAGACCATGGCGGCCAAAAGCGTTGAGCATGTGGTCGAAAAACGGCACGCCGGTCGAGATATCGCACACGCCGCTTCCGTCCAGGTCGAGCTTTACGACAATGTCGGTCTCGCCCGTCTTGCGGGTCACCTCGGCATAGCGGTCCATCTACATCTCCTCCTTCACCAGCGCGGCAAACGCAGCCAGCACCTCGTCGTTTTCCTGCGGGGTACCCACGGTAATGCGTAGGCAGTCCGCGAGCCCCGGCGCGTAGCTAAAGTCGCGCACCAAAATCGAATACTCGTCGCGCAGACGCTCGCGCACGTGCGTGGCATGCGGCGTGCGCACGAGCACAAAGTTCGCCGCGCTCGGCCACGCCTCCACGGGCAGACCCTCGGCAGCCATTGCGTGCAGGGCACACAGTTCGCGCTCCCGCTCGGATGCAACCTGTGCCACCACGGGTGCGTACGCATCGCGAGCACGTACGCAGGCAAGCGCGGCGGCCTGGCTCAGCACGTTAACCGAATAGATCTGGCGAATCGCCGCGAACACGTCGATGACCTCGGGCGCCGCAATCACATAGCCCAGACGCGCGCCGGCGGCGCCAAACGCCTTGGACAGCGTATGCAGAATCACCAGGTTGGGATACTCGGCGATAAGCCCCTGCGCCGTGGTAGCCGCGCCAAACGAATCATCGGCAAACTCAACGTAGGCCTCGTCGACCATGACCATGCCGGGGCACGCATCGCACAGGGCCGCGACAAAGTCGAGCGGCGTCACATCGCCCGTGGGGTTATTGGGCGAGGTCACGATCGCCAGATTGCACTCGGGCGCCGCCGCAAGCACCGCCGCCTGGTCGAGCTCAAAGGTCGCCGGGTCGCGCCACACATCGCGCACCTCGGTCTGACAAAGCGACGCAAAGAACGCATACTCACTAAAGCACGGCGGGCAGTTGAGCAGGGTCCGTCCCGCGCCGCCAAACGCCAGCAGGTAGTTATAGAGCAGCTCGTCGCCGCCGTTTCCCACGCAGATGTTCTCACGCGCCACGCCATGCCAGGCAGCAAGCTCATCGCGTAGGTCGTTGGACATGGGGTCGGGATAGCGGTTGAGCGGCGTGGCAGCCAAGGCCGCATCAACCGCCTCGCGCACGCCAGCAGGTACGGGATAGGTGTTCTCGTTGGCCGAAAGATTGATGCGCGTGGGCGTAAAGTTGGGATCGTAGGGCTCGATACCGGCCAAGTAGGGCTGGACGAGCTCCTTCATGCGGGGCGTCAGCTCGGCCATATTAGGCCTCCCCGCCGGTCGCGCCAGCGCCATCCGAGCCTGCAGCCGCCAGGTCCACGCCCTCGGTGACCGTCGCGGTCGTATCACCCGGCCAGGCGACCTTGGTCAGGTCGGCCGCAGCCAACGACTCGGCACTCACGGCATCCTCGCCCTGCTCCAGCACGCGACGACGCAGGGCGGCAGAGAGCGCGTGCGCCCACAGGCCCTCGGCCTCGGCCAGGCGCTGCGTAGCGGGAGCATCGGAGAGCAGGCCTTCGGGCGTATAGCAAATGACACTCGAGCGCTTAACGAACTCTTCGACCGAAAGCGGGTTGGAGAACATGGCCGTGCCGCCGGTCGGAAGCGTGTGGTTGGGGCCGGCGACGTAATCGCCGAGCGGCTCGGAGCTCCAGGCGCCCACAAAGATGGCGCCGGCGTTGCGAATGCCGCCAAGCAGGCCCATCGCATCCTTGCAGTGCAGCTCCAGGTGCTCGGGCGCCACGGTGTTCACGGCCTCGACGGCGGCAGCCATATCGGCGGCCACCACGATGGTGCCTTCGTTGTCGAGCGAGGCGCGCGTGATCTCGGCACGCGGCGACTGCGCCACCAGGATGTCGATACCCGCCTCGACCTCACGCGCAAACTGCTCGTCGCAGGTCACCAGATAGCAAGCTGCCAGCGGATCGTGCTCGGCCTGGGCCATCAGGTCGGCCGCAACCACCATAGGCTTGGCCGTGGCATCGGCCAGCACACAGACCTCGGAGGGGCCGGCAACCATGTCGATACCCACGTCGCCCGAGACAATCTGCTTGGCAGCGGCGACAAAGGCGTTGCCCGGGCCGGTGATCTTGTCGACGCGCGGAATGGTCTCGGTACCGTACGCCAGCGCGGCCACAGCCTGAGCGCCGCCCACCATATAGATCTCGTCCACGCCGCCGAGCTTTGCCGCGGCGAGCGTGTAGGGGCTGATCAGGCCGTCCTTTTGCGGCGGCGTCACCATGACCACGCGCTTGACGCCGGCAACCTTGGCGGGAATGGCATTCATGAGCACCGTGGAGGGATACTGCGCGCGACCGCCCGGCACATAGATGCCAGCCGCCGCGAGCGGGGTCACCTTAACGCCGAGTATCGTGCCGTCCGGGCGCGTGGTAAACCAGCTCTGCTCGACCTCGCGCTGGTGGAACTCACGAATCTGGCGTGCAGCCTTCTCGAGCGCCGCGACAAAAGCGGGATCGAGGCCTTCGAGCGCGGCATCGATCTGCTCCTGCGGCAAGCGGAAGCTCTGCAGCTCGACACCGTCAAAACGCTGACAGTAATCGCGCACCGCGGCATCGCCGTTGGCACGCACGTTGGCCACGATATCGCGGGCGGCGTCGACGATGTTTTGCGGCAGCACGCCCTTGCGGTTGAGCTGGTTGGTAACGAGGCGCTCACCGGGAGCAAGCTTGATGATCTTCATATCGGTATCCCCTATCGGTCGAGGTTGTGTTCGAAAAACGAGAGGCCGGGCGGCGGCGCCAATCGGCCCGCAGCCCAGACGTTGGGACGCCCGTGCGTGCTCGCGCTATTGTGCCGAGCCCGCAACGGGCTCAAAATGCTTGTCCTTCACGGCCGCGGCCAAGCGATCTGCCAGATTGCGCACGCGCGGATCCAGGCGCGCAGCACCCGGGTTGACGAAGAAGCGGGCCGTACAGTCCATAATGCGACCGGTGATGACCAGGTCGTTGTCGCGCAGCGTGGCGCCCGTGGCGGTAATATCCACGATGCGATCGGTCATGCCGACAATGGGACCCAGCTCGATGTTACCGTGCAGCGAAACGATATCGGCGTTCACGCCGCGCTCGGCATACCAGGCACTCGCGATGCGCGGGTACTTGGTGGCCACGCGAAGCGACCCGCGACGGGCATAGTTGCGCTCGGCCTGACCGGCGCGCCATGCGGGCTCCGCCTCGATAAACGTGCACAGGCCATAGCCCAGGTCGACCAACTGCAGCAGGTTGAGGTCTGCCTCAATGAGCGAGTCCCAACCGCAGATGCCGCAATCGGCACCACCGCAGCCCACAAAGGCAGGCGCATCGCTGGGACGCACGATGACAAACTCGATATCGCCGACCGCGCCCCCGCCGGCACGCGTGTCGCAGCCGCGAACAATCAGGTGACGGCCGGGGTCACGCAGCTCGGAGACGTCCAGGCCCGCAGCCTCAAGCACGTCGAGGGTATCGGCCTTGAGCGAGCCCTTGGGCACGGCGATACGCAGCGGACCCTCGGCGCCACGGCCCACGGCGTGGTCGCCATCGGAAGCGGCGTCCTCGGCCGAGGTGCGCGCGGCCTCCAGACGCTCGAGCGAAAAGGCGAAGCCCGCCGCCGGCACCTCGATGCCGTCGCCAAACGCGCCTGTAAAGATGGAGTCGTAGCGTCCGCCCGAACCGACTGGATCGGGCAGGCCGCCGGCATAGGCCTTAAAGACCAGGCCCGTGTAGTAATCAAACGAGTTCATGATGGAGAAGTCGAACGACAGCACCTGGGCCTCCTCGGGGGCCAGGCCCTCGACCAGGGCACGCAGCTCGCGCGTGAGCGGCGCGACAATGCCCGCCGCTGCCAGCAGCGTATCGACGCGGTCGAGCACCTCGGCACCACCGTGCAGGCGTGGTAGCTCGCTAATGGCAGCCTTAACGGCCTCGGGTTCGGCGCTTGCCGCCACACGGGCATCGAGGCCCACAAAGTCGTTGGCGTGCACGCAACGCAATGCCTCGGCAGCCAGTTCGCGGTCCTCACAGGCCGCGAGCAACTCCTTAAACGGACGCACGCTACCTGCGATAATGCGCGCATCGGGCAGCGCCAGCTTGCGCACGGCCTCCGCCACGAGCGAGACGATCTCGACATCGCCCGCGGTATCGCCCGCACCGATAAGCTCAAAGCCCAGCTGCGTAAACTGACGCGAGCCGCCGGCATTGCGCTGGCACTCACGAACCACCGGCGCCTCGTAGCGAAGGCGTAGGGGCAGGTCGGCCGCACGCATGCGGGTCGAAACCAGGCGCACGATCGGCAACGTGTTGTCAGGACGGACCACCAGCAGGCGGCCGTCGTCATCAAAGAGCTTAAACGGCGTGTCCGCAATGCGGCCGCCTTCCTCGAGTGAGCCCTTGTCCTCGAGCAGCGGCGTCTCAACCGGCAGATAATGATGCTCCCTAAAGCAGCCCTTCACCGTCAGCGCGATCTCCTCGCGCGCCTGAGCCTCCTCGGGCAATATGTCCCGGAATCCCCACGGTGTGGCCGTCATCTGGTGAGCCTCCTCATGCTGTGTTGCATACAGAACAAACGACCGGCATAGCTCCGCCGGTCTTTTGGGTACTTTAGCATACTAGAGTGCTTGCGGGGAAAATCCTTGTCCGCAGCTCACACCGTATTCATTTGGAAACATAGGGGCAGGTTGCCGCAACCCAACCCCACCTAGGCGCCAATCGCACGACGATACTCTGCCATTACCTGTGCATCGGCAGCTGCGGGGTCAGCAAAATAGCGCCAGTCATAGGTCTCGGCCGAAACAACTCCGCGATAGCCGCGCGCCACCAGCCTATCCAGGTCGGCGCGCATATCGCGGTCGCCGTCACCCCAGGCAAGATGCGTCGTGCCGTCTGCCGCAACATCGACAAAATGCACGTGGGCGACATCATCGCCAAGCAGATCGAAATAATCGTCGATGGTATCCCCCGCCACCGCCATAGCGCCCAAATCCAGACACGCCTTAAGTGCCGGATGATCAACTGCCTCGATCATGCGCTTCGTATCGGCCGCCGAGTTCACGATCATCGACTCAACCGGCTGTAGGGCCTCGAGCACCAGTCGCACGCCGCGTTCTCCCGCATGCTCGGCAATCGCACGCAGCATCGAGGCGCTGCGACCCCACGCGTCCTCGATCGGCTCGTTCAAAAATGCCCAGCCGCTCGAGACCATGACCTGCTCGGCTCCAAGTTCCGCCGCGATATCCACAACGTTCTTAAAGTACGCGAGCGTGCGGGCGCGCGCCTCATTCCCACGCGCCGCAATATTCCACGGCTTGGGGTTGTTCTGTTCGGGACAAAGCCCCACAATCCGAACGCCATACCGCTGTGACAGCTCCCGCACCTGCTCGAGCGAATCGTATCCATGGCAATCAACATACAGATGCATCGCCCCGGTCCAAAGCTCGCAACACGTGTAGCCCGAGGCTGCTGCCGAAGAAAAGAATTCCTCAAGGTCAAAATAACGATGGCTGATATTCATGACGGCAAGCAGGGGGTAGCTCATAATTACTCTCCAACCTAAACGAGGCCCCGTTCCATATAGGAGCGGGGCCCAATTACATAAACGTTATTTGCTCTTAGTAGTCGAACTGGTGATAGTAACGACGGTAGTTGAGGTTGTGCTTGGTGACCGTCTCGTAGTAAGCGGCAAGGCGATCGGTAATCAGCGAGGAGAGGATCCACGGAGACACGATGACGCGGAACTCGTCGTCAAGGCCGGGGATCGCGAACTCGGCGGTGTCGATGATGTTGATGTCAGTGTCGCCGGTCACGCCGCGGGTCAGGAAGGCGCGGACGCGCTCGTCGAGCTTGCGGTTCTCGTCCTCGCCCATGAACAGGAACACGGGGACGCCGGGCTCCACGAG
>NZ_JBBNPD010000009.1:0-111459 GCF_040097075.1 Collinsella sp. CLA-SR-H006 | reverse complement strand
GTCGTGCCGGCGGTGCCGCCGTTGCCGACGGCGGCCTGCCAGCCGACGTTGGAGACGTGGGCCTCGACGGATATGGCGTCGGCGCCGAGGGGCTCGCCGGTCGAGGCGTCGGACAGGACGAGGCGCAGCGCCTCGAGGGGGAGCCCCCTGCCGGTCGTGCCGGCGACCTCGCCGCCGGCGACGGCGCCCATCCAGCCGATATTGGAGACGTGGGCCGAGTATGAGAGCGAGACGGGCGCGGCCGCCTCGGACCGGGCGGGCTCCGCCTGGGCGCCGTCGGCCTGCGAGGCCTCGGGCTGGGAGGCGTCGGCCTGCGCGGGCTGGGCGCCGGGGCCCCCGTCGGCGGGCTGGGCCCCGGCGGCCGGGGCCTGCGCGTCGCCCGGGGCGGCGGGGGCGGCGTAGGCCGCGGGCCCGCACAGGGCCAGGGCGGCCGCGACCGCCAGCGCGGCGGCGGCCCCGGAAACTCGTTTCGTGGAGCGTCTCATGGAAAATCCCCCTAATCTAGCAACGGTTTAGAGTCTACTAGATTGGGGGGACGGGAGCCAAGCCATGGTGCGCCGAACTGTTAGCCACAAGATCACCTTAGGCGCCAATGGCCTCATCCGTATAACCTTTGAGTTCCAGATGACCGACATCAATCCACGCTCAGTCGACGCCCGAAACACCTGGCTCGCAGCACTCAACGTTGCCTACAAACATGCTCTCCGGGTCCGCGGTAAAAGAAGGCCCGCCCAGCAAAACGCACGGACAGACCATAGCAGCAGGCAATTCGACGCAAATCGTTTGAGCAGGCGGCGCGCGGAAGGAGCGTATAGGGCGGTTTTCTGTTGGCTGTCAGCCGCGATATCCTCATGGAAACCTAATTGTCGCCGGAATTAAAGCCCCAGGCGCGGGCTCGATATCCTCTCGGATATCTAATCGTCTTGGACTTTTACCTGCCCAAACACAGTACAGCTTTTACGTGCTGTCACACGGAGCAAGGCTCAAAAAGTGTTATCTACAACTCAAGCCTCTAAAGCAGGCTACGCACGGGCCTGAAGGAAATTGAGGTCTAAATAGGACCCTTATCAGTCTTGCTGCGCATCAGGTTCACAAAACTGACAGCAGATTTGCTGGCCTTATATAGCTGATCATCAGATTTCTGAAGGTCATTCTCGCTTAATGAATCAAATTCAAGAACTTCTTGCCCGGCGTATATCAGCCAGCCGTTCTGCGCGAGAGATTCTTTCTCGACATCATTGAGATGTATGTCACCACGTAAATCTAAGGAGCAAAGCGCCTGCAAATCAGTAGAAGGAGTATTTGCAACCAAACCAGCAAGCCTCAAATACTCGTTGTATCCTATGCTTTCCTCAATGAAGGCCGAGAACAGCTTACTTAGATAATCCACCTTTCGTCTGTCTTCAACTTTATTGATCAAATTCAAGGTAGTTTCAAAATTTTCGATCAACTTCTTCTCGTTCTTAGCAAAGAACGAACGACGCTGTTCGTCATCGACGGAATCCAGTCCGACAAGAAAGCGTTCAACCTTATTAAAAAAGAGCTGATCAGGGATTGAAGCCACCGCTTTGACGGCCCTGAAGAATGAAATGCCGTCCAACGTTTCATCAAACACGATGCTTACTGCATCCATCGGCAGCCCCAATGAATCTCCGATACTTTTACAGTTTTCCAAAATAGTCACGATATTTGAAACAATAGATTCCATATCATAATGCGCTCGACTCAACTCATCCATACGCCGCTCCTATAAGTCCAAAAATTTATATCCATTAGATTTCACTGAAGATATGGTTTATTGAAAATCATCCATCCATCGGGGAGCGCCGCCAGCTTTGACGCCCTACAGCCCTATGAATTAAATTCAAACAGATATAACACCACCAAAAACCAATAACGAGGCTAAACCTTCCACCGCACTCGCGGCTCTTGAGCGTACTATGCCGGATCTTGGGATTGCTTCGCGCCGAAGCGAGAAGTACTCGCTCTCGGAGGATAGGTTTGCCCCAAGCCACGGATCAACCCAAATTATCTTTCGAAATGCCCCAGTAGATATAGCAATCGCCAACTCAGGAGTCTACTAGTACACGATTCAGCTGACAAACAAATGTCTATACGGCACTATTAACGGATAACTAGCACTGTTCATCTACAGGAATATCCAGTTTATTCGCCGCGCAAATGCAAAGCTCTTTATCCTCTTGAGTCATCCTGCTCCCAAGAATAACTCGCAACGGCTTGCATGGGCGTTGTACATAATTCATCTCAAGCTCATCTGGCTCTGGTACAAGACGGGCACGATATTCGTTCTCCCGCTCAAACACACTGCCCTTTCTGTAAATTGCCCGTAGATCACTAAGCATGTCATCACTGCTCACATTAAGACCAAGCATCCTAGCAGCAGTCCAAGCAATTTGAGGGTCGCAATTAAATGGTTCGTCATCATATAAAATTGGTAATAATTCAGTGCGCATTCCGTTAGCTATGTTGCAATTGCGAATAGCTTCTCTGTCGTAAGCAAGAACGAAACCCGCTTGGCTTTCGGAATATACATTCCACATATTCGAATCGCTAGGATTGTCCGTTAGGCACAAAATACGACAACAATTTCGGCAGCTATTCTGATGAACTGGGGCAACAAATCCTCCAACAAATAAGCGCAAATTTTTAACAGCCGAGCGAAAAAGACTAACTTTTCCCTCATCGGATAGTATCTCGAACTCATCTATTTTTGCTGGATTAAAAGGAGCCCCCAGAACCCCTAAAACAAACGCAAGTCGTCTAAAATCAATTTGATTTATTATCTTTAACGCTTGTTCATCATCATTGAGATTACTTTCGATTTCATCTATACCATTCCAGTTATAAATCGGTACCGAGTCGCACTGATCGCTGAAAACCTTTGGATGAGAAAATGTAACAGTCGCGTTTTCTAGATCGGCAAAAGCGTATTCACTTGGAGGTCGATAGCGGTAAAGCATTCGCGGGACGAGAGAAGTCGATAGCGCTTCCAGCTCCTTCTTTGCGGAAACAATGGAGGCGCCATCGTTTTGCTTGACAACGAGATTAGCCAGCGTCTCCCGATATGTTTCTTTCTGTGTCAAGCTTAGCACCATGCAATATCGCTTCCCGATCTAGCTAAATTAGATGCAGTTGATTTTATCCAGTGCAAAGATACTGAATGCACATACGAAGCAGAAGTCATGTCTATCAACTACCAAAAAATGATTCCGATTGGAACGTACCGGAAATCGTAAAAGCTGCCAACGGATATATTTATAATAGCCTGAGATGACTAGAGATGAAAACATATAGCTATCAAGCAATCTTATCCTCCGATGAAGACGCCAGCTATGCCATCAAATTCCCTCCCTGTCAGGTCGTTTTACCAATGACGGAGCGCCGCAGAGGCTGCAGAAGCAGTCGAGTATGCAGAAAAGATTTATATGAGCGCGTCAATTAAAAAAGCTCTGTTAGACCAGGATTGACACACATCTGTCCTCACGGCGCCATATCGTTAGCCTCGTAGACCGCGGGGCAGCATGAACGCCGAGGACCTGGCAATCGCCTTCAAACGGGACATGGCGAAGCTGAGCGGGACCGAGCGCCGCCGCGCGATTGAGTCCGTCAGGGGCGTAATCCGCACGGCGGCGTTCGACGACGCGGCCGGCTCTGCCTACGAGGTCGAGCGCAGCCGCGTCTGCCTCAAGACCGCCTACACCATGCGCCATAGGCTGATCGAGTGCCTCTCGGCCCACTGCCCCCATTCAGGGTCAGGCGGGGCTGCGGCGGCGAGCTCGATGAGATCCACTTCCCCGAGTCGTTCAAGGGCAAGGGCAGCCGCGCGAAGGGGTTGTTCGCGATGCCGCATCGGCAGCGTAGAGACGGTAGAATGGTCGCACCGCGATATACGAGGAGGGATGCAGCCATGCCGTCGAACATACCGGCCACGACGATCCGGGTCGACCCGGAGGTCAAGAGGGAGGCCACCGTCATCCTTGACGAGCTCGGCCTGTCCATGTCCACCGCCGTCAACGCGTTCCTCAGGGCGCTCGTCCGGGAAGGCGGGATGCTGTTCGAGATGAAGGTAAAGGCGCCGGCAATCGACTTGAAACGGTAGACCCTTCACGATTAACCCGACCGATCTTGAGCACATCGCCCCCCCCTGCCGGATTCAAACCCTGCAAGGGGGCGATAACTTTGCATTTTCAAAATACGATTGGGCTGAATGTCGATACTGGTCTAACAGAGCCTTAGTTTTTTAGATATTGCGTCAATGTCCATTTCGTCTCTTTTAGCGCTGAATACGATGTATCGGGTTCATTTTCTCATGCCTTATAAGGAATATATGAGACGGCTGAATTCGTAGATGCCTGTTGTAAATGAATGTATGTGAGAAAGCTAACAACTACTTAATAAGAGTTGCGTTTGGCATCAGACAACGAAAACCGTTGCATTTTGTCTCTTGCAACTAAAAGGGTTGCGTTTGGTATATGGCAACGAAAACAGTTGCATTATGTCTCATGCAACTAAAAGGGTTGCTTTTGGTGTCTAGCAACGAAAACAGTTGTTATAATGCGTAAAAAGTAGCAATTGAGGAGCGACAGATGACGGATTATTCAGTGCTGATGCTGGACATAAAGCAATCGAGAAAGCTAAACGAGGCTCAGAGGCAGAGCGCTCAAGATGACCTTCTTGGAGCGTTGAATTGTGCGAACGCTTTGTTCTACGACTCGTTGGAAAAGCCGCTCATGTTTAGCGCGGGGGATGAGATTCAGGGTATGTTTCGAGACCTCCCTAGCGCATTTCTTGCCTATCGCTATTTACGGATTCTCGTGCAAACGGTTGAGTTGCGCGGGGGGATAGGGATTGGCTCCTGGACGACTCGAACGGAATCCTCTCTTTCAACTGAGCAAGATGGAACGGCCTATCATCGGGCTCGGGCTGCGATCGACGCCGCAGAGAAGGATAGATTTAAATCGCTCAAAATATTTGACGAAAAAGGGTGCTCAAATTTATATGAAGCTGCAACAGCTAGCAGCATTGGGATAATCGAGAGACGAAACAAGCCTCAGAAGAGAACGTGTGAAATCGTTGAGTTGACTTGTCCTTTAATATTTGATTTGTGGGCGAGAAAACCAGGACAAACCAATCGCTACAAAGAGGCAATAGCTCAACGGCTGGCGAATACGGGACTCGATTTTCAAAATGATATCGAACCAAGAATAACCGGCATGGAAAAGCCTTTCGACGCGGTGCAGGTGGAGCTTGAAAAGAGCCTTATGGGGATTCCTGGGCTGCTTGAGATTGCGACGGGCGCGTCACGCCAGGGAATCGAAAAAAGCATGCGGAATGCGAGCATCCAACTGGAGAGAGAGCAAGCTGCACTTGCTGTATACGTTTTGAGCAGGGAGGGTGCAGAAAAATGCTGACTCTAGGAATTGTGCTCATCGCTCATTGCATCTTTGATTTCTATCTACAGTCCACAGGGATGGCTGTTCAAAAAGAGACCGATAATAAAGTACTGGTTCTGCACTGCGTGATTTACTGTGTCGGAATTAGCTTGGTTGTTAACGCGATTTACGAAATTGGATGTTTGCAGAACTTAATTATCTTTGGGGTGCTGATAGCCTCGCATTATTTTATGGATGGTCCAGCGAGGCTCTATTTGTGTAAAGGCGGACGATCGCCAATTGCTCGTTTTGCTATTGACCAGATAGCTCACGTTCTAATTTTGACTGCGCTCGATTTCTTCCTATTATTTTGCGCAAGGACGAGAGGCTTCACAGTGGAATTAATCCAAGTTCATTCAGTCGAACTTGCTTGGACGGGAAGCTTTGTTGCGGTCTGCCGTCCTGCGGGGATAGCCGTTTCGAAAATGCTTGAATCTGCAAGAGGACAAAATAGCGATGAAAAAGGCGATACCGTTCATTCAGGAAAGTGGATTGGAATTTTTGAGAGACTGATAGCGGTCGCTTTATCGTTACTAGCTCAATATTCGGCGATCGCATTTGTTTTTACAGCAAAGAGTATCGCTCGGTTCAAGGAGATTGAGAACAACCAGGGATTTGCTGAAGTATATCTTCTGGGAACACTAGCCAGCGTTGTTTTTGCAATGGGCTCAGCGCTTTTATTCAGCTATTTGTTTAGTCTCTGTTAGACCAAGATTCACACGGACGAGTCGTCGCCCCTCCCAATAATCCCAGAAGGGCTGCGGGGCGACCTCCAGGGCGTCCCGCGTGCTCTCGTATGTGCCGCCCGGGAGCTGGGCCTCCGGCGATCCTGAGCACATCGCCCCCTTGCCGGATTCAAACCCGGCAAGGGGGCGATTATTTTGCAATTGAAAGAAGATGGCTGGGCAGAATGTCAATCCTGGTCTAACAGAGCCAATCAAAACCTAATAACAACTCGACCTAGAACCGTTCGAGAATTTCGTCGGCATTCTCTCGCAGCTAGATATCTAGGTCCGGCACGGCAAACTGCACGTAGCCCCTCTGTGGCGCCTGAATAACCTCTCTTTGTAGCAATTTTGCCCTAATGGAGCTGACCTCATTGGTCTTTTTACCCATGCGCCTAGCAATCTCGGATGATTTGGACTGTCGTTTGTCCTCGCACATCGCCAAAAGGTATTTGATATCGTTAGGCCCCAGTCCAGAAATCACGGGCTCGTGAACAACATCGTGAAAACGAGCCTCTGCCAGCGCAATGCCTTCGGCAACATCGCGCTCGCTCACAATGGCACTTTTGGCACGATGCAAGTTGGCGCGCTACCAAATGGAATAACCGACCAGTTGCACCAGATAGACATACCCCTTAGTGGCCTTAGCGGCTCTCGACAGAAGATTGTCCTCTATGGTCAAAACAGTCGCGACAAAGCTATCGCCCATAGAGAGCGCTACCTTCACTTGTTTGCCTTTCTAGGGAATCGATTAATGGTCAATCATCGTTTAAGTTATTATCGCGGACTATATCGAATAATATCGAACTGTATAAGCGTGTATAAACTTATCGCGAAAGTATCGATCTTTCGTAATTTGTCTTAATAAGTAGTCCAACGTTGCTTTCTTCCAAGCTCATAGCGAAAGAAAGTTAAGGACTTCCTAAAAACCATTGCCTTAGACCGAGAAATACTCGCTTTCAGCGGATAAGTTCGGCCCCAACCACGGATCGCCCGTCAAGAAGAACTCCGGCCAGCGCTGCATGAACAGCGCCTGCTCGCGCTTCCAGCGGCGCAGCTTTTCCTCGTTGGCCTCTTCCCTGCCGCGCGAGGTGAACTCGTAGTGGTACAGCTCGGCATAGGGCGTAAAGATGGTGCGGTAGCCCGCCTCCCATACGCGCAGGCAAAAGTCTGCGTCGTTAAAGCCAACGGCGAATTCCTCGTTGTAGCCGCCGACGCGCTCAAATACGTCGCGTCGCACCATCTGGCAGGCACCCGTTACGGCGCTAAAGTTGCCCGGGCGCACAGCGCGGGCAAGATAGCCCTCGCGCTTTGCCGAGAAGTCCTGGTTGGCATGGGCAAGTGCGCCACGCACGCCAACCAAAATGCCGGCATGCTGCACCAGATGATCGGCAAAGTAGAGTTTGGCGCCCACCACGCCCGCATCGGGACGCTGCAGATAACCCATCATCTCTTCGATAAAGTCGGGGCTTATGACCTCGGTATCGTTGTTGAGCAGCAGCAGATAGTCGCCCTTGGCATGCTCCACGCCAAAGTTAATGATCTGGGAGTAATTGAACTCGCCCGGCCAGTACACAACGCGCGCGATGCCCCTGCCTTCGGATGCCGCAGCCACGCGCTCTGGCAGGGTTTCGTAATACGCAAACGTCTCCGGGTCTTCGCTGTTGTTCTCCACCAAAACGATCTCGTAATTGGTATACGTTGCCTTCTGGGCAATCGACATCACGCAGGCGTCGAGCGTCTCAATGTGATCCTTGGTCGGAATCACAATGCTCACCAGCGGCGCAGGCTTCGGCAGCGCATAGTGCATGCGGTAGACAAACGGCGTCTCGGTATCCTCAACCGTTCCGCAAATACCCAGCGCGTTAAAGTGGCGCTGCAGCGCAAGACGACCGGCTTCAATAGCATACGGCTTGCTATCGGCAGAGCCATCGGCGGTCGATCCCGGATGCACGCGCCAGTGATACAGTACGTGCGCAACATGTTCAAACCGCGCGCCCGCCGCAAGGCAGCGGAGCGTCAGGTCGTAATCTTGGGCGCCCGCGACGTCTTCCGGCGACATGCCAATGCGATCAATAAGCGCCTTCTGCACCATCAGGAAATGCGTCACGCAGTTATGGCTATAGAGCAGGTCGACGTTGAGCTTGGTCTTAAAGACCGGCTGGCCCCACTCCCCCGTTTTCTGGAACATGTCCTCGTCGCAGAACAGGACCTGGGGACGCTCGTCCTCGGCAGCCTTGTTCAGCGCGGCAACATAGTGGAACAACGCGTCCGGTTCCAAGATGTCATCGTGGTCCAAGAACGCGATGTAGTCGCCCATCGCTTGCTCAATACCTGCGTTGGTGTTGACCACAATGCCGCCGTTGCCGGGCAGCCCAATGCGACGAACGCGCTCGTCGTGGGTGCCTGCCGCAAGGTCGGCAACCGCATCCCATTCAGGTGAGGCATCCATAAGGAGCAATTCCCAGTTGTCATAGCTCTGGGCTAGCACCGAGTCCAGTAGCTCGTGCAGGTAGACCCGATCAGTCTTGTAGCACGGCACCACAATGCTCACGAGCGGCCTATAGGCAAAGGCCGCCGAAGCGACACGCTGGCACGCCAGATCGCCCGGCTTTGCGCGATGCTGCTCAAACCAACGTCGATAAGCTGCGTCGTCAGCGCGTGCATCCTTCATGCGGTTCCAGCTGTCGTCGACCATGCCGTTGTACAGGCGACCATCCATGGCGCAAAACCCGCTCTGGATCTGCTCCGTAGGATCGCTCACAATCGAGACAAAATCTCGTATATCCCGAGGCATCTCAACGCTCAGATACGTTTTATTGACGCGGCATCCGTTGCACTGCGGTACATCGACCTGCGATTCAAACACATGCATGGTGGCATCGATGGCGTTCATATGCGTATCGAAGACCTGGAGCTCAGGTGCGCACTGGGGGTCTCCCACCCACGTAACCTCATAGCGCCACACCGCGCCGGCGTCTGCCGGTAAATAACGAACGGCATCGATCTCATAGCGACCGCAGCACTCGCCGCGCTGTGCATCGCGAACGAGCGCGCACATCGCAGCCTTTGCTTTGTAGTTAATCTTGGATTCCAGCTTGGCCACGCGGCTATCGAGGCGAATGGAGCCCAACCTTTGACCACCGGATGCAAAGACGACATCCATCGACGAGCCATCCAAAAACGGAAGCACCAGGACGGCGAGCTCGCGCTCGTAATCGGAAACGGAAGGGCAAAGCGCCAGCACACGGTCATGATCGACCGGGAGCACCAGCGACGGCACACAAGAACCGCTCGTCGTCGCGCGGGCAAACGCTTGAGAACCCTCCCGCTCAATAAGCGCGGCGACATCCTGACCGGCAAAACGAAGCAGCACAAAAAGACGGCCCTGACTGCGGCAAAGTGCCAAACGCTTGATACTCATCTACACTTCTCGCTTTCCCAGGGCGTTCGCTGCCATGCGTTTGTAGGCACCCAGGCGCCCAAACCTCAAGACGTCGTAATCGAACATGAGCTTTTTGCACCCACGGGCATTGGGGGCCTTGCTGGTAAGCGCCGCACGCACCATGGCAGCAACAGAAGGAGCGCATTGTGCGAGCGCAGCATCGCTGCCCACGGCAGAACCGGCAAGTGCCGTGGCAACGGCAGCAAACACCTTGCCGCAATCCGAACCCAGCAACCTGAGCGCATCGTACAGCACCAGGTCGCATAGGAAGTACGCCAGGTCATCGGCATACTGGACATCGAGACCGTCGCGCTGCCAGTCAGCCAGCACAGCGGAGTAAATCTTCACATGCTCCAGCAGACGCGTCTCGTCGTCATAGCGCATGGTATCCATGAGCGAACCCTTGCGCGCCACGCGGTAGTCATACAGCTTGCTCGAGATAAGCGCGGTCTTGTGCGAACGACCGTACACGGCAAAATCGAAGACCTGGTCCTCGCCATACTTAACGGTTTCGTCGAACACGATCCCGTTGCCCAGCAAAAACTCACGCTTGCAGGCAGTGCGCCATGCAAAGGGGCGAGAAGCTTCCTTAAACAGCAGGTCGGAGCTATAGCCTTCAAACGACACATCGCGCGGGCTCAGCACATAGTTAAGCCACGGATATCCCGCCTCCAGCGGATACGGATTCGCACCAAAGGTCAACACGTCGCAGCCCTCGCGCTCAAAGGCATCGACGATCACGCGGCATGCATCGGGCGTAAAACGGTCGTCTGAATCCAAAAATGCAACGATAGGCGCCGTGGACGCAGCGATGCCCGCATTGCGGGCGCTCGACAGGCCGCCGTTCGGCTTATCGACCAGCGTAAAACGCGCGTCCTTTTCGCAATAAGCGGCCGCAATATCGCGCGAACCATCCGGCGAGCCGTCGTTGACCAGCACGCCTTCCCAATCGGGCATATCCTGCGCAAGCAAGGAGTCCAGGCACCAGGCCAGACACTCCTCCACCTTGTAGATGGGAACGACAACGGAAATCTTAGGGGTAGCCATAATCACGTGCTCCTACTGCGCCGCCGGCACGTCGTCGGGATGCGGGTTATCGCCGTAGGCGCGCTGATACGTCAGCACGCGCCAAACCAGCGGCAGGCCGCCGATCTTAAAGTAGTGTTTAAACGTATTGAGCTTGCCCGGCTTCTTAAAGTCAAAGCGCGAATCGATATAGGCGCGGGGCGACTTGACCATCAGGCGCAAGTCGGTCTCGCCACGCGGATCAAACAGCGACAGGTCAAAGCGACCGGCATCCCAATCGGCCTTGAGCTCGGACGAGGCTTTCTTCCAAAACTGCTCGCGCAACTCATCGACCAGACGCTCATCATTCCAGCGGTACGTATCGACCTTCATGCGCATTAAAATGCCCTGGAGCTGAGCCTTGAGCTCAGGACGCTCGTCCAAAAAACGTTGCATCTCGGCATATTCGTCGCACACGCAAAACACCTTGTTGGGCGAATTAACGGAGCTCTTCTCGTTATCCTGGCGATAGCACAAAATGGGGTCCGCAATAAACGCGGCGCGCTCGGCGCAAGCCCAAACCTTAAAGTTAAAGCCTGCGTCCTGATACGAGGCACCCGGCGTGGGAAGGAACCGAATCTGATTGTCGTTGAGGAACTCGCGCCGATAGATAGCCGACCAAATGGAAGGTTTGCGGTAGAAGATGCCCGGGCGATCGACAGGGCGATACGCGGCGCCCGTCATATGCTCGTCGATGATCCCAAACAGCTCACGGCGCTCGCTGGGCGTGGACCAATACAGGTAAAAGTCGCCCTTCACCACATCGGCATGCTCAGCATCGGCCTTGGCGACCAGCTTTTGGAGCGAATCCTCAAACATAAAGTCGTCGGACTCAAGGATGCCCACGTACTCGCCGCGCGCCATCTCCAGGCCGCGGTTCATCGAGTCACCGTAGCCGCTGTTGGCTTTGTCGATCATCTTTACACGGGGGTCGCGCTCCATGTACTCGCGAATGATATCCGGCGAGCTATCGGTGGAACCGTCATTGATGCAGATGATCTCGATGTCCTTGAGCGTCTGAGTCACGGCAGAATCGAGGCACTCGCGCAGGTAGCGTTCGACATTGCAAATGGGAACAAGCAGCGAAACTTTAGGGGTATCAGAGTTCTGCAAGAGAACCTCCTGTTGAATAGCGTGTAACAGGGTTATTTTAGCAGCCGGGTTGCGGCGGGCGGCAACGCTTGGAATTATATAAAGCGCTCCAGGCAGGCTTTGAGACCGCGAGTCGAAAGATAGAACAGCGTGGCATCTGCCATCGAAACGCCCGAGGTCGCCGCAACGAGCTTGTGGGCAACACGGCGAACGGCGCCCTTAGCAGGCATATCCGCCCACTCCGTTCCCAAAAACGTCGTGAGGTCCATGTTGACGCGAGCCGCCACGTGATGGAAGTCATCGGCATCCAAGCGCGCCAGGTCGAACACAATTAGGTCCAAAAACCAAGTTATCAGCTCGCCGGGGCACAGGTCCAAAAGACCGTAGGCCGCCCAGTCCTCCAAGACCTCCTCGAGCATCCTCATGTGGGCGTCAAGCTTTTTGGCGCGAGCCTCGGCACTGTTGAACTCGTGCGTCGCCGATTCACTCTCCATCACGTAGTGGTAGAACTTGTCCGGCATGACGACGGTCTTGTGGGCAAGCGCATAAGCCGCAAATTGGAAGACGACGTCCTCGCCCAAAGCCAGACCGGGGGCGAAGCGAATGCCTTCGCGATTGAGCAGCTCGCGCGAAAAAGCCGCACGGCAGGCATAGGGCTGCGCATTCGAATGGAACAGCAGTTGGGGATCACGGGCGCCGAAGGTGCCAGCTTTGGGGCTCATGAGTTGCTGGACGCGTTTGGGGGCAGCATCGGCAGGTTCACAGACGCCGCCAAAAACGGCGGCCTCGGCATCCGCAGACTCCATGGCATGCAGCACGCGCTCGACCGTCTGGGCATCGATGTAATCGTCGGCGTCCACAAAAAAGACGGTCTCGCCCTCGGCAGCATCGATACCGGCATTTCGAGCACACGAGACGCCCGCGTTTTCCTGGTCAATCACCAGTACACGATCGTCGGCCTGCGCGATCTGGCGCAACGCGTTCAACGAATCATCAGTCGAACCGTCGTTGACGCAGACAACCTGAATCGAGCGCTCGGACTGGGCCAACAGCGAATCGAGGCATCGCTGAATCGAGCGCGCAGAGTTGTAAACGGGGACGACAATGGTAGCTTTAGGACACGAGGCCTCTCCCATGCCGACCTACCCCCTCAGCGATTCGATGAGGAAGGCAGCAACCACGCCTGGGCCTCCAACCGAGGCGTAATACTTAGCACGCCCCAAGGCACCATCCGTCGCAAAACTCGGATGCTCGTCAACCCAGCCCTCAGGATCTTTGAGGATGGCAGCGAGATTTGCGCGCTTCCACGGCTTGAGGTCGTCAAGCGAAAACTCCCCCGCGTCCAAGGCCGCTTGGAACTCCTTGGTCATCTGAACCAGGAACTCCTTATAGAACTTAGGCGCCAGGCGCACGTAGTTCCACATGTACGAATCGTACTTAATGAGCTGATTGAACTTGAGCATGCGCGCGACATCGCCGCTTGCGTGGCCGCGGGCATAATCCTCTCGAATCCAACGCTCAATCTCGGCATACTCGGTATTGACGCAAAAGACCTTAGCCGAAGAATTGACCGAGGAATTCTCGTTGTCCTGGCGATACGACAACACGGCATCATGCAGGTAAACAGCCTTATCGGCACACGCGATAACCTTAAAGGCGAATGACGTGTCCTGAAAGGATGCCCCTGGAGTCGGCAAGAACTTGATGCCGTTGCGCTCAAGAAAATCGCGACGGTACACGGCCGACCAAATCGACGGCTTTTGCTTAAAGAACTGCGTCGTGTCGCTCGGGTGCACCGGCTTGTCGCAGTCCTTGGCCTTAAACATCTCGTGCAGCGAACGGCGCTCCTCGGGCTTAGACCAGTAGAAATCAAAGTTCGCCTTCGCAAAGTCGGCATTATTGCTATCGGCGGCCGAGACAAGCTTTTCGAGTGCGTCGGGCGCCATAAAGTCATCGGACTCCAAGATGCCAACGTACTTGCCACGCGCCATCTCCAGGCCGTGGTTCATCGAGTCGCCGTAGCCGCTGTTGGCCTTGTCGATCATCTTGACGCGCCCATCGCGCTCCATATACTCGCGGATAATCGCCGGCGAGTTGTCGGTCGACCCGTCGTTAATGCAGATGATCTCAATATCCTTGAGCGTCTGCGCCAGGGCGGAATCGAGGCACTCGCGCAGGTAGCGCTGAACATTGTAAATGGGAATAAGCAGCGACAGAACAGGGCTGCCAGAGGCGTTAGTAGACAAATGTGCTCCTTAGGAAATACCTGTCGTTTCATGGTATCAAAGGGTCAGCGCGCCAGCAGGCGTTTATATAATCTATGGAGCCTCTTGCGGGCAAAGCAGCCCCACGTCATGCGGCGGGCCCATGGCAGGTTCCTGCGTTTTATTCAAAGCTTGCCGCTAAGGTGCGCCGAGCCTTTACAATAGGACAGTCCCAAGGACGTATTCGATAGCTTCCGTGCAGCGCTCGCCCGCCGCGCGTGAAAGGATATATTGCCCCATGCCTTCAACCCTTCCCGCTCCCATCGATAAGCTCGCCATCGTCGTCGTTACGTACAAGCGTCAGGAACTCCTGGCCAACTTGTTCGACTCCATGACCGAGCTCACGGCAACGCCCTGGCGCATCGTGATTGTCGATAACGAGAATTCGCGCGAGACCGAGGCCATGTGCACCGCATTCAACGAGCGCCTGGCCAACCTATGGGGCATCGACACCGATCAGCCCGATTCACAGGGTAACACCGACCGTGTCATCTACGCCCCGCAGCTCGAAAACGGCGGCGGTGCGGGTGGCTTCTCCGCCGGCACCAAATGCGCCTACGACCTGGGCGCCCAGTGGTTCTGGGTCATGGACGACGACGTGCTCGTCATCCCCGAAGGTATCGAGCGTCTTGCCAAGTGGACCGACCGCTACGATGTCATCCAGGGTTCGCGCCTGGACTTTGACGGCGGCGCCTTCTTTTGGCAGTACCAGCTCATCCTCTCGCTCGGCATCCCCAACCCTGTCGCCAAGTGGGACTTGGGCCCCGAGGGCTACCGCGCCATGAACCAGCTGTGCTTTGAGGGCGGCATGTTCTCACGCCGCGTAGTCGACAAGATCGGCCTGCCCGATGCGCGCTTCTTTATCTACGGCGACGATGCCTGCTACGGCTACGTAGCCAGCCAACACTTCCCCGCCGCCGTGGTCGCCGACGTGGTGCTCAAGCGCGCCCGCGCCGTCTCCAACTGGGATATCGCCGGCAAGCGCCAGCTCAACTCCACGAGCGACACCAACCGCTACTACATCATGCGCAACCGCGGTTATCTGGCCCGCTACATGCAGATCTATGGCGACTATCACCCCATGCTGTTCCGTCTGGGCAACGCCGCGACCTTCTGCAAGGAGTTCATTCGCCTGGCCGCCGTTGACAAGTGCTTTAAGACCGGTATTCCGGCGCTGCGCCGTGGCATGAAGGACGCCCGCAAGATCGTCAAGGATCCTAACTGGAAGCCCATGCCGCCTATGAAGAACACCGAGTAACGGAAGCCGGAAACACCTCGGCGCTTAAAGCCGCTGGCACACCGCCGTCACGCGCCGCCCATCAAAACCGAACCCCCAGCGCATGCGACCCACGCCGGGGCGCGGCACACGGATATCGTCGATGCCGTCGCGCTCTATGTCGAGTAGCGACTGCACGGCCAGCAATTCCAACCCCAGCGCATCCACATCGGGGTCATACATCATATTGATCGTTATAAGCGGGCGCTCGTCCAGCATGCCAATCGTGTCTGCTACGTCGAGCACAGTGCCCGTAGGGAAAACCTGGATGTCCCAGCGACTCGCGCCACACTTTCGCCTCGAGGCAGGATTGGCATAGCCCGGCAAGCCAAAGCAGAGCCCCTGCAAGAGCAGATGATATGGCAGCGGCGTATCCGGGTCGATCTCACCGATTCCCGCATCCCCCAGGATGCGACTTAGCGCCCGCCTCACGGTATCCTCGTTCCCACGGCACAGCCCGTCGCGAAACGCATCGACGTCTCGAATGTCTTCGGCAGCGCACTCAAACCACTCAACAATCACTAGACGCAAGGCCTGGCGAAGCTCGTTATTGGGCAATCGCAAAGCACGGAGCCGATCGCCATGCTCTGGCTCCTCAGTCATATCCGTCGTGAGAAAACCGGACAGATACAGCGCTGTCCACATGCCATCGTCAGGCGAGACATCTGGCTCTGCAGTGCCCAAACAAAGCGGGACCTCAGCACACCCATGGGCCTCGAGCAAATCAAACAAGACCGAAAGGCGGTCGAGATTCCACCCGGCAACTACCCTACTCAGGCAATCCGCATACCCATACAGATCGGCGCGCACAGGCGCCGTGCAACCTCGGTCCAGAAAACCGATCACACGCGCTGGACTCGAGCAATAGGCCCTACCAAACCGATATCCCTCGAGCCATTCACGCGCATCATCCAGGCATTCCTCGCGTCCAGCATGACTCAACAGAGCCTGGACCTCGGCATCCGAAAAGCCGAACCAACGGTCACACCACGCCGACAGCGGCGTCGTCAGACAATACGAGCAGCCGCGCGAAGAAAGCGCCGCTTCGGCAGGACCGGGGCACTCCCCCATCAGACACGTCAGCCGCAACGAATCGCGCGCAGTGGCAATGGCGTCGAACAGCACGCGATCGAATAGCCCTGCCGGATCGGCGTCGGAAGCGTCCCTCGCGCTCGCACGGCGAGACCACGCCGCATCGTACCCATCAACGAGCAATACAACCTGCTCATCGCAGGCCATCTCCAGCAGCTCAATGAGCACGCCAAGCACCGAGGTGACCTCGTCCTCGCTCGCCACGCCACGCGCAACGCGTTCGATGTGACGCACCTTGTCTCGAGCTAAATCCGGAGCCTCCAAAAGCGCCAGCAGACGGGCGCACTCGCCCGAAAGGGCATCGCGCACGACGCCGGCAATAGCGGCGCCACGCCTCGCAGCGCCAGAAAAGTCCAGCGATATCACCGGATAGCAAGCGTACTCATCCCGATAGCGCCCGCCGTCTGCATCCCAAATCTGAGCATCGGCAAACAAACGCTGACCAGCGCGACCGACCGCTGGACGCTCCAGAAAAGCCCTGAGCATCGACAAGTTCATGCTCTTGCCAAAACCCACGGGTCGACAGCACACCACAGCGGACGCGTCGCAGTCCAACACATCGGCAATAAACATGGTCTTGTCGACCAGCGTGCAGCAACCAAGAGCCTCCGCATAGTCGTGCATGCCAATGGGCAAAACCGCATCGTCGGCACAGCCGATCAAACGCACGCCAAAGCCGGCAGCACAACCATTATTTGCCTGTTCAGACACCAAAACGTTCCCCCTAAATCGCAGCACGATGCCAATTGTAATGACCGCATCGCATGTACCGATGTCGCCGCGCAAACATATCGGGCAACGGTAGTAACAAGAGGTATGAGGGGGCACAATTAATCGTTGCACAACAAAACGGGGCCCGATACATTCGCACCGGACCCCGTCCCGACTATTTAGTTATCTGGCAACTGAGAGCCTACTCCCCCGAGTCGTCCTCCCCAGAAGCCTTCTTCTGCTGATCGAGCTTATGCTTACCACTTACGATAGACGTAGCGCCCAGTGTGGCCAAGCTCGCGCTGGCAAGGCTCGCCATAACGATAAGGTCGCCCGTCTTGGGCATATTACCGCCCGAAGTCTTAGTCGTTGTAGTGGTGGTTGTAGTGGTCACCGTCTTGGAGTCATTTTGCTCCTGGTTCTGTTTGTCGGTGTTGCCCTTACTGCTGTCCTCGCCCTGCTGCTTTCCGTCCTCGGTCTTGTCCTTGTTTTTGTCCTTCCCCTCAGATTCAGACTTCTTACCCTCGTCCTTCTTCTGAGTGGACTTGTCGTCCTTCTCCTCAGAGCTAGAACCCTTATCAGATTCGGTCTTCTCGGAAGCCTCATCCTTGGAGTCGCCCTTTGCGGCCTCGGTCTTTTCCGTGGAAACCTGATCAGAGTTGTCCTTGTTCTGAGTCGAGCCATTATTGACGCCAGCCATCAGCGAAGAGCCCAGCGTAGAACCAAGCTGCACGGAGAAAGAGGGCTTCTTATCCGGCGAAGCAACGGGAGCGTCCGGCGCCTTATTCGAGTCGTCCTTGGAAGCATCGGAATCAGGGGTTGCGTCAGAGCCAGAGCCGTTGTTAGAGCCAGTGTCAATGGACGAATCACTCGAGCCGGTAGATGAGTTAGAGGTGTCAGCGTCGGTCGAACCAGAAGCGTCGCTGCCCGTATTGCCGGCAGAGCTTGAAGACGAATCGCCCGCAGCAGAGCCGTTCGAATCGGAGCCGTTCGAGGTAGAGCCGTCGTTGGTAGTGCCACCAGCAGAGCCATTACCGTCAGCATCGGTCGAGGGCGCATCCATCCTATCATCGTTGGCATCGTCACTCGAGTCGTCATTCGAATCAGGTGTCGGCGAGGGCGCCGGCGTAGGCTCGGGCTGCACGGGCGTCGCAGCGGCAGCCTCATCCTCGGCGATAAAAACCAAGCAGTCCTTCAGCTCATTCTTATAACGATTCTTCCAGCCCTCATGATACTGGGGCTGACTCGAAAACTTAGTGGCGACATTGTTGACCACACTATTGGAGAGCGCCGTCACAAACTCGCGGTCGGACATATCGTTGGAAAGATTCGCCCAGCGGAAAAAGTCCCTGCAGCCACCAGTGCCGCACATGTTGGTAATGCTCCACACCATGCCCTTGACGCAATCGGCGCGGCCCGAAATATCAATACCCAGGCCGCTCTTGAGCCACGCCTCGGTCACCGCATAGTACGAGTTGTACGCATACGCATCCTGCAGAGCCGAAAACTCAGCAGGATCGGTGTTATAAGCACCCTGGAAGGCCTCCTGTGCAATACGGCCCAGCTCGGTAAGCTGGCCGTTCTCGTACATGGCATTGCTCGCGTTGGAAATCTCGCTGCCGCGATCAATCGCATCCTTGAGCATGCCGTACTTGGCAGAATCGTAGTTGTAGACCTGCTTCATAAACGGAATGAGCGACCAACGACGGTCGAACTGGTAATAGCCCAGCGCGTTGTAGCCGTCACCATACGAAAAGCCCTGGTTATAGTTGCCATGGCTCTCGTACTTGGTAAAGTACTTCATCTCGGGAGTCACGTTGACAAACGAAACGCCCTGGACCGACCTCAGCACGCCCGAGAAGGACTGCTGGGTGTAGAGACCTTTGTCGATATCGGTGGCATCCGAGGCAACGCCCGGCGTGGGCTCCTCGGCGGCGGCGGGTGCCGGCGCGGAAACGGCGCCAAACGAAAGCGCCAGCGTCAGGCCCGCGACAATCGCGGAATGCTTGGGCTGCATAAAATCCTCCCTGCATTGGTGTAGTTAAAGTTCAGTTTGCAAAGATAAAAATAAGTATTGCAGCTCGCCCGTTGTTACACAACAACCCCTCGGTAAACGGCAACAACCCTCCGCGAAATCTTAAGGAATTGCGCTCAACCTACAGCTTAATGTCAAAGTTGATTTCGGGGACGGCGGCCAGGTCGGCCAACGTCACGCCGTCGACGTACTTTTCGATCACGTCGTCCAGGCCGCGCCAGAACTTGACGGTCGAGCACAAATCGCTGCGGGTGCAGCTGTTGTCGATGCCGTCGCACGCCACGGGCGCCGTGCTGCCCTCGACGGCGCGCAGGATGTCGCCGGCACGCACCTCGGCTGGATCCTTGGCCATCATGTAGCCGCCGCCCTTGCCGCGCACGCTCTTAAGCAGGCCCGCCTTCATAAGCGGACGAACCAGCTGCTCCAAATACTTTTGTGAGATATGCTCACGGTCGGCAACCTCGCGCAAGGCAATCTTGCCCTCGGCGTCGCCCAGCGCCGCGATATAGATCATCAGCCGGAGGGCATAGCGGCCCTTAGAAGAAATGAGCATACCTACCCTCCCATCGTTACTGGGACAAAACCAGGCTTGTTTGTCCCAAATCCTATGCACGCGGGGCAAACAAACCTGGTTTTATGTCCCTCATCTAAAAAGTCGAGTGGATTAGTCGGGTTTTCCCTTGACTAACGCCGAACCCATAGTAACTTTATTCCGAGAAGATTCCTAGGGTTTAGTACACCTATGAGTACACCATATACAGAGAGGGACAGCATGAGCGCAAATCCGCTGCTTTCCATCGAAGGTCTGACCGCCTCCGTGGACGAGAAGACCATCCTCCACAACGTCAACCTCAACGTCGCCGCCGGCGAGACCCACGTGCTGATGGGACCCAACGGCGCCGGCAAGTCCACCCTCGGCCACCTGGTCATGGGCGACCCCATCTACACGGTCAACGACGGCCGCATCGTCTTTGATGGCCAGGACATCACCGAGCTCACCACCGACAAGCGCTCGCGCGCCGGCCTGTTCCTGAGCTTCCAGGCCCCGGTCGAGATTCCGGGCGTGCCGCTGTCGAGCTTTTTGCGCGCCAGCATCGCCGGCCGCCCCGGCCTGGAGATGAAGGGTAAGGAGTTCCGCCGCCGCGTGAAGGAGCTCGCGGCCGAGCTCAACATGGATACCGCCTATCTCAACCGCGAGCTGGGCGTGGGCTTCTCGGGCGGCGAGAAGAAGAAGGTCGAGATGCTCCAGCTTTTGCTGTTGCAGCCCAAGCTCGCCATCCTGGACGAAACCGACTCCGGCCTGGACGTCGACGCCCTTTCCACCGTCAGCCATGGCATGGACGCCTACCGCAAGAGCTGCGACGGCTCCATGCTCATCATCAC
Source organism: Collinsella sp. CLA-SR-H006 (assembly GCF_040097075.1). Classification (NCBI taxonomy): domain Bacteria; kingdom Bacillati; phylum Actinomycetota; class Coriobacteriia; order Coriobacteriales; family Coriobacteriaceae; genus Collinsella; species Collinsella sp. CLA-SR-H006. The sequence goes on along the minus strand of NZ_JBBNPD010000009.1, from coordinate 90,918 downwards.
GCACAACACGCGCATCCTGGAGCACCTGGATGTCGACCGCGTCCACGTTATGGTCAAGGGCCACATCGTGCGCGAGGACGACGCCTCGCTGATCCCCTGGATCGACAAGAACGGCTTTGAGACCTTCGAGCGCGAGGCCGCCGAGCAGCGCGCCCAGGCCGAGGCCGCCGCTGCCGAGCAGCAGGCGTAAAGGGGCAACGCAATGACCAAGAACCGCACCGAGGTCGCGGACATCGACCGCAGCCTCTACGACTTCACCTATGGCGAGGAGGGATTCGAGCGCCTCGACGCCGGCATCACGCCCGACATCGTGCGCGAGATCAGCGCCAAGAAGGACGAGCCGCAGTGGATGCTCGACCTGCGCCTCAAGTCCCTCGAGATCTTCAACCGCTTCCCCGACCCGACGTGGGGTCCCTCCATCGAGGGCCTGGACATGGACAACATCGTCACCTACGTCAAGCCCAACACCGACCAAAAGCACGACTGGGAGTCGGTGCCCGACGACATCAAGAACACCTTTGAGCGCCTGGGCATCCCCGAGGCCGAGCGCAGCTACCTGGCGGGCGTTGGCGCGCAGTACGACTCCGAGCTGGTCTACCACAACATGCAGGACACGGCGTCCAAGATGGGCATCGTCTACTCCGGCATCGAGGAGGCCCTGCACGATCCGCAGTGGGAGCCGCTCATCCACGAGAAGTTTATGACGCTCATCCCGCCCACCGACCACAAGTTTGCGGCCCTGCACGGCGCCGTGTGGTCGGGCGGCTCTTTTGTCTACGTGCCCAAGGGCACCAAGCTCGATTTTCCGCTGCAGAGCTACTTCCGCCTCAACGCCAAGGGCGCCGGCCAGTTTGAGCACACGCTCATCATTGTCGAAGACGACGCCGACCTGCACTTTATCGAGGGCTGCTCCGCGCCCAAGTACAACGTGGCCAACCTCCACGCCGGCGCCGTCGAACTCTTTGTGGGCAAGCGTGCGCACCTGCGCTACTCGACCATCGAAAACTGGTCCAAGAACATGTACAACCTCAACACCAAGCGTGCGCGCGTGGACGAGGACGGCGACATCGAGTGGATCAGTGGCTCCTTCGGCAGCCACGTGGGCTACCTCTACCCCATGAGCGTGCTCAATGGCCGCCGCGCCCGCTCGAGCTTTACCGGCATCACCTTTGCCGGCGCCGGTCAGAACCTCGACACCGGCTGCAAGGTCGTGCTCAACGCGCCCGAGACCTCGGCAACGGTCGAGACCAAGGGCATCTCCAAGAGCGGCGGCATCCAGACGTTCCGCAGCTCCATCGTGGCCACGCCCAAGGCCGAGGGCTCCAAGGCAACCGTGAGCTGCCAGTCACTGATGCTCGACGACCAGAGCCGCTCCGACACTATCCCCGCCATGGACATCCGCGCCAAGAACGTCGACATCGGCCACGAGGCCACCATCGGCCGCATCGGCGACGACAAGGTGTTCTACCTGATGAGCCGCGGCATCTCGGAGGAAGAGGCCCGCACCATGATCGTCAACGGCTTTGCCAACCCGGTCTCCAAGGAGTTGCCGCTGGAGTACGCCGTCGAGATGAACAACCTGATCAAGCTCGAGATGGAAGGAGCGATCGGATAATGAATCAGACCACGAACACCGCTGCTACCACCCTTGAGCAGGTCAATGCGATGCCGGCTGCCACATGGGGCTGGCTGAAGATGAATCAGACCAAGCTCGAGCTCTCTGACGAGCTTGCTGCCGCTCCCGCCGAGACCATTGAGGTTGAGGGCTTGGACGAGCAGTTTGCTGGCGTGGCAGACGCGTTCGACGCCGCCATGGACGCCATGGCCGAGCGCTTCCCCGAGCGGCGCGCCTCCGCCCCCGGCGACGCCGCCGACCGCGCCCGCATCACGCCCGAGACCGAGCTTGACGTGCCCGCCACCTCTGTCTACCAGGCCGGTGCCATCAAGCTCGAGGAGGAGCTCTCCCCTGCTGAAGCCTTCGAGACCGGCATGGGCGAGGCTGCCTACGCCTACTTGGCCGAGCACGCCACCAAGCGCATCGTCATCGATGTGCCCGCATACAAGCACGCCACGGTTACCGTGCGCGTGAGCGGTGTCGATGCAGCCGCGGCCATCGCCGCCATCGACGTCGTCGCCCGTCCCCAGTCGACGTTCGATCTGCTTATTGCCCTGGACTCCCCCGTTGCCGGCCAAGGCGTCGTGGGATCCGTGCTACGCGTGTGCGCCCATGAGTACGCCACCGTCAACGTGACCTGCACGCAGACGCTCGACGATAGCTGGATCGCGCTCGACGACACCGGCCTGTTCCTGGACGAGGGCGCGCGCGTCAACGTGCAGCACACCGTCCTGGGTGCCGGCGCCAGCGCCACCGGCCTTGCCGGCGACCTGCTGGGCGATACCGCCAAGGTCACCATCGATACTGACTACCTGGGCGCCCGCGAGCAGGTGCGCGACTTTAACTACGAGCTGCGCCACCGCGGTCGCAAGACCGAGTGCGAGATCGACGCCAACGGCGTGCTGACCGGCACGTCCAAGAAGGTCTACCGCGGCACCATCGACCTCGTGCACGGTTGCAAGGGTGCAACCGGCACCGAGCGCGAGACGGTGCTTTTGGCCAACAAGGGCGTCGACAACAAGACCGTCCCCGTCATTCTCTGCGACGAGGACGACGTCGCCGGCAACCACGGAGCCACCATCGGCCACGTCCGCGACGAGCAGCTGTTCTATCTCGCCTGCCGCGGCCTTGACCAAAATGCCGCCGAGGACCTGTTCATCCGCGCCAAGCTGGAGGACGCCGCGCTTTCCGCGACCGACGAGCGCACCCGCGCCGCCGTCGTCCGCTTGGGCAACAACCTGATCGACAACTTTGAAGAGGAGCTCGCATGATCGACACCGAGCACGTTAAATGCGATACCTGCACTGCCCCCGAGCCCATGGAGCTCGACGCCAGCGACGAGGCTTCGCGCGGCTGGCCCACCGTAGACATCGAGACCAACCCCTACAAGGCGCAGTTCCCGCTCTTCCAGCAGCACCCCGAGATCGCCTTCCTCGATAGCGCCGCCACCGCGCAGCGCCCTGCCTGTGTGCTCGACGCCGAGCGCGACTTCTATCAGCGCATGAACGCCAACCCCCTGCGCGGCCTGTACTCGCTGTCCGTCGAGGCAACCGACGCCATCGCGAAGGTCCGCCAGCAGATCGCCGACCTCATCGGCGCCTCACAGGCCAACGAGGTCGTCTTCACCCGCAACACGAGCGAGTCGCTCAACCTGGTCGCCAAGAGCTTTGCACCCACGGTGCTCGAGCCCGGTGACGAGGTCGTCATCACCATCATGGAGCACCACTCCAACCTGATTCCGTGGCAGCAGGTCTGCCGCGAGACCGGCGCCAAGCTCGTCTACCTCTACCCCACCAAGACCGGTCAACTCACCACCGAGGAGGTTCTGTCCAAGGTGGGCCCCAAGACCAAAATCTTGGCCGTGGGTCAGGTGTCTAACGTGCTGGGCGTCGAGAACCCGGTCAAGAATCTCGGCAAGCTCGTGCACAAGTACGGCGGCTATCTGGTCGTCGACGGCGCGCAGTCGCTGCCGCACATGCCGGTCGATGTGGCCGATCTGGGCGCCGATTTCTTTGCCTTTAGCGCGCACAAGGCCATGGGCCCCATGGGCATCGGCGTGCTGTGGGGCAAGATGGACCTGCTCAACGCCATGCCGCCCATGCTCACCGGCGGCGAAATGATCGACTCTGTCACCGAGCAGGAAGCCGTCTGGGCGCCCGTCCCCGAGAAGTTCGAGGCCGGCACGCAGGACGCCGCCGGCATCTTCGCCACGGGCGCCGCCCTTGATTACCTGGTCAACACGGTGGGTTACGAGAACATCCAGGCCCGCGAGCAGGCACTCGTCCACTACCTGATGGGCGAGCTCATGCAGCTCGACTTTGTCCAGATCATCGGCTCCATCTATTGGGACAACCACCACGGCGTTGTGAGCTTTAACGTCAAGGGCATCCACCCGCACGACGTCGCGAGCATCATGGACATGGACGGCGTCTGCATTCGCGCCGGCCACCACTGTGCACAGCCGCTGCTCACCTGGCTGGGCGTCGAGAACCTCGCCTGCTGCCGCGCCAGCGTGGCCTTCTACAACGACAAGGCCGACATCGACAAGTTCATCGCCGGCCTACATCACGTTTGGAGCACGTTCAATGGGTAATCTGTACACCTCCACCACATTTATGGAGCACAACTCGCACCCCGACTATAAGTACGAGATGGATGCTCCCACGCACGAGCACGACGGCATCAACCCCAGCTGCGGCGACGAGCTCACCTTGCAGCTGCGCGTCGAGAACGGCGTGATCGAGGAGGCCTCCTTTACCGGCCACGGCTGCGCCATCAGTCAGGCCAGTGCCGACATCATGGCCGACCTCATCACCGGCGAGACCGTCGAGGAAGCTCACCGCCTGGCAGAGCTCTTCCTCGCCATGATCCGCGGCGAGCAGCTCTCCGAGGAGGACCTGGAAGACCTGGACGAGGCCGCCCAGCTCCAGGACATCTCGCACATGCCCGCCCGCGTCAAATGCGCCGAGCTCGCCTGGCGCACCCTCGACGGCATGCTCGAGGGGCAAAATAATCAGTAGTATTTATCCCAAATCTTAAGAATTTCGTTGGCCGAATCGCTTGACTAAGAGCGGTTCGGCCATTTTTCTTTTCTGCCTTTATTTCGATCCCTCGACCTGCGCGTCCACCTGAGCATAAGCGCGCACGATACGAGAGACGGTACTTTTGCCAATCCCGGTATACCGCTCAATCTGGCGCACCGTAAAGCCGGCATTGTTCAATCCAACAATAACGGTATCGCGCTGCGCCGGCGGTTCAGTTTTAACCCCATTGAGCGGAACCCCGAGGCTCTTCGCCAACTTGTCGGCAAAGGCGTGGCGTTCCCACTCTGTATCTTTCATATCGCACAGCGCCGGCTCGCTGCCGTCGGGCGTCGAAAGCGAATAGGCAATAAAGCCCTCGGCAGAACCAAAAAGTTCAAGCACGCAAGAAGGATCAGAAAATCCCCTCGCGGCATCGGCCGCATCACAGTCGTAAGAGCGTAGATGTTCCGCAAAGCTGCTCCAGGGATAACGCTCAATGAGACCGATGCCCGCCTCCTGCGGATCGGCGTGTACGGAGCGAATAGCCTCCATCACCTGCCAGTCGGTATCGAGCGAGCGCCGGTCAAAACGGTTCTGGAACAGATGCCCTGTGCGCCCCGTGCGTTTATTGAACCGCCGCGCGTACGTCAAAAGCAACCGGTGCATCGCCGCGCTCATCCTGTCCTCGTAATCTGTAAGCACCAAATGCACGTGATTGCCCATAAGGCACCAGGCGATAACCGTCACACCCTCCTCGCAGCAGCACTCGCGCATCAGCTCCAAAAACTCCCACCGGTCTTCATCGCCCTCAAAGATGAGCTGCCTGCCCGTACCGCGGGCACAGACATGGTAAAAGCCGGTAACCGTTCTCCAAACGCGCTGCATGGCGCTCCCTTCGCCGGGATCTGCTTGCCATCCAATACAGCACGATTGAAGCGTGCCATCAAAACATTCACGCAAAACAATACACTCGCGCGGCCAAAGGCAGAAATCAGGCGGCGAACGGCACCGTTGCAACAGGTCAACCCCCGCAATGCTTACAAGAGCTGACCAATAGCTTGCCCAAGACGGACCCCCTCTACGGAAGTTCGCGACCACAGAACATAGAGTTAAACCGTTTCAATTAAAACTTCCGGACTTCTCGCTACGAAAACTGAGCCGTTCGCCGAATATTCCGTGCATTTCGCGGTATTATAGGGGCTGCATGTCATGTCCCTTTCGAAGGGTCGCCCGGCAATCGCCAGCCACGACCCCCAGACGGGACGCCAACACGATAGAGAGGAGAGGCATGCAGTACTCACAGGAAGTGGAGAACATGTGCCCCGTTGCCAAGGGTGCATACCACGGCCCCGCACCCATCCCCGAGGAGGGCAAGTGGGTCCAGGCTAAGGAGATTACCGACATCTCCGGTCTTACGCACGGTGTGGGTTGGTGCGCACCTCAGCAGGGCGCCTGCAAGCTCACGCTGAACGTCAAGGACGGCATCATCGAGGAGGCCCTCGTTGAGACCATCGGCTGCTCGGGCATGACCCACTCTGCCGCCATGGCTTCCGAGATCCTTCCCGGTAAGACCATCCTCGAGGCCCTCAACACCGACCTCGTCTGCGACGCCATCAACGTTGCTATGCGCGAGATCTTCCTGCAGATCGTTTACGGCCGCAGCCAGACCGCGTTCTCCGAGGGCGGCCTGCCCGTGGGCGCCTCCCTCGACGACCTCGGCAAGGGCCTTCGCTCCCAGGTCGGCACCATGTTCGGCACCAAGGCCAAGGGCGCCCGTTACCTCGAGCTCGCTCAGGGCTACGTCACCCGCATGGCTCTCAACGACAAGAACGAGATCATCGCGTTCGAGTTCCTGAACCTCGGTAAGTTCACCGACGCCGTCAAGGCCGGCAAGACCCCCGAGGAGGCCATCGCTGGCGCTATGGGCCACTATGGTCAGTGGGAGAACGCTGCCAAGTACATCGACCCGCGCACCGACGAGGAGACTCACTCCGTCGCCAGCGTGTTCCCGGTTCACGAGTAGAAAGGGAGGGAAATAACTATGACTGTTACGTTCGAAGGTTACGAGCGCCGCGCTGACAAGATCAACAAGTGCCTCGCCGACAACGGCATCGCCTCCCTCGAGGAAGCTCTGCAGATCTGCACCGACAAGGGCTTCAACCCGCGTGAGATCGTCAACAACACCCAGTCCATCGCCTTCCAGAACGCCGAGTGGGCCTACACCCTCGGTTGCGCTCTCGCTGTCAAGCGTGGCGCCAAGTCCGCTTCTGAGGCTGCCGCCATCATCGGCGAGGGCATCCAGGCCTTCACCGTTCCCGGCTCCGTCGCCGAGGACCGCAAGGTCGGTCTGGGCCACGGCAACCTGGGCGCTATGCTGCTCTCCGACGACACCGAGTGCTTCGCCTTCCTGGCCGGTCACGAGTCCTTCGCTGCCGCTGAGGGTGCTATCGGCCTGGCTCTGAACGCCAACAAGGCTCGCAAGAAGCCGCTGCGCGTCATCCTCAACGGTCTGGGCAAGGACGCTGCTCAGATCATCGCCCGCATCAACGGCTTCACCTACGTGAAGACCCAGTTCGACTACTTCACGGGCGAGCTCAAGGTCGTCGAGACCATCCCCTACTCCGATGGTCCCCGCGCCGCCGTCAACTGCTACGGCGCCGACGACGTCCGCGAGGGCGTTGCCATCATGTGGCACGAGAACGTCGACATCTCGATCACCGGTAACTCCACCAACCCCACGCGCTTCCAGCACCCCGTCGCTGGCACCTACAAGAAGGAGCGCCTCGAGGCTGGCAAGAAGTACTTCTCCGTCGCTTCTGGTGGCGGCACTGGCCGTACCCTGCACCCGGACAACATGGGCGCCGGCCCTGCCTCTTACGGCATGACCGACACCATGGGCCGCATGCACTCCGACGCCCAGTTCGCCGGTTCTTCCTCCGTGCCTGCGCACGTCGACATGATGGGTCTCATCGGCATGGGCAACAACCCCATGGTCGGTGCCACCGTCGCCTGCGCTGTCGCCGTCGAAGAGGCCCTCAAGGCCTAATCGCGCCCGCGCGATGCTCAGATAGTTGAGCTTTGGAGCCGCTACCCACCCGGGTAGCGGCTCTTTTTGTTTGCCCCGTCTCAAATTGGTTACTCTTATTAGAAGGTCCGATGTATCAGTTGCGGTGAAATACGGACTGAATTGCATCCATACAGGCCCAAACAGTCCGTATTCCACCGCAACTTATCAAATGGGCCGACCGAAGTGGCCGAGTCCACCTGACGCCCACCCGCCATATTTGCCCTTTACCGATTTGCCGAGTCTTTGCGGTACCATTGCCGATCACCCGTGCGACAATGCGCCGGACGAGAAAGGAATCCGATGGAATCGACTGATGTACTGGTAATTGGATCTGGCATTGCGGGCCTTTGCGCCGCCATCGAAGCGGCACGCACGGGTGCAACCGTCACTGTGGCAAGCGCCGGCAAGACTATGAGTGGATCGAGCTTCTTCCCCGGAACCTGGGGCCTGGGGCTTATCGGACCCGTTAACGAAGACGATGAACAGGACCTCATCGACACCATTCAGACCGTTGGTGGCGGCGTCGCCGACCCCGAGCTTGTCCAGACGTTTGTCCACGGCATTCCCCAAGCAATTGAATGGCTCGAGCAAGACCTGGGCGTTGAGCTCCAGCGTCCACAAAGCGCCGAGAGCGCCCAGCAAAAGCAATTTATCCCCTGCTTTGACCACAAAACGCGCATGTGGCGCGGCCTCACCCGCAAGCCCCTTGAGGACGCTCTGACGACCCAGATCGAGTCGCTCGGCATTCGCCTGCTCCCCCGCCATGAGCTTATCGACCTTATTGAGGACACGAACGGCAGAATCACCGGAACCGTGCTCTACGACCTCACCGAAAATCGAATCGTGCCCTTTGCTGCCAAGGCCACGATCATCGCAGCCGGTGGCACAGGCGGCCTGTTCGAGCGCAGCCTTACGTCGGCTGATGTGCTCAGCTCCTCGCAGGCCATCACACTCGCGCACGGCGCAACACTTACTAATATAGAGTTCATGCAGATGATGCCCGGCTTCATCGAGCCCAAGCGCAACCTTGTCTTTAACGAGAAGACCTGGCGCTACGTGCATGTAGACCAGCCGGTAGATATTGCCGACGACAAGCTGGACGACCTGCTCGAGCAGCGCTCTGGATATGGTCCCTTCACTTCGCGCCTGAATTCACGTGCAATCGATCTTGCCATCGATCAAGCAGGCGCCGAAGGCCTGGCGGTCCACTACGACTTCCCCCGCGAGGAAGTCCCTGAGTTTGTGCAGACCTTTGCCACCTGGCTGCAAGACGAGCACGGCATCGCGCCGACCGACGAGATGCGCGTGGCGATGTATGCCCACGCCGCCAACGGCGGTATCAAAATCAACAATACCGCGTATACGGGCGTTGAGGGCCTCTACGCTTGCGGCGAGGCGACAGGCGGCATGCACGGCGCCGACCGCATTGGTGGCTTGTCAAGCGCCAACGGCATCGTGTTCGGACGCATCGCGGGCGCATCGGCAGCCCTTGCAGCGCAGAAAGAGCCTGAGGCAACCCTGAAGGAGGATATCGCCCTCCCCCAGTACGGCATTGGCACAACAGATGCCGAACGCCTGACACGCAGCCTTAAGCACACGATGAGTACCCATTGCATGATCAACCGCACCGAGACCGGCCTATCCGAGGCACTACACGAGCTTGAGGGCTTGAAGACGGAGGCAACGACCTTGAGCACACAGAAAGCCCAGGACAGCGAAGTCGCAGCCCTCGCCCGCTTGCAATCGCAGATTCAACTAGCACAGGAAATGGTCAAAGCCATGCGTAAGCGAACAGAAAGTCTCGGATCGCACTATCGAGCAGACTAAGCTGAGCACCCATCTAGAGCAGAACACAACTAATCGATATCTATGGGCCCCGTGAGCTCAAAGCGACACGGGGCCCATTCGTGTCCGCGCGGGCAAATATACTCATTCTGAATACGGAGTCGGCATAGTCCTAGACGAACGAACAGAAAGGAAGAGATATGAACAGCAGGGATATCGAAAAATGGCGTGTCGAACTTGACAGCTACGCCCATGTAGAAGACGGCGTTGAGTATTGGCTTGCACGCGATTTAATGGAACCCATGGGGTACACTCGATGGGAGAACTTCGCCGAAGTTGTTAAGAGGGCAAAAGTCTCGTGCGAAACAAACAAAACTCCAGTTGATTCCCATTTTCGTGACACCACGAAAATGGTAACTGCCGGTGTCGCCGCTCGCGCGGTTAAAGACTACAAACTTACGCGCTATGCATGCTATTTAATCGCCCAGAACGGAGATTCAAACAAGCCAGAAATCGCGCTCGCCCAGGCATACTTTGCTGTGCAGACGCGCCGCCAAGAGCTCATAGAGCAGCGCTTCACAGAGATTCAGCGCTTGCAGGCGCGCCACTCGCTATCCGATTCAGAGAAACAGCTCTCGGGTATTGCGTTCAAACGCGGTGTGGACTCCAAAGGATTTGCGATCATCAAGTCGAAGGGCGATGAGGCGTTATTCGGCGGCAGAAGCACGGCGGACATGAAGCGGCAGCTTGGTGTGCCCAAGAGCGCGGCATTGGCGGACAGGTTAGCCGATGTTCTCATCAAAGCAAAGGACCTTACGAACTCGATGACGGCCTTCAACGCCGAGGAACACGATCTGTATGGTCTGGACCAGATCAAGCAAGAGCACATCGAGAACAACACAAGCGTGCGTGGTAGCCTCATCGACCGTGGAATTGTCCCCGAGAATCTACCGCCTGCCGAGGATACAAAGAAGCTCGAACGTCGCGTGAAAGCAGACGAGAAAAAGCTCAAAGAGGGCACAGACGGATTCACCGACCCCCAGGACAGGCTCGACTTGTAAAGCGTCTGTGCCCTTTCGGGTTCGGCCCCAAGCGAGGTCAACAAAAAAAGCGACCAGCCGAAGCCAGTCGCTTTAAGATGCTTTGGTGGGCCGTCAGGGGGTCAGCCTGCTGCGCAGGCGGCCGCTGCGGCGCTTCGCGCCTTGCGCGCTGCGCTGGTAAATGCTTACGCATTTCCTCAGCTCCGCGCCCTTTCGGGTTCGACCCCATGTGAGGCCAACAAAAAAGCGACCAGCCGAAGCCAGTCGCTTTAACATGCTTTGGTGGGCCGTCAGGGGGTCGAACCCTGGACCTTGGGATTAAGAGTCCCCTGCTCTACCAACTGAGCTAACGACCCAAAGCTAAAGTCCGCTGTGGCGGACTTTAGAGGAGATATCGTGTGGTGGGCCGTCAGGGGTTCGAACCCTGGACCTTGGGATTAAGAGTCCCCTGCTCTACCAACTGAGCTAACGACCCGATATCAACACGAAGCAAGAACTGGGGTGGGTAAAGGGACTCGAACCCTCGACCTACGGGACCACAACCCGTCGCTCTAGCCAACTGAGCTACACCCACCGTGTCCTGTGCGCTTCGCGCTCGACTATTATTGCAAGGAACGCCACACGATGCAAGCCCCAATTTTCAAGAATTTTGAAAAGAGTTTTTCGAGCGCGTTTCGAGCAATTCCCACCGGTTTCATAGGAGTAAACTTGCCCCACTGCAAATGCTCGAAAGGACAAGCATGAAAGAACTCTCCAACCGTACGGCGACATTTACCGATTCGGTCATCCGCCGCATGACGCGCATCTCTAATAAGTACGGTGCCGTCAACCTCTCGCAGGGCTTCCCTGACTTCGATCCTCCGGCACAGCTGCTCGAGAGCCTCAGCACCATCGCGACCGACCCCAAGCCGCTCTATCACCAGTACTCCATCACTTGGGGCTCCCAGGCCATGCGCGAGGCGCTCGCGGCCAAGCAGGAGCACTTTATGGGCATGCCGATCAACCCCAACGAGAACATCGTAGTCACCTGCGGCTCCACCGAGGCCATGATGGCCGCCATGATGACGGTTACGAACCCCGGAGACAAGGTCGTCATCTTCTCGCCGTTCTACGAGAACTACGGCGCCGACACGATTCTTTCGGGTGCCGAGCCCATCTACGTGCCGCTCAACCCGCCCACGTTCGACTTCGATCGCGAGGTCCTCGAGGCGGCCTTCCGCGACGACGAGCCCAAGGCCATCGTCCTGTGCAACCCGTCCAACCCCTGCGGCAAAGTCTTTACGCGCGAGGAGCTCACTTTTATCGCCGACCTCTGCAAAAAGTACGATGCCTACTGCATCACCGACGAGGTCTACGAGCACATCGTCTATGCGCCCCACGAACATGTCTATATGGCAACGCTGCCCGGCATGTTCGAGCGCACCATCAGCTGCAGCTCGCTGTCCAAGACCTACTCCATCACCGGTTGGCGCCTGGGCTACACCATCGCCCCGGCCGAGATTACCGAGCGCATCAAGAAGGTCCACGACTTCCTCACCGTGGGTGCCGCCGCCCCCCTGCAGGAAGCCGTCGTTACCGCCCTTAACTTCGACGACAGCTATTACGATGAGGTCCTCGACCTCTACACCGCCAAGCGCGACCTGTTCTGTCAGGGACTCGACAACATCGGTCTTGAGCATAACGTGCCGCAGGGCGCCTACTACGTCATGATGGACATCTCTGAGTTTGGCTATGACAGCGACCTCGACTTCTGCGAGGATCTCGCGTCTAAGGTGGGCGTGGGCGCCGTTCCCGGTTCGAGCTTCTTCCGCGAGCCCGTCAACCATCTGATCCGCTTCCACTTTGCCAAGCGAGACGAGACGCTTAACGCGGCGCTGGAGAACCTCAAGTCGCTACGTGATAAAATCAAGCCGCGCGGGTAAGGACGGCCCGGCAGCTAAAGTAACCAAAGAAGCCCCGCACCGCCCGCCGCGTTGCAGGGCTCCTTTTTATAGCGCTTTCTTAAATGGTTCAGAGCTCTATACTTTAGTCACGGAGCAACTCGTCCCAGAGAGAGGAATACTATGGCAGAGCAGCAGCTTATCGGAGCACTCGAGGCCGGCGGCACCAAGATGGTCTGCGCCACGGGCTATGCGGACGGTACGGTCCTAGAGCGCGAGCAGATCGCGACCACGACCCCGCAGGAGACCGTCGAGGCCGTCAACGCATGGTTTGCAGACAAGGGCATCGCCGCCCTGGGCATCGGCGCCTTTGGCCCCACTGCGGTCAACCCTGCCTCGCCCCAGTACGGCAAGATCTTGGAGACGCCCAAGACCGCATGGCGTTACTTTGACCTACTGGGCACCATCCAAAACGAGCTCAATATTCCCTGCGGCTACGATACCGACGTCAACGTCGCCTGCTTGGGCGAGGTCACCTTTGGTTGCGCGCAGGGCCTCACCGACGTGGTGTACCTGACGATCGGTACCGGTGTGGGCGCCGGCGTGCTCTCGGGCGGCCAGCTCGTGCATGGCATGATGCATCCCGAGGCCGGCCACATCCTGGTCACGCGCGACCCGCGCGACACCATTGGCGAGCATAGCGCCTGCCCCTTCCACGTCAACTGCCTCGAGGGCCTCATCGCCGGTCCCGGCGTTAAAAAGCGCTGGGACGGCAAGAGCGCCGGAGACATGGCCGATGACCCGGAGGCCATGGACCTGCTCGCAGGCTATCTGGCACAGGCGCTCATGACCTACACGCTGTGCTATGCCCCGCAGAAGATCATCATCGGCGGCGGCGTGGCCGACCACACCCCCATCGTGCCGCTCGCCCGCAAAAAGTGCGCCGAGATGCTCAACGGCTACATCGTCACGCCCGAGGTCAACGATATCGACACCTACATTGTCAACAATAGCCTCGAGGGCAAGCAGGGCATCATGGGCTGCCTGGCCCTGGGTGCCGCCACGCTTCAGCAGTAGGCGCGCCAAAGGGGCGCCGCAACGTCCAGCAATCCCATCCTACGGGATAACGCCGCCAAGCCCCGCATAAGCCCCCAAACAAAGAAAGGCCGCCTAGGACCAAGCAATGTGTCCTAGGCGGCCTTTTTGGCACATATGAGCGATCGTAGTAGATATCGGAGCACAACGCCCGTTACCGCTCCACAGCAGTCGATCATCACATCGGTGATCATGCCGGCGCGTCCCGGCACAAAGAGCTGAATCGTCTCGTCGATCGAAGGAATCAGCAGCAGGAACACCGCCGTGGGCAGCAGCACGTCAAAGGTGCGCCGGCCCTCAAAATCAAAGGCGTGCGTTGCCAAGATGCCGAGCACCATATACTCGGTAAAATGCGCGCACTTGCGAACAACAAAGTTGGTCACCCATTCATATGGAAGTCCCACGCCGTGCAGGAAACCGCGGATAGCTTCCATGACCGTTAGGCTCAGCGAGCCCGACCCCGAGCCGGGAACCAGCGAATTGCCCCAGATCAAGAGCGCCATCAGGCAGGTCACGACCGCCCATTTTCGATTGATCTTAACCATGCAGAAGTTATGCCTCCGCGCAGAGCGGCGCGAAGCTGGCGGTACCGCCCTCGATAACGCTCAGGTAGGCACGGCCCGTACGCTTGGCGGTAGAGGACTGCAGGCGCTCGATCTCTTCCTCGAGGATCTGATTGACGCGCTCGTGACGACGGTTTTCCATAATGCCGGCGGCAATAGCCTCGGCCCGCTCGATGCTCTCGCGCGAGATACGGGCAGTATCCTCGGGGAACACAGCGCTGTGACGGCCGACATAGGCGGGGGCAGCAGGCTGAGGGGCAGCGACGGGAGCGGGGGCTGCAACAGGAGCAGGCTCGTCAATCTCATCCAGAATCGCGGTGGCGGCGGCCCACATGTCCTCGTGGCCCGAGTAATCAGCCATGGGGACATCAACCTCGAGTGAGGCATCCGGAAGGTCGCCGGTGTCGATGCGATCTTGGGCATCAATCGATGCAGTGATGGCTGCAGGCTCATCGAGGTCATCGAAATCGATATCCGCGGCACCGGAGATGATAGGCATGCTGGCGAGGTTTACATTGTACGGCGCAGCCTCAGCCGCCTGCTGCTGGGCAGGAGCACCCCACAGCGAGCTTTCGGCGGCACGGCGGGCGGCAACGGCCTCCTCGTCCGCGGCCATGGCTTCATCAACGTACGAATTGTCGGCAGAAGCGTTCGCGTCCGCCGAGGTAGCGCTGTAGGCGTTATTGGCTGCCGCGTTGGCGACGAGTGCCACGAAAGCCGCCGTGCTGCCCGCAGGGGCGGCCTGGGAGCCAGACACGGCGCGTGCCGCGGCGGCGATGTCGTCGCGATTGAAGGAGCCGGTCTGCCCGCCGTTGGTGAGCTCGTCGATGGCGACTTGATAGACGTCGCGCGAGTGTGCAGGGTCGCAGCTCACCGGCGAATCGTCGTCAAGCATACTGTCGATCATGGACCAAGCCTCGTCCTCGTCCATAGCATCTGCGGCTCGAGCGATGGTAGGGACACCATCATCGGCATGACGGCGCTGGAACGCACCAGTCAGGCCGGAAAGGAATGCCGAGGTAGACTGCTCCGCCTGAGCCTGAGAATCAGAAGCCGCAGCGTAAGGAGTCGCATCCTGCTGCTGAGCTGAAATCGAGGCGGTCTTGAACTCGCTTTGATGCTGATTGAGATTGGCGGCACCGCCCATGGCATCGGGCTGGAACAGACGCTCTTCACGCTGCGCACGATACTCGGAGATGCCCAGCGAGGCGGCATAGATGCCCACGCCCGCCACCGCGCCCACGGCGAAGGGAACCGCACCCGCCACGACCGTCTCGTTCACAGACGAAAACGGCAGCGTCGCGGCATACATAACCACGGGAGCGGCAAGGCCGATCCCGCACGAAAGTCCGGCAAGGACTGCTCGTTGTGTTGCATCAGAAGAAGCCATGAGCTCTCCCCATCTTCCAGCACCCAAATCGCATCATTCAGTTGGCTGCGCGAGAGAAGATGAAGCGGGGCTATGCCCCAAAGCAACGGTATATGGTTCGTTTCATCTGCGTTATCCGTCGCGAAGCTTAAAAGCTATTATGCGAAACCGCCCTGTCGATTGCAAGCGACGATGTCGGATTGAAACGGGAAACCTGCTGCTTGCCAGTCTTATGGTCAAAAATAAGCGCGGAGCGGCGATATAGAAAAGGGCCGAGGCTCAAAGCCCCGACCCTTTATTGCATTGATGACTATCGCTGCGTGTGGATGACAACCTAGAACGTCTGCTCGTAGTCGCTGTGCTTTTTGGCCGAACGCACCAGGAACTCCTGGTTGGTGTTGGTGCCCTTAAGACCCTTGATAAACGACGCAGCTGCGCGCTCGGTGTTGTTCATGCCGGCAAGAATGCGACGCAGGCCAAAGACAAACGGACGCATCTGCTCGTCAACCAACAGGTCCTCGTTACGCGTACCGGAGGCAACGGGGTCGATAGCCGGGAAGATGCGGCGGTCGGCCAGGTCGCGGTCGAGCTTGAGCTCCATGTTGCCGGTGCCCTTGAACTCCTCAAAGATGACCTCGTCCATCTTGGAGCCGGTGTCGATGAGGGCAGAGGCCAGGATGGTGAGCGAGCCACCGTTCTCGATATTGCGGGCTGCGCCCAGGAAGCGCTTGGGCGGATACAGTGCCGCCGAATCGACGCCGCCCGAAAGGATGCGGCCTGAGGCGGGCGCCGCCAAGTTGTAGGCGCGGGCAAGACGCGTGATGGAGTCGAGCACCACCACGACATCGCCGCCCAGCTCCACGATGCGCTTGGCGCGCTCGATGACGAGCTCTGCCACACGAGTGTGGTTGTCGGCGGGCATATCGAAGGTCGACGCCACAACCTCGCCCTTGATGGAACGCTGCATATCGGTAACCTCTTCGGGGCGCTCGTCGACGAGCAGGCAGATGAGGTGCACCTCGGGGTTGTTAATCGAGATAGACTGGCAGATCTTCTTGAGGATTGTGGTCTTGCCGGCCTTGGGCGGGGACACGATCAAGCCACGCTGACCCTTGCCGATCGGCGACACGATGTCGATGGCGCGACCGGTAATGGAGTCCTTGCCATGCTCCATGCGCAGCGGCTCGTTGGGATAGACCGGGGTGAGGTCACCGAACTTGGGGCGGTTGCGAATCTGCTCGGGGTCTAGACCGTTGACGGTCGTGATTTTGGCGAGGCCGGCGCGCTTGTCGCCGCCGCGCGAAGGACGAAGCGAGCCCTCGATGACGTCGCCCGTGCGCAGACGCGCGGAGCGGATGAGGTAGGCGGGCACGAAGGCGTCGTCGTTGGACTTCATGTAGCCATGGGCATGGATGATACCGGAGCTGTCCGGACGAATCTGCAGGATGCCCTTGATGTCGCGGAAGCCCTCGGCCTTCGCGGCGGTGACGTAGATCTCCTCGACGAGCTCGGCTTTCTTCTTGCCGGTCGTCTCAATCTCGAACTCCTTGGCCTTCTCGCGCAGCTCGGCGACCTTCATGGCCGCGAGCTCCTCGCGCGAAAGCGTGGGCTCGGTGGGAGCGGCATTACGCTCCTTGTTGCGCTGCTTGCGATCGCGCTGGCGGTTGCGGCGGTCGTTGTTGCGCTCGTCCTTGCGCTCGTTGCGCTCGTCGTTGCGCTTGTGCTGGCGACGGTTGGAGCGAGCGCCGTCTTCGGCCTCGGCGGGCGCGGCGCCATCGGTTGCGGCGGCATCGGCGTTAGCCGCAGTATCATCGCTGGCCTCGGCCTTGGAATCGCCCTGCAGCTCGGCCTCGGCCTGCTGCTCGGACGCCTTGGCCTTAGCGGACTTCTTACGACCGCGCTTGGGCTTCTCGGACGCAGACTGTTCGACGTCTTGGGGCTCGGCGGCATCAGTCGATGCATCGGCGGTCGTCTCGGCGGAATCCTCGGACGCACCCTTCTTGGCAGTCTTGGCCTTGGACGTGCGCTTAGCAGCAGTACGATGGCTGCGACCAGGACGGACGTCGGCGGGCTCGACATCGGCGGGAGCGGCCTCGGAAGTCGTAGCATCCTGGACGGGTGCATCGGCAGCGGTTGCAGACTCGGCGGTCGCCGCAGCATCCCGAGCGGCTGCAGCTGCGGCTGCGGCCTTCTCTGCCTCGACGAAGGCCTTGGGCTTGCGACCGCGACGGTGCGGGCGCAAAGCCGGATCGACAACGGGAACTTCGCTGGCCTCGACAGGCGCAGCGGACTCAGCAGGCGATGCGCCCTCCCCTGCCGCGGAACGAACCGAAGCCTCGGTGAGCTCGAGGGTTACCTGATCGGCAACCTGCTCGGCCTTAGCAGCCGTGCGACGGCGTGTGCGCGGTGCCGGCTTCTCGGTCGGCTGGTCGGCGGCAGGGGTCTCGGTGGCGGCAGGCGTCTCGGGCACAGACGGAGCTGCAAGCTCGGTCAGAGCCGCGGCCTCGCGCTCGGCAGCACGACGGCGGGCGCGCACCACCTGAGCCTCGCTAATCTGCGCCAACGCACGTGCCTGCGCGACCTCATCGGAAATCGGCGCCGAGGAGTCAGCTGCAACGGTGCGCTTGACGCGCGTCATGCGCGTGGTACGGCGCTTGGGCTTGGTGACCTCCTCGCCGTCAGCAGCAGGCTTGGCCGTGCGGCGCGTACGCTTGGGCTTTGCCGGAGCAGCCTCCTCACCAGTTGCAGGCACGGCCTTCTCAGCCGTTGCAGGCGTAGGCGTCGAAGCAGCCTTAGGCGTCTCAGGAGCCGAGGCATGCGCGGGCGCCGCGACCTGGTCCGACGCAACCGGTGCAGCGGGAGCGGCTTGCGTCGTCGTTATTTCGTTTTCTTGCTGTTGATCAGACACAGTGTTTGCTCAACTTTCTTTTCAAGCCCTGTGATCACATGCTCCCTGCATAAACCTTCAGGGCGGCTAAACAGTCTAGTTCCGTTCAAAACGACGGACATCATTGATCTGTATCGAGATGATTGCGTCATATACGCAGCGTTAGTGTAACACAACCGCCGCCACCTGCAACTTAGTCATTGGGAACGCTCTTAAACGACTAGTCAAAAGGGGCACTCTTTGGTTTAACACCCACAAATCTGACTGCCTCCGCCAAAACTATGGCGGTTTACTACGATGAATCGCTCAACCGCGACCACTCCGAAACTTGTTGAACTAAAACCGCAGGTAGATGCCCTGCACTTTTTTGCGAAAAGCTGGCGTGGTTGGAATTTCTCATATTCATCGTAGTGAACCGGCATAGTTTCGTATTTCCAGCAGTTCCAAATTCGTCAATACGTCGGCGTTTGCAAAAAACCCGACCTCCGCATGGAGATCGGGCTTATAGGGCTCAGCAAAGCCGAACCTACACGGTTAAATGACCCGCAGCTTACATCTGCTCGGGAGCGGAGACACCAACAAGGGTGAGCACCAGGGCGAGCGTCACGCGGACGGCATCGCAAGCGGCCAGACGGGCACGCGAAAGCTCGGGGTCGACGGGACGGCCCTCGCTCGGCAGCACCTGGCAGGCAGCGTAGAAGCTGTGGAAGTCGCCGGCAAGCTCCTCGGCAAAGTGCGTCAGACGGAACGGGGCGCGGTCGCGAGCGCAGCTGGCGATGAGGTCGGTGAGCTCGTTGAGCTTACGCGAAAGGGCAAGCTCGGTCGGGTCGGTCAGCAGCGAGTAATCGACGTTCTCGCCGATGGCCTTCTCGGCGACGGCCTTCATGCCCATCTCGTCAGCCTGCTCGGGCGTAACGTCGGCGGCACGGCGCAGGATGGAGCACACGCGGGCGTGAGCATACTGCACGTAATAGACCGGGTTGGAGTTGTCGCGCTTCTTAACGGCCTCAATATCGAAGTCGACCATCTGGTTGGAGCTCTTGGAGATGAGCGTGTAGCGAGCGGCATCGGAGCCGACCTCGTCGACGAGCTCCTGCAGGGTCACCATGGTGCCCTTGCGCTTGGACATTCGGACGGGCTTGCCGTTACGCAGCAGGTTGACGAGCTGGCCCAGCAGAACCTCGAACTTGCCGGGATAGCCAAGAGCGTCGCAGACGCAGCGGACGCGCTCGATGTAGCCGTGGTGGTCGGCGCCCCAGATGTCGATGACGTGGTCGACGCGCTGGAACTTATCCCAGTGATAGGCAACGTCGGAGGCGAAGTAGGTGTACTCGCCGTCGGACTTGATCAGAACGCGGTCCTTGTCATCGCCCAGGTCGGTGGAGCGGAACCACAGGGCGCCGTCCTTGGTGTAGAGATAGCCCATCTTGTCGAGCTTCTCAAAAGCGCGGTCGACGGCGGAGGTGCCGGCGGTCTCGCCCTCGGTGTCCTTCACATACAGCGAGCGCTCGGAGAACCAACGATCGAAGTCGCAGTTAACGGCATGGCAAAGGTCGCGCATGTTGTCGACCATCTTTACATAGCCGCGCTCGCGGAAGCTCTCCATGCGCTCCTGCGGATCGGCGTTGACCCACTTATCGCCGTCGGTGCGCCAGAACTCGGCGGCCTCGTCGATGATGTAGTCGCCGCCGTAGGAGTCCTTGCCCAGGGTCTCGGCAAAGTTGTCCTGATACGGATGGGTCTCGGGATGCTCGTCGTTCTCGTCGGCAACAAAGGCGTCGCGGTCGGCGATCAGCAGCTTGTGAGCCTCGTCGATATCCACGCCCTGCTTGGCGATGATGTCGGCAAGCTGCATATAGCGCGTGCTGATGGAGTTGCCGAAGGTGTTCATCTGAGAGCCGTGGTCGTTGATGTAGAACTCACGCTGGATGTCGTAACCGGCGTGATCCATAACGCGGCAGAGCGAGTCGCCCAGCGCGGCCCAGCGGCCGTGGCCGATGTGCATGGGGCCGACGGGGTTGGCGGAAACGAACTCGACCTGGGTCTTCAGGCCACCACCGACGTTGGACTTAGCGAAGTCCATACCCTTCTCGCGAGCCTCGCCAAAGATGGCATTCTTGACGGCAACGGAGAGGTAGAAGTTGATGAAGCCGGGGCCTGCGATCTCGACCTTCTCGATCGCGGGGTCCTCGGGCATATGGGCAACGATGGCCTCGGCGATCTTGCGCGGGGCGCAGTGGGCCAGCTTGGCGGACTTCAGGGCCATGGTAGAGGTCCACTCGCCATGAGAAGTGTCAGCCGGTCGCTCGATAGCGCAATCGTCAAGTTCAAATGCGGAAAGGTCGCCGGCCTCCTGGGCCGCAGCAAGCGCAGCGCGTACCAGCTCTTCAATCTTCTCGGGCATAGATCCTCCTTGTGTTAAAGCCCCCGAGCTCTTGGTCACTCGTAGGGCAAAAGCCAGAGTTTGTAGCACTCTATCACAAGCGACGGGCACTGTCGCAGGGTAAAGCTAATAGATATTGCATATGCACAAAAATGACTACAGCTTGTATGGAGTCACTCAAAGATGCCGGTCTGCCTGCAGATTATGCAGGCGTTGAAAATGCATAAAGGTGTGAATGAGCTGCGTCTGTTATCGAATACTCTTACCTATCAGAGTTGTGTGCTTTTCCTGCATAAAGTACGGGTTTGCGCACGTCAGCGTGTTATTCTAGACATACGTAAATTCGTATAAGTTGGAGGTAGCATGTTCTCAATCGGTCAACACGTCATTCATCCGGGCCAGGGAGTCTGCACCGTCGTCGGTTTTAGGGACGACACACCGCAGCCCATGCTGCTGCTCGAGACCAAGCAGGGACATGCGCAGACGATCCTCATGTACCCCGTGGCGCAGGCCGACCGTCTGCACGCCGCCATCTCTCAGCAAGATGCCGAGCACCTGCTGAGCCACTATGACGAGCTGGAGTGCGACACCTTTACCGAGCGCAACAGCTCACTTGAGGAGACACACTTTAAGCAGCAGCTCAAGCTGGGCGCGCCCGAGACGGTCCGCGTGGCAAAGACCATGATGCACCGCATTCGCCAGGCCGAGGAAGCTGATAAAAAACCCAGCTCCTACTACATGCGCGTACTCAAGGAGGCCAAACGCCGCTCCATCGAGGAGTTCGCCGTGGCCCTTGGCGTCACCGAGGAGGCCGCCGAAGCCCGCCTAGCCCAAGCCGCCCTCAACTAACCCATCCGCGCCAAAAACCACCACAAAGGGAACAGGCACCTTTGTGGTGGTTTTCTTGTTCTAGTAGTATTCATTCTTATCGATACCCACGAGCACAAGGAGTCTCTTATGGCAGAGCCGCTTACCGCCGGAATCACCCGCGACCGCGCGTTCGAACTGCTCAATGAGCACAACAAGGACCCGTTCCATATCACCCATGGCGAGACGGTCGAGGGCACTATGCGCTACTTTGCGCGCGAGTTCGACCCCGAGAACGAGGAGTTTTGGGGCATCGTCGGTCTGCTGCACGACCTGGATTGGGAGGAGCATGAGGACGACCCCATTAACCACACCATCTATGCTGCCGAGATTCTTGAGGGCGAAGGTGCGTCTCCCGAGCTCATTCGCGCCATCCAGACGCACACGTCGGACTTCAACACCTCACTACCCAAGCCCGAGCTGCAGATGGAAAAGATCCTGTTTGCCTGCGATGAGCTCACCGGCCTGATCGGCGCTGCCGTCATCATGCGCCCGAGCAAGAGCGTTATGGACTTTACGACTAAGTCGCTCAAGAAGAAGTTCAAGGACAAACGCTTTGCCGCCGGCTGCTCGCGCGACGTGATTTCGCAGGGCGCCGAGATGTTGGGCTGGGAGCTCCCCGAGCTCTTTGACCGCACCATCGCGGCCATGCAGTCCTTCGCCCCCGACCGAGATACCTTCCAGGCCTAACCGTCAACGCCACCTAAAACCACCACAAAGGGGACAGGCACCTTTGTGGTGGTTTTTGTTTGCGCGGGCGTTAGGGACGGACCTGGCCGGTGCCGCGGAGCTTGTATTTGTAGGTGGTGAGGGCCTCGGCGGCAAAGGGGCCACGGGCGTGGAGCTTTTGGGTCGAGATGCCGATCTCGGCGCCCAGGCCAAACTCGCCGCCGTCGGTGAAGCGCGTGCTGGCGTTGGCGTACACGGCCGAGGCATCGACCGCATCCAGGAAGCGCTCGCAAGCATCCGTGTCCTCGGCAACGATGGCCTCGGAGTGCATCGTGCCGTAGCGGTTGATGTGTGCGATGGCCTCGTCCTCGTTTGCCACGACCTTCACGCTCATCTCGAGCGCCAGGTACTCGCGACCCCAGTCCTCCTCAGTCGCGGCGACGTAGTCATCGCCCTCCACAAAGCCGGCGTCGGCGCACGCGGCGCACGTGGCCTCGTCGCCGTGAATGAGCACGCCGTGGTCGTGCAGCACGGCAACGACCGCAGGCAAAAACGCATTGACCACAGCATGGTCGACCAGCAGCGACTCGGCAGCATTGCACACGCCTACGCGCTGGGTCTTGGCATTAACGATAATGTTGAGCGCCTTATCAAAGTCGGCGGATTCATGCACGTAGATGTGGCAGTTGCCCGTGCCCGTCTCGATCACCGGCACAAGCGACTCGCGCACGCAGCGCTGGATCAGGCCTGCACCGCCGCGCGGAATGAGTACGTCGACAATACCGCGGAGCTTCATGAGCTCGCCGGTGGCCTCGCGGTCGGTGGACTCGATCATCGACACGGCCTCGCGCGGGAAGCCCTTGGCCTCGAGCGCATCGGCCAGCAGCTCGGCGATCATGGCACACGAGTGATAGGCCAGCGAGCCGCCGCGCAGAATGCAGGCGTTGCCGGTACGGATGCAGATGCCTGCGGCGTCGGCCGTCACGTTGGGGCGCGCCTCGTAGACCATAGCGACCAGGCCCAACGGCACACTCACACGGGTCAGGTCCACGCCGCTTGCAAGCACGCGGTGGTCGAGCACGCAGCCCACGGGATCGGGCAGCTCGGCGAGCTTTTCCAGGCCGGCGGCCATGCCCTCGACGCGCTCGGGCGTCAGCAGCAGGCGATCGAGCAGTCCGGCCGAGGTACCCGCATCGCGCGCGGCGGACATATCGAGCTCGTTGGCGGCGACGATGGAGTCGACACCGTTGCGCAGTGCTGCGGCCATGGCGCGCACGGCCTCCTGGCGCTGCTCATCGCTCGCCGTGGCAAGCGAGGCCGACGCTGCCTTGGCGGCAACGGCAAGATCGTGGACATACGTGGCTATATCGACCGACATGGGCGGCCCTTTCTCCTAGAAGTTTGCAACCATGGTAGCCGATTTGCGCATGACCTCGCCCGCGGCGGTAGAATTGGTCAACCCGAAACACCGCAACGAACGGAAGACTCACATGGCCCTCATCACTTCGTACCACGTCCCCGGCCTTTACGTCGAGGACCACAGCATCGACGTCCCCCTTGACTGGCGCGGCCTGGAGCCGATGCTCCTGGCCGTCGGCAGCACCATGCGCCGCGGCGCTATGCCGGCACCAATCGCCGGCGCGCCCGAGAGCATCAAGCTCTTCTACCGCGTGGTTTGCGCGCCCGACCGCATCAACGACGATCTGCCGCTGCTCCTGTTTTTGCAGGGCGGCCCCGGCGGCGAGAGCCCGCGTCCGCTGTCGCCTACAAGCGACGGCTGGATCGAGGAGGCCGTCAAGCACTTCCGTGTGGTCCTTCCCGACCAGCGCGGCACCGGACGCAGTAGCTGCGTGGACGGACGCACGATCAAGGCACTGGGTGATCGCGCAACGGCCGCCGGCGCCGATACAGCACGCTCGCAGGCCGACTTCCTCAAGCGCCACCTCGCCAGCTCCATCGTGCGCGATTTTGAGTACCTGCGTCTGGTGGGCTTTGGCGGCAAGCCCTGGGTCACGCTCGGCCAGAGCTACGGCGGCTTTTTGACGTTGAGCTATCTGTCGCTCTTCCCCGAAGGCGTGGCGGCAAGCTTTACCTGCGGCGGCATTCCACACGTGCCAGCGAGCGCCAGCGAGGTCTACGCGCACACCTTCCCGCGCATGGCAGCTAAAACTCAGCAGTATTACGACCGCTACCCCGCCGACGTCGAACGCGTGGCGGCCCTGGCCGATACGCTCGAAGCCCAGAAGCCCGTGCTGCCCGACGGCTCGCCGATGACGGTCGAGCGCCTACAGCTCATGGGCAGCGACTTTGGCATGAAGCCGAGCTTTGAGCGCATGCATTGGATTATCGATCACGCGTTTGTTACTGGCGACGGTACGCTTAGCTGCGGCTCCTCGGTATCCGACAGCTTTTTGATGCGCGCCTTCGAGCGCACCAACACGCGTACAAACCCGCTGTACTGGACGCTGCAGGAGTTTATCTACGCCGACGGCGACACCATGCCCATTCGCTGGGCCGCAGCAGAGGAGAAGGCCCATCGTGCCGAGTTCGACACACTCGCGCGCCCGCTCATGTTTACCGGCGAGGCCATGTTCCCGTGGATGTTTGAGCAGATGCCCGAGCTTATGCCGTTTAAGCCCGCCATGGACCTGCTGATGGAAGACACCAGCTGGGACAAGATCTACGACCCGCAGCGCCTAGCCTGCAACGAGGTGCCACTCCAGGCCGCGGTGTATTTCGACGATATGTACGTCGATTCGGGCATGCAGCTCGATACGCTCAGCCGCGTGGGCAACTCGCATGCCTGGGTGACCAACGAGTTCGAGCACGACGGCCTGCACGGCAGCGCGGTGTTCAAGCACCTCTTCGACGAAGCGCTCAACCGCGGAGACCTGCGCCGGATCTTCTAGCTAAGGAGTGTCCCAAAGTGCCGGCACAAAAGGAACGTCCCCAAGTGCCGGCACGAGAAAGACAGCGCTGCGGGAAACGATCCGCAGCGCTGTCTTTCTTTATGCAAATACAATCAAGTTGTCTCGATGGATCGCAGGCTTCTCGGCCAGGTTAGCGAGCAGGCGGTTGCTGGCGATCTGGTCCTGGCGGCGGCCGGCAGCAAGCTCCAGCACGTCCGAATCGGCCTCGGCGATACCGCGGGCGACGACCATACCGCTCGGATCGCACACATCGAGCACATCGCCCTCGGCAAACTGGCCATCGACCTCGCGAATACCCACCGCAAGCAAGGAAGAGCCACGGCTAACCAGCGCCTTCGCAGCACCATCATCGACCGTCACCGAGCCATGCGCCTTGTCGCCCAGTGCGATCCACAGCTTGCGGGGTGCGATGTCCAGACGCTCCGCCGGCGGATCGAACAGCGTGCCCACGCTCTCGCCGCGGGCGAGGCGCACGAGCGCATCGGGCTCCTCGCCTGAGCAAATCACGCTCTGAATGCCCGCCGTCATCAGGATGCGGCTCGCGCGGATCTTGGTAATCATGCCGCCCGTTCCCACCGATGTGGAAGAATCGCCCGCCGAGGCAATAATCTTGGCATCGATCTTATGCACGACAGGAACAAACTCGGCCGTGGGGTCCTCATGCGGATTGGCAGTATAGAGACCATCGATGTCCGAGAGCGTCACGCACAGATCGGCAGAAACCAGGCAGCTCACAAGCGCCGCCAGTGTGTCGTTGTCGCCAAACTTGATCTCATCGACAGTAACGGTATCGTTCTCGTTGACGACCGGCACCACGCCAAGCTCCACCAGGCGCAGCAGGGCGTCGCGCGCGTGCAGGTAGGACGTACGGCGCGCCGTGTCGTGACGCGTGAGCAGCACGAGCGAGGTGAGCAGGTCGCGCGCATGAAACTCCTCGTCGTAGGCCGACGAGATGATGCACTGGCCGGCCGAAGCGCAGGCCTGCAGGCTCGGCAGGTCGCCGACCGGCTTACGGTCGAAGCCCAGCACGGGATAGCCACAGGCGATAGCGCCCGAGCTCACCACGACCAGACGCCAGCCGAGCTTGCGCAGCGCTGCGGCCTGATCGGCAAGCCCGCCGATAAAGGCGCGGTTGACCTTGCCGTCGGCGCCCACCACCGTGGACGAGCCGATCTTTACCACCATCGTTTTATAAGAAGTCGTCATACGTCAAACCAATCGAGTGTTGAGCAGGCGGGCGAGCTGGAGCAGCCGGGGCACCCGGTGCGGGACGGACGAAAATGATCCGTTTTCCTCCGTCCCCTTCGGATCATTTTGCCCAGGGGAAGGCCGAAGCCGCGGCCATGTTCTTGCGCACGAGCTCGTCGCGCACCTGAGCCAGGCCCTGCTCCATGCCCACCACATAGGTCTGCGGGTACAGGAAGCGCTTGAAAGCTGCGTCCAGATGATCGAGCGCCCAAGCACAGCGCTCGCGCGCGTCCTGGATGCTCTCACGCGGAGCCACCGCACTGCCATCGCGCACGATCGGCACCAGCAGCTCGCGATACTCAAGTTCGGACACGTCGGTCACCAGGGCGGCATCATTCACGGCCACGAGGGTATTGCCGCGCGCGGCGCCCTCCCCCGCCAGATGGTCCTCGTCGTAGATCATATCGCAGACTGGGCCGCCAAAGCCGTCGTAATAACGGCGCACGCGTTGCACACCCGGGATCGTGCGCTTATAGGGCTGCTCGGAGAGCTTGACCACCGGCGTCCATGGATCTGTCTCGCTCGCACGGCGGGCGGAAAGCTTGTACACGCCACCCAGCGCCGGCTGGTCATAGCAGGTCGCGAGCTTGGTACCCACGCCAAAGCTATCGATGGGCGCGCCCTGGTCCAGCAGCGACTGAATCGTGTACTCGTCAAGATCGTTGGAAACCGAGATCCCCACATAGGGCAGGCCCTCGGCATCAAAACGGCCGCGAACATACTTGGAGAGCTTGGCGAGGTCGCCGGAGTCGATGCGAATAGCCGACAGACGCTCGCCCACCGCCTCCATCTCCTTGGCAACCGTAATGGCATGCTCGCAGCCCTCGCGCACGTCATAGGTGTCGATGAGCAGCGTACAGTTCTTGGGGCTCGACTTGGCAAAGGCGCGGAAGGCCTCGAGCTCGGAATCGAAGCTCATCACCCAGCTGTGCGCATGCGTGCCAAAGACGGGAATACCATAGCGGCGGCCGGCGAGCACATTGGACGTAGAGGAGCAGCCGGCAACGTAGCTCGCGCGCGCAACGGCCAGGCCGCCATCGGGACCCTGGGCGCGGCGCAGGCCAAACTCCGCCACGGGGCGACCGTCGGCGGCGAGCACCACGCGCGCCGTCTTGGTGGCGACAAGCGTCTGGAACCCGACGATGTTGAGCAGCGCCGTCTCAAGCAGCTGGCACTCGAGCGCAGGACCGGTGACGCGCACCATGGGCTCGCGCGGAAAGACGAGCTCGCCCTCGGGGACGGCGTCGATATTTACATGCGCACGAAAATCGCGCAGGTAGTCGAGGAATGCGGACTTGAACATCGCGCCGCCGGCAGGGGCCTCAAGCGAGGCGAGGTAGTCGATATCCTCGGGCGTAAAGCGCAGGTTCTCGACGAGCTCGGGCAGCTCGGCGGTGCCACACATGACGGCATAGGCGCTGCCAAAGGGATGGTCGCGGTAAAACGCGGTAAAACAACCCTGCTCATTGGCCTTGCCGCTCTCCCACAGGCCCTGGGCCATAGTGAGCTCGTACAGATCGGTGAGCATTGCAATGTCGGTGGGATGCGAGATGTCGGTCAAAGCCATGGGGCGACCTTTCGGATGTGTGGTGCAGAATTTGAGGGTTGGACGAGAGCAGAGCATGCGGACATGACGCCCGATGCGAGTCGGTTAGAGCAGGCCCATGCTGGTCAGGATCGTGTAGCCCATAAAGATGACAAACGCGATGAGGGCAAGGACAATGATGATTTTTTGAGCCGGCGCCATGCCAGGGATCTCGTTCTCGCCCATAGGCTCCTTGGAGGTAACCATGCGCTGGGCAAAGGTCATCTCGTCACGGCTCGGCTTGGGCTCGACGGACTTGGGACGGGCGGCCTTTTTAGGCTGAGGTTTGGGCGCGGCAGGTGCAGGCTTCGCAGCAGCGGGCTTGGGTGCGGGCGCGGGCGCCGATGCGGATGCGGCGTTCGCGGCGGCCTCCTCGGCCTTCGCACGCTCGGCACGCAGGGCAGCCAGCTCCTCACGCTCGCGACGGGCCTCTTCCCGAGCCTCGCGGCGGGCCTTCTCAGCGCGGAGCTCTTCCAACTCGGCGCGCTCCTCGTCGGACAATGGTTGGGACTCAAGCTCGGCCATGATATAGCCCTTTCTTTTAAAAAAAGCCGCCGACACAATGTCAGCGGCTTATCAAATCCATGGGTGGAGACGAAGGGAGTCGAACCCTCGGCCTCTGCCATGCGACGGCAGCGCTCTCCCAACTGAGCTACGTCCCCAGGACAAGTCGATATTTTACCTACGGCTCGCCAACTGTCAACGCCCAATAACCAGTCTTTTTGGGACGCGGCTATTTTGACAACTTTTCGAACAGGCGATCCTCTCGATGATTTTTTAATCCCCGTCCCAGAAAAATCATCAGCGTGCGCTCTACTTTGCGCTGGTAAGAACACCGGTGGTGTCGAAGGCCGGGGTGAAGCTCTCGTCTACCGCGCCGCCCTCTTGCCAGAACATCGTCGTAAACCCCAGGTCGTCGGCATGGTCGAGCACCTGCTCGTACTCCTCACGCGTCACGGCGCGTGCCAGGTCGCCGCCCTGCTCGCGCATGAGCGCATTGGGCGTGTACTGGTTCATAACCGAGATCGGCACGTCGCCCACCGTCTGCCACACCAGGTCCAGCACGCGACACGAATCGTCTGCATGCCCCGGAAGCACCAGGTGACGCACGATCATGCCACGCTTCATAAGCCCGTCCTCGTCCACCAACTCTCCCCCGCGGCGCTCGATCTCGCGCGCCATCTGGGCCAGACCCGACACGGCCACACGCGGGTAATCCTTTATATGGGAGAGCGACTGCGCAAGCCCGGCATCGGCATATTTAAAGTCGGTGAGCCACACATCGACCAGGTCGCCCAGCGCCGCCACGGCACTCGCGCGCTCGTAACCACTCGTGTTGTAGACGATTGGGATAACCAGTCCGCGCGCCCGTGCCGCGGCAATCGCGGCAGGCAACAGGTGCGCATAGTGCGTCGCCGTCACCAAATTGATGTTGTTGGCACCCTGGTCCTGCAGTTCCAGCATAATCTCGACCAGGCGCTCAGGCGAAATCTCAAGGCCAAAATTGCCGGTCGAGATCTCGTGGTTCTGGCAGTAGATACATTTGAGCGAGCAGCCGCTAAAGAAGATCGTGCCCGAACCGGCCTCGCCCGAGATAGGCGGCTCCTCCCACATATGAAGCGCGGCGCGGGCCACCTTGAGCGTGTCGTTAGCACCGCAGACGCCGTGCGCGCCCTCATCGCGCGCCGCGCCGCAACGGCGCGGACACAAATGGCAGGCGGGCGAAAAAAGTTCGGTCAACGACGTCGGCATAAAACCATGCTCCAAAACAACGATTCAGCAGCTCAAACGTAAAGGGATCAACCCCACAGACGGCTCGAGCCCAAGGCGCCGTAATCGTCCGACACGATTTTTGTAATGTCAAGACTGGAATCCACAAAGTGCGGCTTTATGATGTAGTTATTCCGCCCCCCGCGGAGCAACTGGGTGAACCGTCGCGTTTATTTAGGGAGCCCACACAGTCGTACCTAGTACAGGTATCCTTCGTTGTTAAGGACGCTGGAACAGTCGATGAGGGCACCCACCTGTTTTAGGTGGGTTCATTTTCGTAACGTGGGGGGTGGTTTTCTTTTGCCGAAAATCACCATACAGTCCATATGGATCCCCGCCGGCATCCCGACAAGCCATCGACAACATCCCAATATCTGGTAAGCGCGTGATTATCGCTGCGTGCAATTACATGCACCCCCCTTGGTCGAGTATCATGGTTCGGCTATGCCCTTTGCGCATGGCGTTCTTCTGACCTTTTCCTTCGACGCTTGGCGGTTTTTAGATTCATGGCTTCATCCCCGAGCTACATACCGTACCTATGCGTGGCAGCGGCGGCTTTTATCACGACCTTCCTCGCGGTGCCCCTGGTCAAGCGCTTGGCAATTAAGCTCGATGCCGTCGACTATCCTTCTAAGCGCCGCATCAACACCAAGCCCATCCCGCGTTTGGGCGGAACGGCGGTGTTTTTGGGCCTGGTCGTTGCCTGCATTGTGCAAATCCTAGGCACCTGGTACCTAGGCTGGCCACCCGTCCTGGTGCCGCACCCGCGCCTTCACATTAGCTATCCCATGCTGGCGCTCTCCTTTACCGTCATCTTTGCGACCGGCGCTATCGACGACGTCTTCCAGCTCACGCCCAAGCAAAAGCTGGCCGGACAAGTCCTCGCCGCGCTTATCGCCTGCATGGGCGGCCTAAAAATCGGCGTCATCGTCAACCCGTTTGCTCCCGGCGAGATCATGCTCG
The DNA here is from genome assembly GCF_040097075.1 of Collinsella sp. CLA-SR-H006. Taxonomy (NCBI): domain Bacteria; kingdom Bacillati; phylum Actinomycetota; class Coriobacteriia; order Coriobacteriales; family Coriobacteriaceae; genus Collinsella; species Collinsella sp. CLA-SR-H006. The sequence continues at coordinate 60,179 of NZ_JBBNPD010000009.1, read as the reverse complement.
GATGGCTCGCCTACCCCATCACCGTGATCTATCTGGTGGCATTCACCAACATCATTAACCTCATCGACGGCCTCGACGGCTTGGCCACGGGCATCTGCGGCATCGCGTCGTTCACCATGTTTTCGATGGCCGTTCTCTCGGGCCGCATCGACGCCGCCGCGCTCTCCATTGCGCTCTTTGGCGCCTGTCTGGCCTTTTTGCGCTACAACTTCAACCCCGCAAGCATCTTCTTGGGCGACTCGGGGTCGCTGCTTCTGGGCTTTGCGCTGGGCTCCATCTCGCTGCTCAACGTGAGCCGCACCGCCGCACTCACCTCGCTTATCATCCCGCTCATCGTTGCCGGCGTGCCTATCATCGACACGTTTAGCGCCATCGTGCGCCGCAAGCGCGCCCACATTAGCATCGGGCAGGCCGACAAGGGCCACATCCACCATCGCCTGATCCAAGAAGGCTACAACCAAAAACAGGCTGTGCTGCTCATCTATGCCTGGTGCATCATGCTTTCGGCCGGCGCCGCCGCGATTAACCAGGTCGAGGTGCCCATGCGTGTGCTCATCTTTACCGTGCTCGCCATTGGCTCGGCGGCCTTTGCCAAGCATCTACATCTGTTTGAGCCCGTGCTGCGCCACCATTACAACAAGCGCACGCACGAGGACGAGCTGGTCACCCCCGACGACCCCGCTTTTAAGCAGGAGGAGCAAGCAGCCGAGGAACGTAAAGAAGAGCGCCACCACAAGCTCTAGGGTAAGCCGCCGAGAATGTGCCAAGGCACCGTTGGCCAAGCGCGGCCGCGCCGCGCCCATCGCACAAGCCACCCCTCTCCCGCCCCTCGCCTACTTACGCCCCGCCCCTCCAATAAACGCGTTATCATCTTGACCCATGAAGAAACGTTAGGAGCAATCATGCCAAACGAGAACAGCTACGAAGTCGCGCTGCAAAAGAGCAACGCCATTCGCGAGGGCTTGGCCAATACGCCCGAGAAGTTCACCATGCTCACCGGTGATCGCCCCACCGGCCGTCTGCACCTGGGCCACTACTTTGGCACCCTCAAGGGCCGCGTTGAGCTGCAGAACATGGGCGCCAAGACCAACGTGCTCATCGCCGACTACCAGGTCATCACCGACCGCGACACGACCGAGCACATCCAGGACAACGTGTACAACATGGTCATGGACTACCTTGCCTGCGGTATCGACCCCAACAAGACCATGATCTACGCGCACTCCGCCGTGCCCGCCGCCAACCAGCTCATGCTGCCGTTCCTGTCGCTGGTGTCCGAGGCCGAGCTGGCGCGCAACCCCACGGTCAAGGCCGAAATGGAGGCCTCGGGCCACGAGCTCACCGGCCTTCTGCTCACCTACCCGGTGCACCAGGCCTGCGACATCCTGTTCTGCAAGGGCAACGTGGTGCCCGTCGGTCGCGACCAGCTACCGCACATCGAGCTTACCCGCACCATCGCCCGCCGCTTTAACAACCGCTACGGCAAGGTGTTCCCCGAGGTCGATGCGCTGCTGTCCGAGACCCCGCTGCTGCCGGGCCTGGACGGTCGCAAGATGAGCAAGAGCTATGGCAACGCCATCAATATTTCGATGACCGCCGAGGAGACGGCCAAACGCATCAAGAAGAGCCAGACCGACTCCGAGCGCATGATCACATTCGATCCCGAGAACCGCCCCGGCGTGTCTGGCCTGCTTTCGACAGCCGCCATCTGCACCGGTCGCTCCGAGGTCGAGATTGCCGAGGAGATTGGCATGGGCGGCTCCGGCCAGCTCAAGAAGTACGTGACCGAGGCCGTCAACGAGTACTTCGCACCGATCCGCGAGCGTCGCCAGCGCTACGAGAACGATCTGGACTATGTGAAGGACGTCCTGCACGAGGGCAACCGTCGCGCCAACGAGATCGCCGATCAGACCCTGGCAGAGGTTCAGGACGCCATGGGCATGGTGTACTAGACCGATTTGCTGGCTTGAGCTTTCGATTGCTTTAGGGCGGGCGCTACGACGTCCGCCTTTTTCGGAGCCGGACTGCTTCGGCTCCGTCCATTGCACTCCCCCGATAAACAGGAACGGGCCCGCCGGCAGTCAGTTGCCGGCGGGCCCGTTCCCGAAGTACACCGTTGAATCGCACAGAGGGGAGGAATGCGAATCAAACTCAACAGGGCAGGCTTTTTCATCGCCTATTGCCTGCTCCGTTGTTGAATACAATATAGTTCACCGTGGTTTACTTTGCAGCATCAATATTCGCCGCCATAGCTTCTCCATAAGTTAGCCCCGGTAAACCTGCAACAGAAAACCACCACAAAGGGGACAGGCACCTTTGTGGTGGTTCTGGCCACGGCAGAGCTGTTAGAGTCCGGCAGGCCAACGACAGACGGCCAGGTCGACGTGCATGTCGTCCTTAAACGCCACACCCTCCCCTAGCAAAAGCTCACGTTGAGCATCGGGACCGCCAAAAGCAAAACCCTCGCATATGCGCCCGTCGGCAAACACCACGCGGTGACAGGGAATCTCGCCGGGGCGCGGATTGCTATGCAGGGCATACCCCACATACCGCGCACTTCGTGGTCGACCGGCAAGCAGCGCCACCTGACCATACGTGGCGACCATCCCCTCGGGGATCTGCTCGACCACCTCGTACACCCGTTCAAAAAAGCCCTCAGACGCCATTGCTCGCTCCCTTCCACCCTGAAAAGCATAAACCACCGCAAAGGGGACAGGCACCTTTGTGGTGGTTTATGGCAGGTCAGTTAGTTGGCGGGCTGGAAGAAGGCTACGGCTACGGCGCCAGGGCCTACGTGGGTACCGATGGTGGCGCCGATGGTGTGAACGGGCAACTCGCCCTCGGTGTGGCCAGCCCAAAGTGCCGCGCTGTCCTCGATATACTTCTTGAGCACCGCATCCGAAAGACCCGTATAGCCGAGCGCCAGCGGCATGGAAAAGTCGATGCCGCCCGCCTTTTCGACCTTTTGGTTCAGCAGGTTGCGGCCGTTCTTGGAACCGCGCGCCTTGCCCAGCTGCACGATCAGACCGTCCTCGACAGCCACCACAGGCTTTACGTTGAGCAGCGTGCCCACGGCGCCGGCCGCAGCAGACAGACGACCGCCGCGCACCAGGTACTCCAGCGTCTCGAGCAGGCCGATGACGACCACGCGGTCACGGACGGCCTCGACGGCCGCCGCGATCTGGGCCGCACTACGGCCCTCGTTCACCAGGCGCAGGGCATACTCGACCAGGACACGCTCGCCCAGAGTGACGTTATTGCTATCCACCACGTACACGTCGCCGCCCGGCGCCTCGGCAAGTGCGGTACGGGCACTCTGATTGGTGCCTGATAGCTTAGCGCCCACGGTAATAATCACAGCCTCATCGCCGGCTTCACGAACCTTGGCAATCGCCTGCGAAAACGCGTACGGGTTGACCTGGCCGGTCTTGGGCAGCTCATCGCGCTCCACGAGCATCTCGTAAAAGCGCTGGTGATCGATGTCGATGCCATCCATGTACACATCGGTGCCAAAGGTGACGGACAGCGGCAAAACGGCCAGTGCTGGGTGCTCGACCGGCGACATATCGCTTGCGGAATCGGTAATAATGCGGACGGACATAGCGAATCCTTTCTTGCGCAGGTCCCGCGCAGGGAATTTTGACAGCAAGGCCCCGGCACGGTATACGCGCTCAAACAGGACTATGCAGTTGTTAATTGGAAGCAAAAGCCTTGGCGGCCCTACAGCTCGCGCAGGGTGTTGAGAATCGTGCGCAGCGACGCATACATCTGCTCGCGCTGCTCCACACCCATAGCCTTACCGGTGGTATCGAGCACCTCGCGAATGATGCGGTCCGCTTCGCTCATGCTCTCGCCGCCCAGAGCGGTCAGGCGCACCGGAGCACGATACTTAACGGCGGCATCGCCCGAATCGTCGACCTCGACGTAGCCGCCCTCCTCCAGATGCGCGAGCGTACGCGAGACGGCGGCGCGGGTCACGCCTGCCATGCGAGCCAGGTCAGCGCCAGTCAGGCCGTCCTTGCTGCGCTCAAGATAGTAAAGGCACATAACATCGGAGCCCTTGAGGCCCAGCCTTGCGCCCTCGGATGTCTTAATGCGCTGAATCTCCTTGTAGAGCCCGCTGATCAGTCCGACAAAGTCCTCGAAACGTGTCTCGTCGTTCTGCTGCATGGGAGACGACCGCCTTTCGCTTGCATAATGCTTACGGGTAAACATCTTAGTCGCATAAGGCGACACCCGTACCCAAATACCCCATTTGTTAACCCATCAACATAAAAACCACCACAAAGGGGACAGGCACCTTTGTGGTGGTTTGGGGCATCAATAGGTTCTAGGCGCCGCTACAGCTCCACGCAGGGATTGTCGCGAGTCACAAGCGTCTTAACGACAACCGTCGCTCCCAGATAACGCTCGAGCAACTCAGCGAGGCGATCGATCGCGGCCTGGCATTCCCCCATCCGCTCGGGCTCCACGCACTCAATCGCCAGGAACGCATCGGCCGAATCATCGGACAGCGCCGTGCGAACGCCGTCGCGCCAGTTCCAGCAGCGGCACACAGCGCCCGCATCGTCGATGTAGGCGAGCTCGCCGGGCAACGTCGGATCGTCCGCCTCCTCGCCAAGCGGCAAGAACGCATCGCCACCGTCGGTCACCTTCAAGCGAAGGTCTCCCTCGATCGCATGCAGATCCTCGCCTCCCACGGGCAGCGCGTAGGTCAGCGACACCGTGTTGTAAATATCCACCGCGGGCGTAATGTGGCCCACCGGCTTGCCTTTGAGCACGCGTTTGAGCAAGTTCTCGATCGAGCAGCGCGCGCCTTTCTTGGTCTTGAACAGACGATAGGCCTCGCGCCATGCCTTGACCGGTGCGTTCTCGCTGATAGTGTCGCTGGTCAGATGACGCTCCGCATCGATATTGGCGCGGTCGAGCAACGCCGCAATCGCATCCACGTCCTCTTGAGGAATCTGAGCCGTGGGCTTCATGCCCTCCACGACCACAACACCGACCGCTGCCTGCGGAAACAGCTCCCAGAATGAATCCTCGGCAATAAAGCTCTTCATACGCTCTCCCTTCATTGTGCGCGCCCGAGTGAGGGCGCCTAAACAAAAAGCGCCCTTACGACGGCCACCTTCAAAGTCCTACGGTGCCGTCACAAGAGCGCTTGCGCTGTCCCCATCCGGAGAAGGGGACGATATGTCAGGCGTATTGTAACCCGAGTCTTCCGCGCGAGCAAAACCACCACAACGGTGTCTGTCCCCTTTGTGGTGGATATGGACTCGCGGCGACGCTAGTGGCGAAGTCCCAGCAACCCGCGGCCGCGATGACGAGCGTCGGCGTGTACTTGGGCGTGCGGGCCGGCGGCTTTGACGGACTCGGGCAGGTGCGAGTACTTCTTCTCGAAGTTCTCCTCGAACATCACCGCCAGGTTGTGCGCGGCCTCGTCATAGCGCGCGGTGCTCTGCCAGTATTGGCGCGGCACCAGGATGCCATCGGGCACGCCGTGGCACGTCGTGGGAATGTCGACGTTAAAGATGTCGTCGTGCAAGAACTCGCTGTCCTCGATGGTACCGTCGAGGGCGCGGGCCACCAGGGCGCGCGTGTAGGCAAGCTCGATGCGATGGCCCACACCATAACCGCCGCCAATCCAGCCGGTGTTGACCAGGTACACGCGCGTACGACCGTCGGCGATACGCTCGCCGAGCATCTTGGCATAGACCATGGGGTCGAGCGGCATAAACGGCTCGCCAAACAGCGAGGAGAACGTGGGCGTGGGCTCGGTGACGCCGACCTCGGTGCCGGGAATCTTAGCCGTAAAGCCCGTCACAAAGTGGTACATAGCGGCATCGGCCGTCAGACGTGAGATGGGTGGCAGCACGCCAAAAGCGTCGCAAGTCAGGAACAGCACGACACTCGGAGTGGTGCCCATGCCCTTAGTCCACGCGTTAGGAATGTGCTCCACGGGATAGGCCACGCGCGTGTTGTGCGTGATCGAGATGTCGTCGTAGTTGGGCTTGCGGTTCTCGTCGAGCACCACGTTTTCGCAAATGGCGCCAAAACGGACGGCGTTGAAGATCTCGGGCTCGTGGAAGGCGTCCAGGCCCTCGCATTTTGCGTAGCAGCCACCCTCGATGTTGAAGATACCCATGTCGGACCAACCGTGCTCGTCGTCGCCGATCAGCAGGCGCGTGGGATTGGCCGAAAGCGTGGTCTTGCCGGTGCCGGACAGGCCAAAGAACACGGCGGTCTCGTGCGTGACGGGATCCATGCTGGCCGAGCAGTGCATGGGCAGCACGTCGTCCTCGACGGGCAGCAGATAGTTCATGACGCTAAAGATCGACTTTTTAATCTCGCCGGAGTAGCCGGTGCCGGCGACCAGAATCACGCGTTCCTGGAAGTTGATGACCACCGCGGCGCTGGAGTTGAGGCCCTTGATGGCGGGGTCGCACTGGTAACCGGGCGCTGCGAGCACGCAGAAGTCGGGCTCGCCGGTGCGCGCGATTTCGCGAGCGAGCGGGCGGGCGAGCATCTGCTTAATAAAAAGTGCCTGGCTGGCACGCTCGCAGGCAACGAGCAGTCGACGCGTGTGGTTGCGGTCGGCACCTGCCATGCCGCGGGTGACGAACACGTCGCGCTCGTTGAGATAGTCGACGATGCCGGCCTTGATGGCCTCATAGCTCTCGACGGACAGCGGGCGGTTGACCGCGCCCCAGGCAATCTTGTCGTGAACATCGGGGGTGTCAACGATAAAGCGGTCATTGGGGGAACGGCCGGTACGCTCCCCCGTCTCGATCACCAGCGCGCCGTTGGATGCCATGCGGCCTTCTTCGCGGCGGATAGCGTGCTCGACGAGCTCCGCGGCGGGCAGATCGACCAGCAGACGGGGTTGATTCTCGGCGGGATCTTCGACCAGCGTAATACCAAAATTGGACAGAACTTCTGCAGGGGTAACACCAGGCATGGGGCCTCCTTTAAAAACGCGGCACGTGGACGCGGCGCGCACTTTACTCACGTAAAGCCCGTTGTACCCGATATGCAAAAACGTTTTTGCGGCAAGGGCGGCAAGCCCGCCCAACGGTCAAAAATCGCAGGCAAGCGGCCCAGTCATTGGGGACGTTCTTAAACGACTAGTCATTGGGGACACTCTTGAACAGGCAACATTCAAGGAGTGTCCCCGGATGCCGGCACTTAGGGACGTTCCCAAAGTGCCTGCACATAAGGAACGTCCCTAAGTACCGACTACTGAATGGCGCCGCCGAAATTATTGAACAACCTGTTCAAAAACACGAATGGATACCACCGCGAATATACTAGAGCGCAGCAATAGAAAGGACCCCGCTTTGAGCATCACGCCCCTCGATAGCATTCGCCGCGCCATCGCCCGCCGCAATGGCGTCGCCGACCCCGCCGTAGCGGGCAGCGGCACCGCAAGGGCCCAGGGCGGCCGCATCGAGAACGGCCTCTTCCCTGCCTCCCACACGGCCGAAGAGCTCGCACGCATCCAGGAGCTGAGTCAGCGCAACGCCGGCGGACCCGATAGCTGCCAAGCCACACGTCGCCGGCGCGAACGCGATCGCAAGCCCGGCCCCGTCCGTCGCATGGTCAACGCTTGGTGGAACCGTCTGCTCGGCGCCGTCTACGGCGGCGGGTTCTCCACGCAAGAGGCTGAATACGAAGAGCACGCCACCAGCCGCGACTATCTTTGGAACGCTCTCGGCACCGCCGTGTGGGGCTTGGCGTTTCCGCTGCTCACCATCGTGTCCACACAGCTCGTGGGCGCCGAAGAAGCCGGCAAGTTCTCCATCGCCTTTGTCACCGGCACGCTCATCATGATCGCATGCAACTACGGCGTGCGCAATTTCCAGGTCTCAGACATCGACGAAAAGACGTCCTTTGCCTCCTACCAGCTCAACCGCTGGCTTTGTGGAGCGCTCGCCCTAGGCTGCGGCTTCATGTACAGCAGCGCCCGCGGCTATGATGCGCAGATGGCGACGATCGGCCTGGGCGTCTACCTGTATAAGGTCATCGACGGCGTCGCCGACGTGTACGAAGGCCGCCTGCAGCAGGCCGACAAACTCTACTTGGCTGGAATGAGCCAAACGCTACGCTCCGTCGGCGTCATCGCGGTCTTCAGCGTGGCGCTGTTCCTCACGCGCAGCATGCCCATCGCGGCCATGGCCATGGGTGTCACCGCGATCGCCTCGCTCGTGCTGGTCACCGCGCCGCTCGCCCTGCTCGAGACCGAAAAATCGCGCCACGTGAGCCTGCGCGAGGTCGGCCACCTGTTTGTCCAGTGCGCCCCGCTCTTTGGTGCACTGTTCCTGTTCAACCTTATTGAGAGCATGCCCAAGTTTGTGATGGAAGGCACGCTGGCATACAAATATCAGCTGTACTTTAATGCCCTGTTCTTTCCGGCGCAGGCTATTTTGCTGAGCATTGGATTTATCTATAAACCGCAGCTCCTGCGCTTGTCGAGCATTTGGGCTAATCCTCGCAAGCGTCGTCGCTTTGACCTGATTATTGTTGCCGTTATGGCGCTGATCGTGGTCATCACCGGCGTGTGCGCCGTATTTATGGCAGGTCCCGGTATTCCCCTCATGAGCTTTATGTACGGCCTCAGCTTTGAACGCTACCGTACGCTGGCGCTGCTAATGGTCGTTGCCGGCGGCGTCACCGCGGCCATCGACTTTATCTACGCCATCATCACGGTGCTGCGCCATGCCGGCGACGTCACCAAGGTCTACCTGATTTGTTTTGCCGTGAGCGTGGTGCTGCCGGTGATTCTGATCAATCTGCTCGGCCTGATGGGCGCCGTCGTGAGCTACCTAGCCATCATGGCCCTACTCCTGGTGCTGCTGATAATCGAGTACGCCCACATCCGCCAACGCATCGAGCGCGACCGGAACCCATACGGCGCCTAATTAGCTGCCCCGGTCACCGGAATTTGCGATGGAATCGCCCCGGCTGGGGTCTCGTTGAAGACAATATGCATCGCGTAAAACTAAGTGAGTAGGTTTTTACCGAATCCCCGACCACACCGACAGAGCACAAGTTTGTGACCTGCGGTTTTATTGAGGCAAATATGTTGGGTGCTCGGCATTTCCAAAAAAGTCTACTCACTTAGCCGGCGGGCAGCCAAATGATTATTTAATCCCCGTCCCAGAGAAATCAATTAGCGGGCAGAAGGGCAAAAGAAGTCAAAAAACCCTTCCCAAATTAGCTACCACTTGCACCGATTATTCGCCCGGGTTGATGTTCGCGTAGAACTCGGCCCCGTCGTCCAGTCGCAGGATGCCCACGCGGCCGAACTCGGAGCCGGTGGCGGCGGCGCAGTCGATGTCGATGCGATCGGGCACACCGGCGGCATCCTCGCCGCCCAGGCGCACGATCTGCCCGCGGCCCGACTCCTCATCGAGCCCCGCAAGACCACCGACCTCGCAATAACGCCCGAGCGACACCGTTGGCGTGTGACCGCTCACCACGACCGGACCCTTGCCCTCGGCAGAAAGCAGCCCGGTCGGCACATCCCAATAGCCGTGACGAATCCACAGCAGGTCATCGGACGACTGCACCGCGAGCATCTGCTGCAGCAGCTCGCAATCGGCACCCACCGCTCCAACGCCATCGGCACAATCGACGCCATGCTCAAGCAAAAACGCGCGCGCCGCCTTCATCTCGATTCCAGCATGCACCAGCAGATACGGGCGCTCCTCGGTCTCGGCCACCGCGTAGAGCGGCAGCGCGGCCATCCATCGCACGAGCTCCTCGTATGCCTCAAATTCCATGTCGTTGAGCTGCTCGCGCGTCGTCCAGCCACCGTTGATATCCCAGGTCTCGGCATCGAGCGGATCCTGACCAATGATGGCATCGAGCATGATCTGCTCGTGATTACCCTTGAGCACGTGGGCGTTGGGCAGCGAGCGCACGAGCTTAATAACGCCGACCGGATCGGGCCCGCGATCGATCATGTCACCCAGCACGTACAGCGTGTCGTCGGACGTCAACGAGATCTTAGACAGGGCCTCGTCAAGCGCACGCACGTGCCCGTGAGCATCAGATGTCACATAGATCGCCATGGTACGCCTCTCCTTGCATTGCGGCCGAAGCCCGGTGCCGCAACTAAAACTTCAAGTTGAACTTAAACGTTACCCATTGTACTCCGTTGCAATAAAGCTGGAAAGGGTTTCCGAGCAGAGGCAAAGATGGCAGCCGTCTATGACGATATCGCGCACGCCCGCAATCCAACCCCATAAACCCACCATCTTTGGGTACAAATAACCACAGACAATTGACCGTGCCACGCCAACCACCCAGGAGCGGACACTATCCATGAACCAGATCCTTCTCTTTATCGGCCTCGTCATCATTTTGTGCCTGACCATCAAACCCGTCGGCAAAAAACTCCCCTTCCCCACCCTGCTAATCTTTATCGCGCTGGGCATGCTGTTGGGCGTCAACGGCCCGGCGCACATCGATTTTAGCGACTACGCGCTTACCGAAACCGTCTGCAGCACGGCGCTGCTGTTCATCATGTTCTACGGTGGCTTTAACACCAACATCGACCGTGCCAAACCTGTCGCCGCGCCCGCGGTGCTGCTGAGCACGCTCGGCGTCGTCATCACCGCTGGCATCACCGGCGCGTTTGCGCACTTCATGCTGGGCTTCGACTGGATCGGCGGCCTGCTGCTAGGCTCGGTCGTGGCATCGACCGATGCGGCGAGCGTCTTTAGCGTGCTGCGCGAACACAACCTTTCGCTGAGGGACAGCACCGACTCGCTGCTCGAGGTGGAATCGGGCTCCAACGACCCCGTCGCCTACATGCTCACCGCGGTGCTCGCGACCCTCGCGGCGGGCGGCAACATCGACATTCCCGTGCTGCTGGCCAAGCAGATCATCCTGGGCGTGGGGCTGGGCCTTGCCATCGGCTGGATATCCAGCCGCCTGATTGAACGCGCACATGCAACGGCCGAGGGCGCGCAGACTATCTTTTTGTTCGCCGTGGCGATCGTCGCCTACGCGCTGCCGAGCTACCTAGGCGGCAACGGCTTTTTGGCCGTATACCTGGCGGGCATTGTGCTGGGTGCGAGCGACATCACCGGCAAGGTCGAGATGGCGCACTTTTTTGACACCCTTACCGAGATGGCCGAGATGACCATCTTCTTCTTGCTGGGCTTGCTCGTCACGCCCGCACGCCTGCCGCAAATGCTGCTACCGGGTCTGGCACTCATGGCGTTTATGCTCTTTGTGAGCCGCCCCATCGCCGTGGGCATGCTGCTGGCGTCCTTTAAGACCAATCCTCGCCAGGTCGCACTCGTAAGCTGGGCGGGCCTGCGCGGCGCAGCTTCGGTCGTATTTAGCCTCTTTGCCGTGGTGGCCGGCGTTCCCGGCGGTCACGACCTGTTTGACCTGGTGTTTGTGATTGCCGTGTCGAGCATTGTGGTGCAGGGATCACTGCTGCCGTCGGTGGCGAAAAAGCTCGACATGATCGATGCAGAAGGCGACGTGCGCCGCACCTTTAACGATTACCGCGACGAGGACGGCATGTCGTTCGTTAAGCTCAAGGTGGGCGCGGGCCATCCGTTTGCCGGTCGCTCGCTTGCGGACATTGGCAGCGTCACCGACATGCTCGTGGTCCTGGTGCTGCGTGACGGCGCACACCCCGTGCTGCCTAACGGTGATACCGTAATTGAAGAAGGCGACCTTCTGGTTATGGCCGCGCCGACGTTTGAAGAGCGTGCCGAGGTTACGCTGCGCGAGGTCACCGTGACGCCCCACGGCCGCCTGGCAGGACAGCGTCTGCGCGACGTGCCACAGGGCAAGCACCCCTTTATCGTAGTGATGCTCAAGCGCGACGGCCAAACCATCATCCCCGACGGCAACACCCTCATATACGCCGGCGACGAAGCCGTCATCGCTACACTGGCGTCGTAGCCATCCCCACCCATAAGTTGCGGTGAAATAGGGATTGAATAGGCCTCTGAACAGCCATTTCAGTCCCTATTTCACCGCAACTTATTGAGGGGATGGATTGAAAAACATTTGAATTGACACCGAAATGAAAAAAGCCGGGGGATGTCCCCCGGCATTTTTATGCGAGTTAAGACTAAATACTTCTCGGGAAAACGCCGGCCCATTGCGTCAGCAATTTACGAGCCGCTCTACCCACCTCTGGACGGCTAAGGACTTTTCGCAGGTAGTTTGACGAACATATGTTTGCTTATTATAATATTACTTGAAAGCACCCCTTATCTCATGGTATAAAGAATACGGTTCCCTCCAAAAGAGGGGCCTCCAAGAGCCGGGGTCTTACCCCCGGCATTTTTTTGCAAAAATGGAGGCCCATCATGAGCGAACTCTCCGTCTTTGTTGACGAATCTGGCGACCTCGGAGGCGTCTCCAACTACTACCTCGTCACCCTCGTTTTTCACGATCAAAACGATGCAATCGTTGAACGCATTGACCGCTACGAGCGCGCCCTGTCGCAGTCCTCGCTTCCCAATACGCCTTTTCATGCAGGACCCCTACTGAATGGAAACGGCGACCACAAAGATCTCCCCAAGGAGCAGCGAAGGCACATGTTGAGCGCATTTCGCGCGTTCATTCAGCATCTCCCCATACGCTATCTCTGTCTGCAATACCGAATGAGCGAATTCGCCGGCAATCAAAACGGTCTCGCGGAGAGAATGAGGCGAGACCTCACAGTTGAACTTTTCGACCATCTGGAATTCTTCCAGCGATACGACACCGTTAAGATTTACTACGACAACGGCCAACCGATTGTAACGGAGGTCATTCATTCTGCGCTTGAGTACGCTCTAGCAAGGGATGTCATCGTATACCGAGAAGCCACACCACGAGCCTACCGGCTATTCCAAGTTGCTGACTACATCTGTACGATCGAGCTAACGGCTATCAAGTTTGACAGCAAGGAAGATACAAAGACTGATCGGCTATTTTTTGGAACCCGAAGGACGTTCAAAAAGGGATTTCTCTTATATCTCAGGAAGAAAAGGATGAACTGACCCGGGGTCACCAGTCGTCAGACGCTCCGCAGTCGTCATCGACGGCAAGGTCGCGGGGGTCGAGGCCTTCGCGTTCGGCTCGAGCTAGGAGCTCTTGGGGCGACTCGTCCTCGATATCCATCACATCGAGCATGGCGGCCGGAAAGTCCACACCCGCCGCAGACCCCGCGCGGTCGAGCAGGCTCTCGCGCAGCTGATCTACGTCAACTTCGATCTTCATGATGAAACCTCCTACCAGGCCAGGATCCCTACTCAGCAGCGCCAAGCTCATCCACGGCAGCAACAAAAGCCGCAACCTGCTTGTCGTCCATCTGTGCAGCCAAACGCCCCACTGGCTCGTCGTAGGCGTACTGAACCTTATCGATAAAGCAGTCCCAAGCACGCTCGTCCACACGAACGGCGGCCTCGCAATACTGGCTGAGCTTTTTGAGTCCATACCAAAACGCATTCACATGGCGCATAGGATCCTCATCCAGCACACCATCGTAGCGACGCCCATTAAACTCACGCATGCGCGCCACGGCAACCTCGAGCGAGTCGCCGCCCTCGGTCGAAGCCTCATCCACAAGCTCGGGAATCGGAACCTCACGGCGAACATCATGCCTGGTAGCGCCATCGTACTCGCCCACCAGCACGTCTTCGTCAAGCCGAGAATCATAGTCGAAATAGCTCGAGCCCCTGCAAATACCATGCGGCGAGCCAGAGCCAAACGCACAGAACAACCCGCCGTCGGCAACAACACGACGGTAGGTCTCAAACGACTTCTTAACCTGAACGAGCAGCTCGGAAAGCAAACCGGCATCGCACGCCGTCTCGCATGCAACGCGCGCAGACTCGGGCAACGATACCGGCTCAACCGTGCTCCCCGCAACGCGGGCGGCACGCTCAGCCCGATATGCCTGCGCGGCCAAGCGTGCCCGCTGCGCAGCGCCGTGCACGTTGGCAAGCTCGCGCTCCAACGCCACGTCGCCAGCAACATCACCGGCCACGTCGTCCACAAGCCCGTCAGCGCCCAGCGACCCCGTCGCACTCAGCTCAGACTTAAACGTCGCTGTGATCATGCCCGCAAGGTCCGTCGCATCGGCGGCACAACGCAACTGCTCCAGCTGCGTACACAGCAGGTCGGCATCCAGGGGCACGGCATCCACAACGCGCACGTCACTCAGCCGCACCACGTCCTGTAGCACCATAGCCCCCGCGGCATCATACGCCGCACGAACCCTGGCCGCCGTATTGGCGCGCAGCTTTACCTCGATAAACGCAAGCGTCTGTTCCAGGCGCGTCAGCAGCTCGGCCTTGTCCTCCATGCGCAAAAAGGCAGCATAGCGCCGCTCCATCTGCAGCGGACCTACAACGCCCGCCTGCTTGCGAGCGCGTACAAGGACCGCACCCTCAACACGGCGCACGTACGTATCAACAGCCCGCACGGCAGAGTCGCGCGCAGCGTGCTCGGCAGCCTCGACGCCCCCAAGCACGTCCAGCAGCTCGCGTGAGCGTGCCTTGCGCATCAACTCCCCGCGATCGTACTGCTCAAGCGCCGCTTGACGCTTGGCTACCGACTCAAAGCCAAACAGCTCGTCGAGCAGTTCACCAACAGAACGCTCGCTCGCCATGGCAAGGCCTCCCTACTCGAACACGCCAACATGTACGCGGGGCGCCCGAACACCGGACGCCCCGCTCGCCCTCACCCCTACAGATCCAGAGCCTTTTTCGCGGCGTCGACCGGGTCGCCATCCATGTAGAACACCGGGCTCAACCCCGAGATAATCTCAGACGAAACACTCTGCAAACACGCAATGGCGCTCAGCGGCAAAATCACGCGCTTGGCGCCGGCGTTTTTGGCCACGCGCATAATGTCCTCGAGCCCGCGGATCTCGTCCATAGAGCCCGACATGCGCAAGATTCCCGGAATCGCCAGTGCGGGCATCACCGGACGGTTGCACGCCGCGGAGCACAGGCCCACAAACTCGGCGAGCGAAACTTCCTCGGACAAGCCCTTGCTCTGCAGGTCGTTATAGAACAGCAGATAATCCTTGGAGCCAATGTGCATGCCCGGCGCCACGCGGTTCGCCAGGTTCACAAAGTTGTCAAACGCGGCTTCCAGCGTATCGCGCACCGGCTTGTTAAAGGCCACGCCCTCGTGCTTAAACTTGCACTCGCCGGCAACGGCCTTGTTCTCCAGCTTGTACACGGCGACCTCGCCGCCCTGCGACCTGCCCACGCCAAATACGTGGCCGGACAGCAGAGGCCCATCGGGAATCAGCGTGTCCTCGGTCTGCTCGGGCACGCGCACAACGTGCACGTCCTGTGGGTTGTCGGCATCCATATAGCCCAGGTTGACGTCGATAAACTCGACGCCCGCCATAATCTTGAGCTGTTCCTTTACGCGACGACGGCCCTCGATGGCGTAGTCCAGCAGCCAGCGCACATCGTCCTTGTCCATGGCCTCGTCGGGGAACAGCAGCTTGGCCAGACCGCTAAAGGTCTTGCGCACGGCGATCTCGTCGCGCTTGTTAAAGTCGCTGTTAAAGCGGAAGTAACGGTCTATATGGTGCGTAAAGTCCTTGCGGCGCATCTCTTTGCAAAACTCCGACAGGCAGTCGGTGATCAGACCGTAATGACCAGTCAGCAGGCTCGAGCGCATCTTAGGAATTTCCCAACCCGGCAGGTAATAGTGGATACGGTCAAAGAAGGCCGAATCGTTGTTAAACTCCGGCGGGAACGGATCAAACAGGTGCGTGGTCTTAAGGACATTTTGCACGGTGTCGTTGATGTTGCCCTCAAAGACCATGGAGGCATCGGCGTTAATCTGGTCGCGGCCGCGCGCATAGCTGCCGCTCGCCATGTAGTCCTTCATGATCTGCACGGCGTTGGTGTCCTTAAAGCGCATGCCGGCGACCTCGTCGAACGTCACGCAGTCCCAGTGGCCCACCAAGCCCACGCGATCGGCGCGCATGGAGTTCATGCGGCCGAACAGGTTGGCCGTGGTGGTCTGGCCGCCCGAAAGCAAGATGGCGTAGGGCGAGACCTCTTTGTAGATATGGCTCTTGCCGGTGCCGCGGGGGCCCAGCTCGCACAGGTTGTAGTTGCGCTCGATCAGCGGCACCATGCGCTCGATAAAGTGCAGGCGCTCTTTCTCGGAAAGCTCGCTGGGTTCGTAGCCAGCCGAACGCAGCAGCATGTTGAGCCACTCGTCGCGCGTAAAGTATTGGCGCTCGTCAACCATGGCATCCAAGTCCAAATTGGGCATCTGGATGGGCGTGAGCGAAGCCACGCTAAACGGAGAATCCTCGGGTCCGCGCTTTTTGCGCTTGGCCTTGGAGCGGCGCGGCGCATCGTCGCCAAAGACCTCCATGCCAAACTCGTCTTCCTCATCCACGGGATGGCGATACTCGATGCTCATAATGCACCAAATACCACCCTGCAGAATCTTGGAATAGTCGCGCACGTACTCGGCCGGCATCACAAACGGCTCGATGGTCAGGTTGGCAAACGAGGCCACGTAAATATCTTTGTACTCGTCGAGCTTGGCCGTCACCTTATCGATGATGGTAAAGCGGCCCAGCTCGCGAATCTTGGACTTAATGCGCTCGGACTCGTCGGGGCGCACGTAGTTATCGGTAAGAATCCTGCGAATGCGGTCAAGGCCCTCCGCCACGGCTTCCTCGTCATCGGTTGAGCAATACATGCCCAGCAGGTACTCCAGCACAAAGGTTGGCACGTTGGCGCCACGCTTCATAAGGGCCGTCAGGTCCTTGCGCACGATCTTGCCAGCAAAGTGCTCGAGCAGTTTGCCGTCAAGGCCATCCATGTCGTAGCCGTCGTCCTCGGGAGCCTCGTCAACAGCCTGGTCATAGCCATCGGTCGAGGATTCGTCCTTGGTGGTCGCCGCAGACTCAACGGGCACAGCACCCAACGGCTCCGGGGCAGGCACGGCCTCCTCCGCAGGCACGGCCTCCTCCGCAGGCACGGCCTCCTCCACGGGCACATCCACATCAATCGAGGGAACTTCCCACAGATTGTCGTCATTGCTATCAAACATAGGGCACACTCCTAAAAACCAAAGTCAGCAACAGGGGCAAACGAAACAGCGATGGTATACGTCTCGCACCAAACGATCTTGCCCGTCTCGCGCTCGCGGCAGACCAGATAGTACGGACCCTTGGCCGAGAATCCATCCGCTGCATGCAAGGCAAACTTGGCATGCACTACACGCTCCTGCGAATTAACAGAAGTCTTGTTAGCATGCGCCTTGACCGTATCGCTCACCTCGTTGCCGCTTGCATCGGTAAACACCAGCTCGTATTCGCACGGCAAGACCTTGCCTTGGGCTGGTTCTTCCTGGATCAAGTTGAGCGAGAAGAGCGAGTTGGTCACCCGGCGCCCCTCACTTAGCACGCGCAACGTCGCCGCGCGCGTGTCGACAAAGTCCTTGGAACCCGAGCGCGCACGCCAAAATCCAATAACGGGCACGCAAAGCTCCTGCAGGCTCATGCCGCCGTGGACGTAGTTGTTAGTACCACCGGGACGCTTGAAGTGCACGTTCTCGCGCGGGGCAAACCCCTCAAAGCCGGCACCCAAACGTCCCATGTCAACATTAACAAACACCTCGCGTGCCTCGTCCGAAAGCTTGGCCACGGCCTCGTTGGGCACCACCAGATGACGCTTGCCGTGCATGACGGGAGCGTCAAGGAAGGGAAGATCTGGCTTGCCGAGCATCTGACACTCGCTGAGCTCCCGGCGCGTGTAGATAAAGCCGTGATCCGCCGTTATAACAACACGCGCGCCCGGGGCGTCGGTGCACACGCGGCGCGCCAACGTGGCAAGCTCCTCTACGGTGTCCGCACAGGCATCGAAGACGTCATCCTGCGTAGCGGCCTTCTCGCCCGTGGCATCGATCTTGTTGTGATAGAGGTAGACGAGTTTTGAGTCCTTGAGCAGCGTCTTGCGTTCGGTTCCCGTCATGTTGAGGTATGTGCTCGAGCGTAAAGCGCGGGCCGTGGGCTCAACGTGGGCAAGCACGGCCTCGCGCTGCGGAGTCGTGGCAGTGGGCATGCCGTCAGCCAACACAAACGAGCCATCCGCTGCAAGCTCAAGCGCTTGGTGTGGCAGCAGCGCGGGCATGCCCACCTCAGTAATGGAGGGAAAGACCGCCTGCATGCTAGAGACCTTGACGTTGCCGCCGCGTTCGCGCTCGAGCAGCGCCGCAACGTCGCGGGCAACCTCATAGCGCAGCGCATCGCTCACGATAACGACCGTTGTTTTGGCAGAACCCACAAAGGCGGGTAGCACATGCCAGTAAAACTCATCCTGCCGTGCGGGACCATCGATGTAGCCGCAATCGGCCCACTCCCCTTGCGCAGCAGCCGCCCAGCAGGCATTGACATCCGCCAAGAACCAGTTGCTGTAGAGATTCTCCGCCCAGTCCGCCACGGCGCGGGCAGGTTCCTCGAGCGCATCGCACTCGACGGAGCGTGCCCGCAGATACGCGGTGCACATACGGCGATAGGCAGCGTCCATGGCATACCATTCGGACGTATAGGCATCCCACACCTGCTGGGGCTGCGCCAGATGGAACCCACCCGCGTGCGTCTGCCTAAACGCGCACATATCGGCCACAGCGACAAGCAGGTCAAAGTAGCTCTCGACACGACGGTACCAGCTTAGGTCGCAACGGCGCGCAGCAAAGGCACGCGTATCCTCAACACGGTCTGCACCTTGCGCAAACGAGCAGAACAGCTGCGAGAGCACAACCTCGTTGACGCACGGGAACACATCAAGCGAAGCCAGCGCATCGATCGGCAGGGTCTCGAACCGTGCAAAGAGCCCGCGGGCATCCTCAACTAAACGACAAATCTCAAATAGGTCCTCGCTCGATGCCCGGGCATCGGCGGCCTGGTCCCACGTACGCACCGCCTCAAGGCAATAGGGGCCGTAGGCGGGAGCCATATAGTTTTCGAGCCCCTTGAGCGCTCCCTCGGGAAGTGCGGTGGATGCCGCCGTAAGAAGCACATGGGATGCAAGCATAAGCAGTGAGTCGCGCTCATACAGCGGTCCCTCAAACCCATAGCAGCGATGCATAAAGGCAGAGAGCACATCGCGCACGCAGTACTTGTCCATCAACTCGGCCAGCGCCTCGGGACCCTCGTGCAGCAGCATGGTCATACAGCCACGCAGCACAAACGCGGGGCGCGCGTCACCAAGCTCTTTACCGCCAAAAATCACCGTAAGGATGCCGAGTTCGATATCGGATGCGCCCGAGGCATGCGGAACACACGCGGCAAACTTAGCGCAGCGGGTCTTGGCATCAAAGAACGTCTTGTGCTCGCGAAGGCTCTCGCGCACGGCGTCGATATTCTCGATGCCCAGCTGATCGGCCAAAAGCGAAAGATAGTCAGCCTGGAACTGATCGGCATACAGCTCAACATCGGCAAGCCAATCACCCTCAAGCCTGCCGCGCGGGCAACGGCGATACAGCAAGATATCGCTCGCAAGGTCATCGCGGTTGATGAGCTTCTTGACGGCAAACATACGGCCCTCGCAGGCCTCAACAAAGCGCACCGGGCGCTCAAAGTCACCGTGAGCAGGCATTACGCCGGCATCGGCCCCCACGCCGTCGAAACCCTCGGCAGCCAATCGCTCAAACTCAGGAGCAAACTCGCCGTCCGCATCGTGCCAAACCACCACACGGCGGGGCATGCATGCGAGCAACGGCTGCAAAAATCGCAGCTTGAGCTGTTCTTCTACATCGATCTTGGGCATGAATATCCTTACCGTATCTGCAGTTACTTAATCTTTGCCAGCACATCCTGAAACTTGGCGTAGTTGACCTTGACGCCGTCATCCAGGTCGATCTTAATCATCTGGTCTGCCAAGTGGTGCAGCTTCTCCTCGTAGCCAATGGTCTCTTTGAGCTGGTCGTTGAGCTTTTTGACGCGCTTGTCCAAGCGCACGCGCTCGCCGCGCTCGGCGGTGGCAAGGGAATCGTTGGCATAGCCGATCTGGGCACGGTAGCGCTCCTGCTGCCCGTGCACATAGTCGGTGCGGATGCGAGCCAACAGGTCGGGCTGATAGCGATGCATGTAGACAAGGCACTTAAAGCCATTTTTCTTGCCGCTGTCGAACAGCCAGTAGATGGGGCGCTTCTTATAGGTCTGGCAGTGGTCCCTAAAGAAGTCCTTCAAAAAGTAGGCGCGGATGACCTCGCGCGAGGCGCCCTTGCCGCCGAGTGCCTCGGCAATAAAGGCCAGGTTCTGCTCAAGCGTCTCCTCACCATACACAGTGCGCACAAAGTCGATAAAGTAGCGCACGATGTCGTCGTCAAAGTACTCGTCATCGGTAATGGGCAGCACGTTGTCGCTATCGGGCATAAAGGTCACATGCGCGGGATCGGGCATCTTGGCCAGATAGTCATCGACTGTGGCGCCTTGGTCGGCCAGAACCAGCCCGTCCACATCCAGCGAATAGCGGCCAAACATGCAGCCCACGGCATAGCTTATGAGCGAGGCGATCTCGTCGCGCTTGGTGCGCACGTACTTGTTGCCCTTGTAGCTCTCCGGAATCTCTTCTGCCGTATCGAAGATGCGCGCCACCGAGACGTACTTGTCCTCGACCTCGATGGGCACCTCTCCCTCCATGTTGTAGATCTTGGCAAAAATCCGGTTGAGTTCCTCCTCGTTGGCGCGAAGCTGCTCAAAGTGAGCGTTGACCTCGGCCTTGCGAGCCTCGTATTTATCGGCGAGCAGTGTTGACATGGAACGCCTTCCAGGTAGTAGGGGATTAAAAACAATGATTCAAAGGGGCATTTTATGTGGTAGTCAAGCTTTTCTCACAGCACCCAGGAGGGTCCGTCCAACAACCGGGCACCATCTTCCTCGAGCGTATATTCACTCATCCAAGCCTTACCCAAAATGTCATACATAAAGAGCCAAAGGCTTACCCCATCGCGAAAGGTCCTCGTTGAAACAACGTAATTGGAGCCCTCAACCTCGCCTTCATACGACTCACACGACTCAAAACCGATGTAATCAAAACGACAGGTATCTCCAGGCTCAAGATTAGATACGACTGGCTTTTCCTCCACAATAATTGACGGAATTGGCCGGGGACCTACATTGGTAATCGAAACAATGAATCCGTAATCTTCCTCGAAACTGTCCACCTCAACTTGAGGCTTAGCCTTTTCGCTCCGAGACCTCTCTTCTTCTTGCTTCGTTTCTATGTCGTGCTGATACGAGACCACTGCAATAATGACTGCCGAAAACGTCCCGACTCCATTTAACAAATCCCCCGACGATAAAGAGTTGAGCAACGGAAGCGAGCAAATGCCGGATAGAAATCCAAGAAGAGCTTTAAACAGTAGCGTGAAAACCACTAAGCATGGAATTGAAACAGCCAAAGAAATAAATAGTCGGCGAATGTACCTCATGCTGATCACTCACAATAAGGGGTGACGTTTAAAATCCCAGGAGGTTTCAAACGAGTCCCAGTCGGTTTTTGACAGTTCGATAGCCAGTTCAGCCATGCTAGAGATACGGCCCTCTTCACCAAGGCCAAGAAGCGGCAGCCTTGACACAACGCCCGCATTACAATTAAGAGTTGGGTTAATCATTCTGAGCATCACAGATGCTGCGGATGAATTCAGGTAGGCAATTAGCGGAAGCAGGTTGTCATCTGCAATAAATGCGCAACTTCCAGCATGCTCAAACAGACTGTGTCCGCCGTTGACTCTAAACGAATTGCGATCGGACGTAACGTCTGACCAAGAGATCGACGGCCTAAATTGATCATCAAGGCTGACGGGGCGGAATCCTGACTGTTTTTTCATCTCCAGTTGGCCAGTGACTGAGAAATTCATAACGTTATCTCGGTTGCCATACCACTTGCGATAGCTACCACCTTTGTTACATGGATACCAACACGTTGTGGTTTGGACCTCGTTAATCGATGAGCACTCCCTATCAAACTTTGATAGTTGGACCTCCCACCAAGCTCTAATGAATAAGTCATTGTTTCCCGTTGTGATTCCAGCTTGAAGCGACGCGCGCGTACCAACAGCTGGATTTGATTTAAATGCAGATAGTATTCCGCCCCCAGCCCAGTAGGCTATTGGGGCACCGGGGATCTGCTTGAAGATGTCGGCGTCGCGGCGGTAGAACCAGCCGCAGTCGGGATCTCGGATCGCCTCGAGCAGCTTGAGACGCTTCGCCTCGCTACCGTTGATGTCGACGAGGCGCACGTAGGCGCCCTCGCATGCCGCGCGGCCATTGTAGATGACGTCGGCTGTCACGTTGACGACCTCGCCGCCGATGGCGTCGAATGCGCGAGGGCCGAGATGCGCCATCGAGACGATAGTCTTGCCGCCGGTGAGCGAGGAGCGCATCTTCTCGAAGCTACCCAGGAACATCCAGCTCTGCATAGTGACCATGGCCGCGTAACCGCGGTCCTTTGTAAGGTTGAACCCGCGCTCGATGAAGCACGTACACAGGTCACTCTTCACGTCGGGGTAGTTCTTCTTGACCCACTTGCTCATAAAGGGGTTAAAGCTGCTGCTGCCCATATACGGAGGATTCGCAACGGTGCAGGTGAAACGACGGGACAGCTTCTCGCAGATGGCGGCAGCGCTTTCGAGCTTAGTTTTGGTCGTAGCGGCAAAAAGGTCATCGGAACAGCTCGCGGCAGCAGCCTTAAGCTCGTCAATCTCGTCCTCTGAAGGATTGAGAAGCGAGCCGATCTCGCCCAAATGGCTCAGTTCCTCGGCGAGCTTCTTGTTATCCGGCAGCTCATCCTCTCCCAGCGGAATGCTCGTGAGCACGATAACATCGGCGCGAACGCCACGCCTAAAGAAGCGGCGGTCGTGCTCGCGAGCACACATGGCAAGCGCCAGCTCGGCGATCTGAGCCGCACGGGGATCGATCTCCATGCCAGCGAGGTTTTTGGTCAGGATGAGCTCCGGGATCTCGCGCTCACGGTAGCCGCGCTCCTCGTACATGGCAAAGAGCAGCTCAAACGCATAAACCAGGATATGGCCCGAGCCGCACGCTGGGTCGCAGAGCGAAATCTCCTCGGGACTCGAGATGCGGATGAAGTCCTCGTGCTCAGCATCGGGCTCGATGTAATACTCCATGCGCTCGCGTAGCGAACTCCCCGGATTGTTGAGCATCCACAGACGGCCGAGCGAGTTCTCGACCATATAGCGCACGATCCACTCGGGGGTGAAGAGCTGCGTGGCGGGCGCGATGTCCTCCGCCGCCGCCTTGCGCTTGGACTTGAAGAACTCGTCTTTAACGTCAGCGTTGTAGTACTGATACATCCAACCCAGAACGGTCACGCCCTCGCGCCAGTCCTCGTCAGCGAGGACGGCGTTGAGTTTGCCCACTACACTGTCAGCCATCATGAGGCCCTGGGGCAACAGCAGCTCCATGGCTCCGCCCACGCGTTCAAAGACGCCCGGCAGGCAATCGGCAAGCTCCTCGCACTGAGCAACAAACAGGTAGCGCCACAACGGTTCATCCAAGCCCGCCATCTTGAGCTCGGCTATGCGATCGGTATCGGCCGTCGTTATTTCCACGTCCAGTGCGTTCTCCACGGCCTCGCTGCCATGGCTGCCGTCCGCACGACTCAGCATGCGCATACGGCTGGGAAGCCATCCGCGTGCATCCATAAAGCGAATGGCCACGATGCGGTTGAACCAGGTGTATGCCGCACGATCGCGGAGCGCCTCGTGACCCACCTCTGCCTGCATGCGCAGCAGTTCATCGCGTTGCTCAACCTCAGCCGGACTTAGAGGCAGGCTGTTGACGGTCTCGGACCCAGCGGGCGCAGGTGCAGGTTCGGTGATGCCGTAGCGCACCATCTGCGCCTCCACGCCTTTGATGAGCTCCGTGCGGGCCCAAGTGCAGAAGCTCTTAAGAGCAGAATCGTTCATGGTTGATGAGCCTTTCTAAACGCCATAAGCCACCGGTGCGCGCTTTGGCGCCAGTGGCTCTGCGGGTTAGTTGATACGAATCTCGTCGTTTGCAGCGAGTGCTTGCATAAGGCGGGAGCGCAAGTCGTCCACATAGCGCTCCACGTCCTCTGCGGACAAGAGACGACTCGGCTTGACCAGATCGGCGCGGCGCAAGGCCTTGATCTTGCGCTGGGGCACGGGCGCAGGCACAGGCGCTGACGACGCAGCACCCTTGTTGGAGATCTTCTTGACCACCTCACCCGTACTCGTGACCTCGGTGGTGCGGCGCTCGTTGTCCATACGCATGCGGGCCTCATCCACGGCGTCGTACATCCCGTTGGTTGCCGCGCTGAGCCAATTGCCCCAGTTAGTCGCGGCAACGCTCAGCTCATTAAGGCTTTGAGCACTGTGGGCACGGTTTTTGAATGACTCGTATTTGGCACCGGCGTCCGCTATGGCATCCTTGGCCTGTTTGACAAAGCCCTTTTGGCTCTCAGCCTGCGCCTGCAAGTCTTGCAGATCGCTCTCGATGCGATGCAAAAACTCATTGCGGCGAATGCCCAGCAGCTTCTTCATGTCGTCCTCGACGGGATCCATAAGCGGTTGCAGGTCTTTAATGCGGCCGTAGGGCTTGGGATCTTTGAGGATCTCGCGCACCTTTGCCACGTTCTCCACCGCGCTGGGAATGTCATCAGAGGCATACTCAATACCCTCGGTGCGGCTCAAGAAATCCTTGGCGTGGTCAAACGCTGTTCGTTGGTTGGACTCGAAGAACTCAACCACCTTGTCGAAGTCTTCCTTGGCATCGAGCAAACGGTTCTCATGCTTGGTGAACGTGGTCAAGAACGCCTCGGACTCGTTCTGGTCCTTAAGGACGTCGGCGACCTCCGAGCGCATCTTCTCGCACTCGCTCTCGCCAGGATACGGATAGAGCGGTTTGATACCCGTATAGAAATCGTGCATCATATCGAGGCAGTCTTGACGGAGACTCCCAAGGCGCTCTTTAAGCTCGGCCACGAGCTTATCCTCATCGGAGGGCACGGTATCAAGGTCAAACAGGTCACGCATAAGATCGCCCGTATCGCGCAGCAAACGGTCGCTCATGCGCACGCGTAGACGCACCTGCACCTTATCGGCATCCTTGCGCAAGAACGCCACCATTCGATTGTCGTTGGCTTGGATCGTCTGGCCGCCAAACAGCACTTGCGCGCGTTGCTCAACCACAAGCTGCGCCACCACATTTGCGATATTGACCTCGCGCCAGCCATAGGGCTTTTGCTGGTACTTGCGCTGAATATCGCCCATAGCGGTATCTAAATGACGCTGATGCTGAACTCTGAGGTAATCCTCGACATCCTTGAGGGCACGCGCATTCCCAGCGTCCATGCCATCGAGCCCAGTTTGAATATTGCCCGCCAGCGTGGAGCGGATATCGGAATCGCCCTCGACCGGCGCGCCGATATAGCCAGCCTTACCAAAGATTATGTCGCACAACTGCGCGAGCACCTGGTCGAAGACCTGCGCAGGCTTGGTGGCATGGACCTCAACCATGCGCCCGTTGACGGCGCATCGTGCATGGAGCACTGCCTCGGTCAAAAGGATGTCAGCCTCTTTCTCGTTAGAGTCCTTCTCACGCATTTTGGCCTCGACAATCTGGCGGGTACTCGGCGGTAGCTCCTGCAGGTTGCGGGTCTGGGCGTACATGCAAATCTTGGCGGCGTTGACGAGTGGGGTCCAATAATCCACCTCGTCGCTCAAGGCCACGATGGCTTTATCCACAGATTTCAATGCTAACTCGGCATCGTCGGCGCAGCCCAAGTCGCCGTCCATGGTCACCACGGAAAGTTCCATACCGCCCATGCTGGATCCATGAATCGAGCCATCCACGTAGCGGTCAAAGGGGAAGTCGTTGGCCTCGCGGTTGAGCTTGCGCGCAGTGTAGATGCTCTCGAACAAGCGCTTCTTGATAGACTCGATCACCTTTGCGTTGTCGATCGGGGTCTGCGCGATCTCCTGTGCAATTTCCTGCTCCTCATCGGTAAGGAAGCTGTAGGTATCGCCCTGGCGCGCGACGTAGTTCTCGTGCTCCAAGCGGGCGAGGGATTCCTTGACGCGGTCCTTAAGAGCGCGCTTGTCCACGTCAAGGCTATCAATCATGAAGATGGAGATGTTCTCGACCGAGGCCTTAACGTAGCCGATGTAGCGGATCAAGTACAGGAGCTTAAGCACCCGAACATCGTAGCTCTCAAGACCTTCTGCGTTTTCAGCTGCGCGCTCCGCGCGGTCGACGACCTGATTGATGCCATGCTCAAGGTCTTTGGAGATAGTGTCGAAGAAGCACCAGAACGGCACGAGTGCACCGGTCTGGTCATACTGGATGGCCTGAGCGCTCTCCTGGAACGCGCTCAGCATGGAGCGCTCGCCCGTTGACATGTGCTTGGCCTTGACACCGTGCTTGCGCACCTCGGTCATCACGTCGGGCAGGAGCTTAAACTGGTAGCCCACAAACGGGTAGCTGGCCACAAAATCCTTGGAGTTGGCGTAGCCGGCAAGGTCGGAGCGCGAGCCACCCTCAAAGGTAAAGTTGTTTTTAAGCACGGCGGCGTCTTGCTCGTAGACCTGTGCAAGCATATCGGCCGCCGGCGCGGTCTTCTCGAGCACACGGCGCTGGATGACCTCGTCCACGCTGGAGCTGGAGAGCGAAAGGCGGGTATTGAAGCGGCCCTGGATCTTTGAAAAGTCGTTGCCCACGGGCAGGCTCAGGTTATCGATGGCCTCCTGGCTCGTAACCATCACCCACACGCGGCCACCGCAGGCGGCACCCAGCTCCTCGACGATGGTCTGAAGGCTCAGCATAAGGCTTGGGTCCTTGTCGTTTGTAATAAACTGACCCACCTCGTCGACCATAAAGAGCAAACGGAAGTTGCCGCCGTGGGCCGCTGCCTGAGCGTCTACGTAGTCCTTGACCTTTTTGGCAAAGACATCAGGGGCCAAAACCTCGTCCTCAGAACCCTCGAGCCAGTTCCATGCGGCCTTTTCGCTCATGCCGAGCACGCTCTGCAGCACCTCGACGACGTCGTCCTCAAAGTAGCTGTAGGTATCGCGGGTCTGGAGCCAAGACTCGCCGTTGACGCGCTCAAAGGCCTCGCGGAACTCCCGGGTCTTGCCCAGGGAATCGATGTAGTCCTCGAGCTTTGCAAGCTTGAGGTCCTCGCCGTAGAAGCCGCGCGCCTCGTAGAACATGCGCTCAAAGCCGCGAAGCAGCGCCGTGGGAGCCGTATCACCCTGCTTCCACTGCCCCGCCTTGCTATCGATGTTAAAGAGGATGGCCTGCGTGGGCACCGAGCACGCGCGCTCCATGGCAGCCGCGACCATGGGGTCGACGATTTTGCCGTCAAAGTAGCGAATGGCGCTCATGCCACCGATCTGGCGATTCTCGAGCAGGTAGCTCAGCATCTTGAGGAAGTGCGATTTACCGGAACCGAAGAAGCCACTGATCCACACGCCGATCTTGTCGGTGGGCACATCGATGGCATCGCCGTATGCCTTGAAGAACGTGGCAAGGTGCCCTTGCAGCTCGCGCGTCACCACGTACTCGTCAAGCTCCTGGCGGATGGACCCATCTTTTGAATCCTGGACCTTGACCACGCCGTTGATGGAGCGGTTGATGTCTTTTGCAAAGAGGTCGCGAATGATCGTGTTGTCCATGGGTGCTCCTTTGGGTTTGGGAACGTATGGCAAAGGGTTGTTGCCGGCGGCAGTGCCTTGTCTGCGGGGAGCCGTGCTTACGAGATATCGATGGCGCGGTAGTAGTTGTCGGCCGGCAGACGGTTAAAGAGCTGGAAAGAAGAGCCGTTGAAACTGCCCGGATAGGCGGCGACCACAGGCACCTCATCAAAATCCGCAAGCATGCAGTGGAGAAGCGTGTGTATGCGAAAGAACGGGAAAACCTCGCCCGCGCCGGTGAGGAGAACGACGTCTCCAGGCGCGTGCGGCTCGGTCTGCTCAAGGATGTACACGGCGACTTTCTCGGGCGAGGCGAACTTGGCCACGTCCTCGAGCACGCGCTGGGTACCGCGGCGCTCCTCTTGGTGCGGGATAGCCTTGAGGACACGGCGCTTTTCGAGAATTGCCAGCACGGCGTCGTAAAGGTTCACGACCTTGAGCGTGCACGGAAGCTTGTCGGCCTCGGCATCGCGTGAAAGGGTGTCAAATAATGCACGCGCCTCAAACTCCAGCGCGGGATCATAGCAAAAAGTGTGGAAGCCGATCTCATTGCCTATGCCCTTGTTGGCCAAAAAGTCCTCGCTGCACAGACACTCGCGCAGAAGCTGCGCACGGCGCTCAAATTCCTGACAGGCGCGCTCGGAGCGGGCATGCGCCGCCACGACGCTCTTGCGGGAATGGATACCGATATTGGTGGTGAGATCAGTCGCCGGGGTGATAACAGGGTCGACGGCGCTTTTGACGGGAGCCACGCTACATCACCGCCCTGCCGGTAAGGGCCGCGATAAGCGACTGCTCGCCCAGCTGAACCAAGGCTCGCTCGACATCGGAATCGAGGAAGAGTGGTGACAGGCGCTCGGACTCCGGGCCCTGGCCCTCGCCGATAAGGCCGGCATGGCGGAGCGTCTGGCGGAGCGAGCCCTTAATGCGCTTGACCGTGGCCTCAGTCCAGCGGGCCGCATCCGGATACTCCGTGGTAAAGCGTGTCATAAAGGCGTTGAGGTCAACCGCCGTAAAGGCATAATCGAAGTTTTGTAGGCGCTCCCCTACCTCGACGAGCACGAGCTCGCGCACGATATCGTAGCGGCAGATCATGCTGTAGAAGATGACCTGGTCCGCCTGCGTGGGAGTGCCGGATGCCATGAGCCTGGTTAGGGATGACGCAGCCTCGACGGCGGTTTTGGGGTCGATGCCGCGCGCGGCGCATGCGGCGTCCGTGGGCACCATGGCGTCAAGGCGGCGAAGGCACACGGTTGCGCGGTTGGCGACCATGCGCTCCGTGGGATATTGAAAGAGGTTCTCGCTCTTTACGCGTACAATGACCTGCTCGTCGCTTGCGCCCTGCATACGAAGGGCAGCGACGATGCGCATCTCATGCGGGAGGAATTGCTCGCGGGTGAGCACCCCCCCCCCCGAACGCTTTTTGTGGTTACATCCACAGTACACGCTCCAAGGGTGTCAAAGGCTGTCACAAGTGCGCCGCAACCCGGCAGGCAGGCGCGGCGCACATGACAATAATCATACCTGTTGGTAAAAAAGTTACCACGCCCAGAGTGTCAAATGTTGAGCAACAAAATTTAATCCGGTTAACGGTCATTTTCGCAGCATAGAAACTTTAACGAGGTCGCCCCAAATCACACGTGCCAGACAACCGCGCTTACGAATGCAGGCACGCATACGCACAATGCCACCCTCCGCTACACTCAACATAGAGTTCTACATATGATTCTATGTAAGGAGTTTCATATGCCTGTCGTAAAGCCTATTTCTGATCAGACGCGCGCGCTAACTACCATTCAGGAACGCGAAGATCACATTCAACGTACCATCGCTCATGGTTATGACGACCTCACCAACGGTCGTGTGCGCCCCCGGAAAGAAGCGAAGGCCGAGGCAGATCGGATGCGAGCCATCAGGTAAGGTCACCCCCCCCATGTAACCATCCTGTAAATCATAGCAGCGCACTCGAGTTTTACCGTGATGCGGTCGCGCCTGGCGCTCCACTGTGCTAAAGTATCCCGAACGTTCAAACGACTACGAGGGAGACTAGAAGATGGCACGTGTGCACAACTTCTCAGCTGGCCCGGCCGCACTGCCTACCAGCGTGCTCGCCGAGATCGCCGACGAGATGATGGACTACCGCGGTTGCGGCATGTCCGTGCTCGAGATGAGCCATCGATCTAGCATGTACCAGCAGATTATCGACGACGCCGAAGCAACCCTGCGCCGTCTACTGAGCATCCCGGACAACTACCGCGTCCTGTTTTTGCAGGGCGGTGCCACGCTGCAGTTTGCGGGCATCCCCATGAACCTCATGCGCCGCGGCCGCGCCGGCTACATCGTGACCGGCAACTTTGCCAACAAGGCATACAAAGAAGCCGCCAAGTACGGCGAGGCCGTGCAGCTCGCGAGCTCCGAGGACACCAACTTCGACCGCATTCCCAACATGGCCGACATCAACGCGCGCATTGCCGACGAGGCCGCGGGCGACGGGCTCGACTACGTCTACATCTGCCAGAACAACACCATCTTTGGCACCATGTACCACGAGCTGCCCAACTGCGGCGACGTACCGCTGGTCGCCGATGTCTCGAGCTGTTTTCTGTCGCAGCCGCTCGACGTTGAGCGCTACGGGCTCATTTACGCCGGCGCGCAGAAAAACGCCGGCGCCGCGGGCGTGACCGTGGTCATCGAGCGCGACGACCTCATCGCAGATGGCCCCGCTTTTGCGCAGACGCCGCAGTACATGGACCTTAAGACCCAGGCCGCCAAGGGCTCCATGCTCAACACGCCCAACACCTTTGGCATCTACGTGTGCGGCAAGGTGTTCCACTGGGTCGAGCAAACCGGCGGACTTGCAGCCATGGCCGAGCGAAACTGGGCCAAGGCCAACCTGCTCTACGGCCTGCTCGAGCACAGCGAGCTGTTCCATGGCACCGCGCAGGCCGACAGCCGCTCCATCGCCAATGTCACCTTCCGCACCGGCGATGCCGAACTCGACGCGGCCTTTGTCGCAGGCGCGGCCGGGCACCAGATCCAAAACGTCAAGGGCCATCGCCTCGTCGGCGGCATGCGCGCCAGCGTGTACAACGCCGTCACCATGGAGGACGTGCAGGCGCTGGCCACGTACATGAAGGACTTCGAAGCGCAGCATAGTTTGAGTCCGCGATCTAACTAGCCCGCAGCACGCGGGCCGACCAGCCATCTCAAACCACCCTGTTTAGATCAAAACCTGCTAAGGAGTTTTTCCATGCGTAAGATTAAGACCATCGACGACATCACCAAGGACGGCAAAGTCGAGTTTGGCGAGGGCTACGAATTTGTGAGCACCGCCGAAGAGGCCGACGCGATCCTGATGCGCTCGACCGACCTGCACGGCTACGAGCTGCCCGAGGGCATCCGCGCCATCGCCCGCTGCGGCGCCGGCGTCAACAACATCCCCGTCGAGGAGTACGCCAAGAAGGGCGTCGTCGTCTTTAACTCCCCCGGCGCCAACAGCAACGCTGTCAAGGAGCTCATCCTAGGCATGCTGGTGCTCTCGAGCCGCGGCGTGGTGCAATCGATGAACTGGGTGCGTGACAACGCCGACGATCCCGAGATCCAGGTCGATGCCGAAAAGGCCAAGAAGGCCTTTGTGGGCCGCGAGCTCAAGGGCAAGCGCATCGGCGTCATCGGTCTGGGCAACGTAGGCTCCAAGGTCGCCAACGCCTGCGTCGATCTGGGCATGGACGTCTACGGCTACGACCCATTCATTTCCGTTGAGCACGCGTGGGTGCTGAGCCGCGAGGTGCAGCGCGTGGGCACGCTCGAAGATCTCTGCCGCGGCTGCGATTACCTCACCGTGCACGTGCCCAGCAAGGCCGACACCATCGGCATGATCAGCACCGAGCAGATCAACCTGCTGGCCCCGGACGCCGTGCTGATCAACTACGCACGCGAGACCATCATTGACGAGGACGCCGTTGACGCCGCCCTGCGCGAGGGCAAGCTCAGCTGGTTTAGCTGCGACTTCGCCACGCCCAAGACGGTCAAGATGCCCAACACGTTTATCACCACGCACTCGGGCGCCGGCACTGGCGAGGCCGAGGCCAACTGCGCCGACATGGCCATCAGCGAGCTCAAGGATTACCTGGAGAACGGCAACATCGCGCACAGCGTCAACTACCCCGCCTGCAGCATGGGCAAGGCGCGCGCCGCAAGCCGCATCGCCTGCCTGCACGCCAACGTGCCCAACATGATCGGCCAGATCACGGCCATTCTCGCCAAGGACAACGCCAACGTGCAGCGTATGACCAACGAGTCCGCTGGCGAGAACGCCTACACCATGTTCGACACCGACGAGCACCTGGACAGCAGCACCATCGAGGCGCTCAAGCAGATTCCGTCGATGTATCGCGTGCGCGTGATCAAATAGCGACGGCGCCAAACCTGCCAGGAAGGCCATGAAGCCCATTCGGCCCCCGTCTTCACGAAACGGGGGCCGATTTCGTTGCTCCGGCTGGTTTTGAAAATGCTATCCAGAACAAGTTTTTTCGGATAATCGACAGTCATACCCAAATCACTGAGCGCACCCGCTTTGATAAACAGCTTTATCAGGGACTTAGTAGGTAAAAATCGATCTCTATATACCACATCCAAGTTGACTGTCGATTTTCCGAAACAACTTGTTCTGGATAGCATTTTTAATGCTCTTCCAAGGCGAAACTGAAGCCTTTTTCGCGCCCAAAACTCTAGTTCGCGCGACCGCTTTCCACCTGCACGACTACATTCCCGCCCAATCGATAAAAATCTCTTCACGAAGCCGGCGTTCGAGCTCCTGCTGCCGCGGTGTCTTGTCTTTCAGCGGCGCATCGAGATAGGACATGATGAGCTCCATCACCACGCGGAAGGCATCGGAGTCGGCCAGCTGGCCATAGGTCATCAAAACGACGGGATATCCCATCGCTTGCAAGGCCGTCGTTCGGTCGGAGTCGGAGATCTTGGATTCTATGGATCCGTGTATGGCTTTACCCTGGCATTCAACCAGGCACTCTCGGCTGCCGTCCTTATTTGCTAGCAGGATATCGGCATAGCGCCTATCAAGCCCCGAAATCAGGCGGGCGCCGCGCGTCATACGAATCTCAACGTTATTGGTAAGGCGCAGCCCTTCGCCGCCGCGTAACCTCGTAAGGCCAAACAGCATCGATGCCTGGACCTCGAGCGGCGATGCCGCCATCCCTGTAATGCATTTCGCGGCACGTGTGAACGATTTAGCGCCGCGGAGCCCCCGGATCTTATCGACGTACTCTGCAAGCTCAGAGAGCTCGATCAAGGGTGGTCGTTTCCACAAGTCCGTTGGATTCCCCGAGACATCCTTTACGTTTTCCCAGCCCAACCGCGCGTCACCCCACTGGTCCCCATATGCCTGCACAAGTGCCGACTTTACCTGAGGCGCAATCTTGCACACGGCAAAGGTGCCGCACATCTCATACATGCACATGATCAGGCGCTCGTTTGAGACCGAGGAAGCTAGGGTCAACAGGGTAAAGAACGGGGACGCGACATCGAGGCCAAACTCTGTCTGTCGCACGGAGCCAAACGACCTCTCCCCGTTCCAAACATGCCTGACAATGCGATCACCTTTACGTCCGCAGCTGCCCTGCGCCAAAACGTGTAGCGGGGTGCCCAGAAAATGCGCGACGAGTGGATGCTCGCAAAGACGCTCCCTGCGCGGATCGTCCGCAGAATCGGGCAGGTCCGGCATTATCGCCAAGACCTGTGGAGGTATCCGGTGATACCGAAAGGCAGATATGTCGCACAGCATGTCGTCCATAAAGGCTACGTACCCACTGCGCCGTTTGTGAACCCGCACGAACGGCAAACGCGCTGGCTCGGCCTGCGAACGGTAAATGCTGCTGTGCGCACGTCGCGGATCTCTCGGGAGGCTTACAATCGGTTTGGAAAGCAGACTGATTGTGAGGTTGCATATGGTTGATGAGGACTTTGCCTGGCGGCTTACGCAAGGGCTCGTGCGGATCGACAGTTCCGACCCAGGTGCGTATGAGGGCGAGATTGAACGCTATATCAAAGCGCTGGTTGAGGAACGGATGGCGCAGCTGAGCCATCCGGTACTCGATGCCGTGCAGATTGAGGAGCTCGAAGTGCTCCCCGGACGCCGCAACCTCATGGTCACCGTGCCCGGTTTGAGCGACGAGCCACGGCTCGTCTACATCTGCCACATGGATACCGTCACCTTGGGAGACGGCTGGGACGCAGGCATTCCGCCGCTCGGAGCAATCGTGCGTGACGATAAACTCTATGGCCGCGGTGCCTGCGATATGAAGGGTGGCCTGGCCTGCGCCATTGCCGCACTGGTCCATACGCTCGAGCGCGTGGCGGCAGTAGGCGAGCTGCCCCGCCGTGGCTTTTCGCTCATCTGCTCGGTCGACGAGGAAGATTTTATGCGCGGCTCAGAAGCCGCAATCGATGCCGGCTGGGTCGGTTCGCGCGAATGGGTGCTGGACACCGAGCCCACCGACGGACAGATCCAGGTGGCACACAAGGGGCGTACGTGGTTCGAGATTGAAATGGCTGGCGTGACGGCGCATGCGAGCCAGCCTTGGAAGGGCGCGGATGCCGTCGCCGCCATGGCCGAGGTCGTGTGTTCGCTTCGTCGCGCGTTTGCGGCGCTGCCCGCGCACGATGAGCTGGGGCCTTCGACCATCACGTTTGGCCAAATCGAGGGCGGATATCGCCCCTACGTCGTACCCGACCGCGCCAAAGTCTGGGTCGACATGCGCCTGACCCCGCCGACCGATACGGCCGCCGCGACGCGCATGGTAGAGCAGGCCATCGCCGTCGCCGAAGCCGCCGTTCCCGGTTGCCATGGCAGCTACACCGCGACGGGCGACCGCCCCGCCATCGAGCGCGACCCGAACTCTCCCCTTCTAGCAGCGCTCAAGCGTGCCGCCGATGACGTGACGGACGCGAATACGACCGTCGGCTTCTTTACCGGCTACACCGACACCGCCGTCATTGCCGGCAAGACAGGTAACCGCAATTGCATGAGCTACGGTCCCGGGTCGCTCGCGCTCGCGCACAAGCCCAACGAATATGTGCCCCACGTCGATATCGTTCGTTGTCAGCAGGTGCTAATCGCGCTCGCCGATAACGTGCTCTGGGACGCGAGCGGCCAAGTTGGGGCATAATAAGCCGCGAACAAACCGACTCGTGCGTTAGGACCGCCCATGAAAGCACTTCCGTTTCCCTGCATCCGCCCGGCTCAGGACCGTGTGCTCGAGGCGCTGCCTGCAATGGGCAGTATCCTGAGCGGCAACGATGCTCTGCGCGGAGCCCTTGCCGATGGCCTGATGCTCAAGGACCCGGGTGCGGCGTATTACGTGTACGAATGCTCGGGCGAGCCGGGACGCGTGACGG
The DNA here is from genome assembly GCF_040097075.1 of Collinsella sp. CLA-SR-H006. NCBI lineage: Bacteria > Bacillati > Actinomycetota > Coriobacteriia > Coriobacteriales > Coriobacteriaceae > Collinsella > Collinsella sp. CLA-SR-H006. The sequence continues at coordinate 25,070 of NZ_JBBNPD010000009.1, read as the reverse complement.
GTGTCGTGGCGATTTGCCCGACGAGTGTACTTGCGGGCGACAAGAGCGATGCCAGCGCTGACGTGGCCGCTGCTGCGCGCGCGATCGCCGAGCTCAAGGTGCAGCCGCGCCCCGTGTCGCTCGCCTACGAGGCCTCGCCCGTCATGGATATCATCCTGGGCGCCGCCAAAGAGGGCGCGTCGCTCTACGCCGTTACCGACCCCGCGGGCATTACGCACCGCGCGTGGGAGGTCAAGCGCGAGGACGCCGTCGGGGCCATCCGCGCTATGCTCGACCAAGCACCGGAGCCGGCACTGACCGACGACCCCGCCTACGCCGCCGCTCTGACCGGGGCGTCGCAGCTGCTGGCCGATGAGGCCCGTGCCGCCGGAACGTACACCGGCAAGGAGCCGTTCAACTTTACCGTTGCCGTGCTCTTCCCCGCCGCGCAGGTCAGCGGCGCCGCGCCGCAAGTTCCGACAGGTCTGCTCACGCACCAGGTCGCGCGGTTCTAGCAAGACCAGACCGCCCAGCACAATAATCGGCAGCTCAACAAACAGGGGGCGGAGATGCAGCAGGTACATGCATCTCCGCCCCTTTCGCGTCGAGAAGTTATGCCGGCGACCCGTGCCGCCGCGCTCGCGTTATCCGCGCTGCGGACCCGCAGTAGCCACGAGCGGTTCAAGCCCCAGCTCGCGCGCATAATCTTCCTGCGTAAAGACTTCGACCAGCTCAAACGTACCGGCCTCGTCGTCAAACACGAAATGCAGCACCGAGCAGTTGCCCGGCACGCGATCGCGCTCATCAGCCGCCGCACCCTTCACGTGGTCCATGAACTCCTTGATGGCCGAGCCGTGGCTCACCGCGAGCACGCACTCGTGGTCCGGGCGACGCATAAGATCGGTCAACGTCGCCACCATGCGCTCGCGCACCTGCATCTGGCCCTCGCCGCCAAACTGGCGATAGAAGTCGCGCCACGGGCGCTCGGGCATGAGCATCACGCGCTCGGCCTCAAAGTCGCCAAAGAACCACTCACGCAGGCCGTCCAGGCGCTCGTACGCCAAGCCCGGCCACAAGTTGGCGATAGTCTGCTCGGTGCGATGAAGCGTGGAGGTGTAGGCATGATCGGGCTCAATGCCGCGCGCACGTAAAAACATGCCGGCGCGCGCCGCCTGGTCGCAACCCAACTGCGTAAGCGGCGAGTCACTCCACCCCTGAATGATACGCTTGAGGTTGAATATCGTCTGTCCATGACGGACCAGATACAGATCTTTATTCATAGGGGTCCTTTCGTTCGTTACCAATCAAGGAGCGAAAACGCCCCGTCGCAATAGCCAAAATGAAGCACGGCTCCGTTGTCGGGTAGCTCTCCCCTGCCAGTCACATACTCAAGAAACTCCTGGCAGGCTGAGCCGTGGGAAACCGCCAGCACGCAGTCGTGCTGCGGCCTGGCCATGATGCGCGACAGCACCGCGACCATACGCGACTGGAGCTGCACTTCAGACTCGCCACCAAAGGCCACCGGATAATCACCCCAGGGCTGCGGCGGCATATCGCGATTTGATGTGCCCTCCAGCGAGCCCAAATGCCACTCGCGTAGGTCATCGACCAGCTCTATCGAGCAGCCCTCGCCAGCAATTAGCTCAGCCGTACGCCGCGCCCGGCCCAACGGGGAGGAATACACACGGTCAAAGGTCACGCCACGCGCCTCAAACGCCGCGCGCGTCGCCAGCGCCTGCTCGCGCCCGCGCGCCGTAAGCGGCGAATCGTGCCCACCCTGCAAAATGTTCCGCACGTTGAGCTCAGTCTGCCCATGCCGCACCAAATACAGATCGGCCACATGCCCTCCCCTCGTACCACCACAAAGGGGACAGGAGTCTTTGTGGTGATTTTGCCGCCGGATTGCGCCGCAACGACGCACAACTACAGCAGCACGTCGGCAAGCGGACGCTTGGGTACGTGGTGCACCCGCGCCTCGTCGCGCCAATAATTGATGGAGCCGTCGGGGTTGGAATCGATCGCATCGATCACCTGTGTCTCGGCCGGAACGCCAAACGCCATGATCAGCTTGAGCTCATATTTGTCGTTATCGAGCCCCATGGCATCGATCGCGTGGGGCGTAAAGGCCTTGAACATGCAGGCTGCCACCTCGGGCGTGGCGCTGCGGGCGGCGAGCATCATCGTCTGCGCGGCAATGCCCGTGTCGACATCGGTAATGGGAGCGGCGGGCTTGCCCGGAACGGCGCGCTCAGCAAGAATCGCGATGTAGCCGGTCGGGCGCTCACCCTCGGCAGGACCCGGCCAGTCCTTAAGTGCGCCGGCCCATGCGAGCTCGTCAAATACACGCGCGCAGTCCTCTGCACCGCTTACCACATGAAAACGCAGACGCTGAGCATTGGCACCACAGGGAGCCAGGTGCGCAAGTTCCGCCAGCTCGAGCAAAAACTCGCGCGGCACTCGCATAGACTCGTCAAAGCGACGGCACGTGCGGGCGCGGCGAACCAACGCATCAAACGCGTCCAAGCCGAGCTTTTCGCAACCCTGCTTTGCCATCGATTCGACACTCGACGGTGCCTCGGGAACTGCTTCGTTCATAGGGACCCCCAATACAAGCCAATTGTCCTTAGGAAAATCTAACCTAAAACGTAGGCAATAACGAACAGGGCTGCAATGTTCTACACCTGTTGAATAGAAAATCGCGACGTGGGGAACAACGGAAACAATTCGGGACCTTTGGGTTACGTTTCGCCCTCCCCGACCCATACGCCAGCGCCTTTAAGCGATACTGGTTGTAACGATCAAGGCTTACGCCGCACGGAAAGGAGACATTATGGGCATCTTTAAGAACGATGACCAAAAATCGAGCCAGTTTGGATTTGACGAGAAAAGCATGGCGGGCAAAGCCGTCAAGGCCGTACGCTGGATCTACGCCATCACGGGCGTCTTAGCACTCATTGCTGGTATCGCGCTGCTTTTTGCACCCGCCAAGTCCCTCGTCTTTTTGACGACCGTCCTGGGTTTTTACTTTGTAATCACTGCTGCCATCAGGCTGTTCACTGCCATTTTTGAGCCGCTGCTGCCCACCGGCTGGCGCGTGACGAGCATCATCTCCAACCTACTCATTATTCTGGGCGGCGTCATAATCCTGCGCAACCAGGCCTTCTCGACCGCGACGCTCACCACGATGGTGGTTATCGTGGCCGGCTTTGGCTGGATTGTCGAAGGTGTCATGTCCATTCTGGAGTCCGAGCTTTCGTCCAACCGTGCCCTCGCCATCCTGAGCGGCGCACTCTCCATCATCGCCGGCATGTTCGTGTTTATTTATCCGCTGTGGTCGGCCAAGATGCTCGTCATCTTTAGCGGCGCCGCGCTGCTGGTGTTTGGCGTAACGCTGATTGTTCGCGCTATTCAATTTGGCAAACTGGTGCACTAGATGCCGCGAACGCTCTTTATTGATGCCGACGCCTGCCCGGTCACGCGCGAGTCGATTGACTGCGCGCGGCGGGCGGGCGTCGCCGTTGTTATCGCCGGCAACAGCACGCAAAACTTGGAACGGCACATTCGCCGCGACGACCCGCGCGATGCCGAGCACGCGCGACGCGGCTTTTGGGTCACGACGCTCGATGTGAGCGTGGGCGCCGACAGCGCCGACTTTGCCATTGTCGAACGCCTGCAGGCGGGCGACGTAGTCGTGACGCAGGACATTGGCTTGGCGAGCATGGTGCTCGGCCGCGATGCCGCCGCAATCGGTGTGCGCGGGCGCGTCTACGACAAGGCGACCATCGACATGCAACTGTTTATTCGCCACGAGGAAAAGAAGGTGCGCCGCGCCGGCGGACGCACTCGCGGACCGGCGGCATTTACCAGCGAAGACCGCGCTCGCTTTAAGCGCAACCTCACCGAGCTGCTGCGCTAACCAAGGTAGATTTTTGGGACATGTCCGGAAATCTGCTTTTTTGCTTTGGGCGGTGTGAGCGCTCAAAATCCATGGCTCAACAAAAAAGGGGCTTCAAAATGCCATGCGTCGCCGCATTGTGCAGGCGCCGAGCATGGCTATTTTGAAGCCCGTTTTGTTAGGCCCACTTAGAGGCCGAAGGCGGATAGGATGAGACCCCAGCCGGCACCGATGACGTACATCATGATCAGGAACAGGACGTTTTCGCGGGCGCTGCGGTTGGTGCGGAACAGCACCAGATAGCCCACACCGGCAGAGATGAGCGTGCCGGCGAGCATCGGGGCCAGCTGCAGCGCGCCTTCCAGGTACAGTTGTGTGATGACGACGCTGGCCGAGCAGTTGGGGATCAGCCCAACAAGCGCCGAGCCCAGGACCGCAAGCGTCTCGTTGCCGCGCAGGAACTGCTCGATTGCGGACTCGCCGAAGGTCTCGAGTACGGCGACTAGGACCAGCGTCACCAGGAAAATAAAAATCGATACCTGCACGGTGTGCGAGATCGCGCTGCGGATAATCGACAGGACGGGCGCACCTTCGTGTGAGTGGGGGTGACCGTGGCCATGATGGTGTTCATGATCGCCCTCATGACCGTGATCGTGGCCATGTCCGTGTCCGTGTTCGTGCTCGTCCTCGTCTTCATCACAACCGCAATGGTCGCGCTCGCACAGCTCGTGGATGTGGTCGGCGCTCACGCCCGCCTCGGCCACCTCGTCGATGATGTCACCGCCAGTGTGGTCGTCGTGCGCGCAGTTCACGTGGGCCGGGTTGGCCGCGGTTCCCAGCACGGTACGGCGAATCGCCGCATGCGCGCGGGCATTACGACGAAGGCCGCGAATAGCCGCATCCACGATAAAGCCCGTGACCAGAGCGATCAGCGCCTTCGAGGCGAGCAGCATCGCCATGGTCTGCACGGGAACTTGCTCGGCGAGCAACAGCGGCAGCATCTCGTCGGAGGTCGAGAGGAACACGGCGACCAGCGTGCCCAGCGTCACGACGCGGCCAGCGTACAGCGTTGCCGCCATGGCCGAAAATCCGCACTGCGGCACCATGCCCAGCAACGAGCCAACCGCGGGGCCCGCGGCACCGGCACGCTTGATGGCGCCGTTAACGCTGTCGCCCGCAACGTGCTCCAAGGTCTCGAGGGCCAGATACGTCACCAACAAAAACGGCACCAGCGACAGCGTGTCCTTGCCAGCGTCGAGCAAAATATCAATCAGCAAATCCATGAAGGATGGAACCTTTCGTGTCTTTCGGCAGCATTGTAAAAGTCCTAGCGGTCAACTAGGGTATTGTAGTTGTCCTAGGCGCGATGCCAATAGTTGCCCATGGCAAACTATCATCTCGCCATAACTCAATGCCACCGAGCCGCGCGACGCGGCCCGTCCAAGGAGCAGTCTATGAACGTTTCACAAGCACTCGAATACGAGCGCCAGCCGTTTATTCCCATGTTTATCTATGGCGATCACGGCGCCATGGAATCCGAACGTCAGAAAGGCGAAGAGGCCCTCAAGGTGCTCGAGACCGAGTACTTTACCGCCGAGGGCGACCCCGGCTTCGACTTTGCCACCGTGCGCGACCTTGCCGATCGCAACCGCGACCTGTGCGACCAGATTGGCGAGGCGCGCCTGCGCAACGTGACGCCCGCGACGCTTTCGCGCGGCCTGTCCGACGCCGACACCTGCGCCGCCATCGGCAAGATGCAAAAGCGCACTGCCGCGTCCGTCATGCGCGAGATCCGCGGCGACCGCGACGCGCTCGGCGTCGCCTACGCTCGCAAGCCCATCCAAGGCACGGTGCTGGGCATCGACATCGAGACCACCGGTCGCGCGCCCGAGCGCGGCTACATCATCAACGTGGGCTGGGAAATCATAGAGCTCACCAGCGACGCCGTGCCGCATGACGCCGAGGCACACTACTGCGGCCTGCCCGACATCTATCGCGGCGAGGACGTGCCGCTGTCGAATATCCACCACATCACCTGGGACGACATCGACGGCAAAACGCCCTTCCGCGAGAACAAGGAACTGCAGAAGCAGCTGCTCAAGCTTATGAAGAAGTACCCGTACATGGCGCATAACGCCGCGTTCGAGGACAGCTGGTTCAAAATTCATCTGGACGGTTACGCCGAGGCACGCCGCGCCGGCAAGATCATCGTCATCGACTCGCGCCAGATCTGCCGCAGCCTGGATGCCGACGTCCGCTCGCTCCCCCGCGAATCCGCCCCCGCCGCGCTCGAGAACTGGGCGCGCCGCCGTGGAACCCTCGCCGCCGACGCCAACGAGCAGCATCTGGGCCTGGACGACACCGACCTCATGCTCCGCACCGTCCAAGCCGAGTTCAACCTCAAGAACCTATTCGCCAAGTAGAAACGCCTGCGACAAACCCCGGCGTAGATCACGAGCGGCCTCGCAGCGGGACCCCCCCCGCAGCGAGGCCGCCCTACGTTCCACAAATAAATCTGCCATCACAAATTCTGAACCCTCATTTTGAACGATTTCGGCCAATTCCCGACACGTAATTCGTTATCGGATGGTGATGCATCACTATCAAATGTGCGGCAGTTGAGTAGTTATATGCTATAGCTAAGCTGCGAAAACTTTTATCTAGGGCATACCAACTCATAATTGCGTCAAGTTTTTGGACAGCATTTGGTTAGACCTCTAAAACGACTTTTTCACTCAGCGCCATCAACACGGCATTAGCTGACACGATATATACCATGAGTATCGTATTGTCACATACCACTGCAAAAGCGGTCTACCAGGCCGCGCATTCGGTGTCTGCGAAAGGCATCGAGTCCTGTAACCCTGCCGCGATTTACGGATCATGTCCCACCGGAACGCTCCTTGACGCAGCCGCAGAATGGCTCACCAAACATGATGTTTCCCTCGACGCAAATGATTCCCTCGAGGTGATGGTGTTTCATCGCAGGAATGCGCGCTATGCAGTGAACTGTCAATGCCACGTTTCTTCAAAACGATTCTCGAACTCACGCTTTATAGAGCTTGAAGATGGCATCTTCATTGTTAGCGTTGAGCTTTGCGCACTTCAGGCCGCCACCTATCTCCCTTTTCGCGAACTGGTGGAGTACTACTTTGAATTGTGCAGCGCTTACTCCCTTGGAACCGGCTCTTCCACCTCTTATAGCGAGCGTTTCGCGCTCACCTCGACCGAGAGGTTAAAGCAGTTCTTTAATTCCATTACCAGATGCGACGGTCTGGCCCTTGCCCGAAAGGCGATCCAATGTGTGCGCGACGGATGCCGGTCTCCCATGGAAACGGCCTTTGTCATGATGCTAACGCTGCCCAAAAGCGAAGGAGGGCTTGGTATTAAGGGAATTGAGACCGATTACGAGGTGCAGGTCACCGCCGCCGCAAAGAATCTCACGAGACGCAAGAAGTTCTTTATGGATGCGTATCTAAAGAAATCTCGCACAGACATTGAATACAACGGTTTTTATCATGACGCGGAAGAAGACCGCGCCATCGATGAGGAACGCAAGAATGCGCTTGCGTCCATGGGATACGGAATCATCACCGTCTGCCGTTATTCCTTTATGCATGCCAGCGCTTTCGTTAGGGTCATGGAAGCGATCCAACGGAAAGAGGGCATACGCCCCTCGCGTCTGCCAAAAGACTTTCAAATCATGCAAGAGGACCTGAGACAGTTTGTGCTCAGAAGGTTTATAGAAAAAGCGAATTCAGAAGCAGCTTCGCCAGGATTCCGAAGAGCGCCAACGAATCGACCTCGAAAAAGCAACACTCGAAGGCATCACGCTGGATGACCCGACAATTAATGAAGTTCCGGCAATCGATGACATGCAGACTGTCGAATCCGACAGCCCATCATTTGCCCAAACAAGCAGCCTCGCGCCCGAGGGCAGGGTCTTCGGGGCCGGAGACTAGGCCGGCTAACAAGGTAGGTACCCTAGCGACGTGCAAAATTGCGAATATTCAGCAGGGTCGGCCCTCCAACACCCACAAGTTAATCCAAATGAGAAACAAAAACGCTATCGAAGGGGAACGTTAGGCAACATTTGAGGAAGATCTTGTCTGTTTACCGCCCTTGGATAACTCTTGAGCGGCTTTATTTGGCCGGGAATAGATAAACAGACCCCCAATAATTGCAGAATACTCCAATTTTTGCACGGCGCGGGGGCACCCACCTCGGCATCGACTATCAAAACCGCTCAGTCCGGGGTCTCGTCCACTATTCCCCATCATTTTGTCCGATGAATTACTTAAACGTTATTGACATATGAACATGCGCTCATATAATCGGAAGCAAGTTTTATGAGCGCATGTTCATATGAAAGGATATTGCAATGAGCATCCGCGTTGATGAAATGAAACCCGACACCGAGGCCACCGAGCCCGCGATCCCCACCACCTGCTCGCCCGAGGACCTTCCCGACGAGGAGCTTCTCTACGACCTCGCCGACCTGTTCAAGGTCTTCAGCGACACCACGCGCATCAAGATCCTCTATGCCCTCATGGGCCGCGAGCTCTGCGTGGCAGACATCGCCGAAGCGACCGAAACCTCGCAGTCCGCGGTGTCGCACCAGCTGCGCACACTCAAGCAGTCGCACCTGGTTAAATTCCGGCGCGACGGGCGCAATATCCTCTACTCGCTCGCCGACGACCACGTCTACACCATGCTCAACCAGGGCATGAGCCACATCTGCGAATAGCGACCAACCACGGTACCAGCGCGGCCTGCACCCAAGCCGCAAATACAGAGAAAGGAACCCACCATGAAAAAGCAGTTTAAACTCGACGAGATCGACTGTGCCAACTGCGCGCGTGAGCTTCAGGACGAGCTGGCCAAGCTCGAGGGCGTCAAATCCGTGTCCGTCAACTTTATGACCCAGAAGTTGACGCTCGAAGCCGATGACGCCGAGTTCGACGAGGTACTCAACCGCGTTGTAGAGTTTACGGCCGACGCCGAACCGGACTGCGAGATCATTCTCTAGCCCGGGTTTACGCCAACCTGCAAGGCCGCGCTTGCCGCGGCCTTTGCTCGCGAAATTATATGAGCGAGTGTTCATTCATTCAAATGGGAGGATACGAGTCATGACCACCGCCGATCCCAAAAAGAAAAAGAAGAAGCGTAAGAAGAAAGAGTCCCTTGAGCATAAGCGCAATCGTATCCTGGTAGCGCTAGGCATTTTTGCGGTGGTGTACGCCCTCGACGAGCTCGGTACCCTTACCGCCGCATTCGGCACCCCGGGCGACATCTACGCCAGCTTCGCACTGTTCCTCGTGCCGTTTTTGATTGCCGGCTACGACGTGCTCCAAAAGGCATGCAACAACATCCGCCGCGGCAAGGCGTTCGACGAGAGCTTCCTCATGGCCGCCGCGACCATCGGCGCGTTTGCCATGGTGCTCTTCCCCGATACCGACCCGCACATGGCCGAAGGCGCCGCCGTCATGCTGTTCTACCAGGTCGGCGAGCTGTTCCAGGCATACGCCGTGGGCAAGAGCCGTAAATCGATCAGCGCCATGATGGACATCGCACCCGACTACGCCAACGTCGAGCAACCCGACGGCTCACTCGAACAGGTCTTCCCCGATGACATCGCGGTCGGCACCGTGATCGTGGTCAAGCCCGGCGAGCGCGTGCCTATCGACGGCGTCATCGTCGAGGGCGAAACCCAGCTCGACACCGCCGCCCTTACCGGTGAGTCGGTCCCCCGCCCGGCCAAAACCGGAGACGATATCATCAGCGGCTGCATCAACATGACGGGGCTCATCCACGTGCGCACCACCAAGCCATTTGGCGAATCCACCGTCGCGCGCGTCCTGGAGCTCGTAGAAAACGCCAGCGAAAAGAAGGCGCGCACCGAGAACTTCATCACGCGCTTTGCCCGCATCTACACGCCCGCCGTCACCGGCGCTGCCGCGGTGCTCGCGCTCGGCGGCGGCTTGGTCACCGGCGCCTGGTCCGACTGGATCCTGCGCGGCCTGACCTTCCTGGTCGTCAGCTGCCCGTGCGCGCTCGTGATTAGCGTCCCGCTCAGCTTCTTTGGCGGCATTGGCGGCGCATCCAAGCTGGGCGTCCTCATCAAGGGCTCCAACTACCTCGAGACGCTCGCCGATGTGGACACCGTCGTCTTTGACAAGACCGGCACGCTCACCAACGGCACGTTTTCGGTCGTGGCGGTACACCCCGAAGCCGGCTATACCGAGCAGTCGTTGCTCGAGGTCGCCGCCCTTGCCGAGTCGTTCTCCGACCATCCCATCGCGCAGTCCGTGCGTGTCGCCTACCAGGGCGAGGTCGACCCCAAGCGCGTTAGCGACTCCGCCAACGACGCGGGCCACGGCGTGACGGCAACCATCGACGGCAAGCACGTCGTCGTTGGCAACGCAAAGATGCTCGCCGCGGCCGGAGTCGAAGCGCCCGATTGCGAGGTCGTCGGCACCATCCTCCACGTGCTAGTCGATGGCATCTATGCCGGCCACATTGTAATTGCCGACACCATAAAGGCCGATGCCGAGCAGACGATTCGCGACCTGCACGCCGCCGGCGTCAAGCGCACCGTCATGCTCACGGGCGACCGCGAGGAGGTTGCGGCGTCTGTGGCTAAGCGGCTGGGGCTCGACGAGTTCCACGCGCAGCTACTGCCGGGCGACAAGGTCGAGCGCGTCGAGGCATTGCTCGCGGGCGAAAGCGGCAAGGGCAAGCTCGCTTTTGTCGGCGACGGTATCAACGACGCACCCGTGCTTACCCGCGCAGACGTTGGCATCGCCATGGGCGCTATGGGCTCGGACGCCGCAATTGAGGCGGCGGACGTCGTGCTCATGGATGACAAGCCGTCCAACATCTCCCGCGCGATCCGCGTGGCGCGCAAGACCATGTCGATTGTTTGGCAGAACATCATCTTTGCGCTGGGCATTAAGCTGCTGATTTTGGTGCTGGCAGCGCTCGGCATCGCCAACATGTGGCTTGCTGTGTTCGGCGATGTGGGTGTGGCGATCATCGCCATCCTGAACGCCATGCGCGCGATGGGTGTCAAGAACTTGTAGCATACGTGGCTGTCCGGCCGGGGCCGGGCTTGGTTTTGAAAACGTCCTCGCGCATGAGGCCCGTCTTTCCTGCTCCTGCGGAGCAACGGAAAGGCGGGCCTCGCGCTGCGAAGTGTTTTCAAAACCAAGCCCGGTCCCGGCCTGCGATGACGTTGCTGGCGGTTCTTGGGCATCGCTTGCTGGCGGGGTTCCTTGTCTGAGTTGGACTTAGTTGGTGGGACCACTCGTCTCGGTCGCTGTCCCGCACCGTTCCGGCGCGGGAGGCGCGCCGCTGCGGGAGTGCTAGTCGGTCATTATTGGCGCCGAAGCACCGTCCCGTCCCAGCATCGCCCGTAGCTTCTCAAAGCTCTCCTCGCTCAGGCAGTGCTCCATGTGGCAGCCCTCTTGCGACGCCACCTCGGCCGATACGCCTGCATCCTCCAAAAGCCCCACGAAAAAGCAGTGGCGCTCCCACATTTGGCGCGCGACCTCCAGACCGCGCTCTGTCAGATGAACATCTCGTTTGCCCATTTCGACATAGCCGTTGCTTTCCAGCGTCGTCATGGCCTTGGAAACGCTCGCCTTGGTTACGCCGAGGTACTCCGCAACGTCGATCGAGCGCACGATGCCCTGACGTTCCGACAGAACGTAGATCGATTCGAGATAGTCTTCTCCGGATTCACGTAGGGCCATGGGCCGCCTTTCGCAATAATTGCTAGTTAGCCTTTGGATACTTTTCACAGCTTACTTTACCGCAAAAGTTGCCCATGTCTTACTACTTTGCCTAAAAGTTAGCCGTGTTTCACAAAACGTGCGGGACGAAAACAAAATGGGGACGCCCCGCAAGGGGTGTCCCCAGGTGCCGGCAGATAAGGAACGTCCCCAAGTGCCGAGCCGCAGCTATAACAGTCCAAAGTGCTTCGCGGCGTTGTAGATGCCGTCGTCGTCTACGGCGGTCGTAACGTAGGTCGCTGCGACCTTCACGGTATCCTGCGCGTTGCCCATGGCCACACTTGTGCCCACGGCAGAAAACATCGACAGGTCGTTCTCGCCGTCGCCAAAGGCGATCGCCTCGCTTGCATCGATTCCCAGGCGCTCCAGCGTCGCTGCCACGCCCAGGTTCTTACCGCCGTTGGCCGGAATAATATCGCAGAACAGATCACACCAGCGCGTAGTGAGCGAATGCGACACCGCATCGGTCACGATATGCTCGTCGGCCGGGTCCACAAAGGCGCAGAACTGGTAGACCGGCGCATCGAAGGCATGGTCAAACGGCTCCTCGTGGTAGACGATTCCCGCATTGCAGCCGGCAGTCACCACGCGCTCGGACAGGCGGTTCACAAACGAGTTCTCGCCCTGCATGCACAGCGAGTCATAGCGCCCCTGCGCCACCTGGTCCACAATCACCGCAACGTCGTCCGGGTCAATCGGGCAGCTACGGTAGACGCCCTCGGCATCAAAGCAGTGCTGGCCCGAAAGCGTAATGTACGCATCCCAACCCAAGTTGAACAGCCAATCAGGCATCTGGTAGGTCGGGCGACCCGTGGCAATCACGCACACAATCCCCTGCTCGTGAAAGCTGTCGAGCACCTGCTGCGCCGACGCCGGAATCCGGTGGGTCTTAAAGCTCAGCAGCGTGCCGTCGATATCGAAAAACGCGGCTTTGATCATCCTCGTCTACTCCTCGCCCTCGAGCTTTTCGCTCGCCTCGAGCCACGCCATCTCCAGCTCGTCCATGGCGGCGTGGGCCTCGTCGATCTTTGCCTGCTGCTCGCCAAGCGCCGTGTAGTTGGTGGGATCGACCTGGGCCATGGCGGCCTCGGCCTCCTCCACGCGGGCACGCTGCGTTTCCATCTTGCGCTCGAGCGAGCTCACCTCGCGGCGGAGCTTCTGGCGCTCGGCGTTGGACAGGCCGTTGGGCTGCCCGCTCGCCTTGGGCTTATCGGCCACAACCGCTGCGGCGCCGGTGTCGAACGTGCCGGTCTTGGCGCTCGGCGCGCCCACGGGCTCGCCCTCGGCGGTGGCGTTGCACAGGCGCAGGTACTGGTCGACGCCGCCGGGCATATGCGTCAGGTGGCCGTCGAGCAACGCCCACTGCTGGTCGGTCACGCGCTCCATGAGGAATCGGTCGTGCGTCACCAGGATCAGCGTGCCCGGCCAGCCGTCGAGCAGGTCCTCGACAATCGCGAGCATGTCGGTATCCAGGTCGTTGCCCGGCTCGTCCAGGATAAGCACGTTGGGCTCGTCCAGAATTGTCAGCAGCAGCGACAGGCGACGGCGCTGGCCGCCCGAAAGGTCGCCGATGCGGCTCCAGAGCTGCTGCGTCGTAAAGCCCAGGCGCTCGCAAAGCTTCTCGGGCGAAGTCTCCTTGCCGTCGATGACGTAGTACTTCTTATAGTTGCTAAGCACCTCGCGGATCGTGTCGCCCATGTAGGGCTCGAGCTCCTCGAGCTGCTGCGACAGCACGCCAAAGCGTACCGTCTGGCCGATCTTTACACGGCCGCGCAGGGGCGCAATCTTGCCCTGGATTACGTCAAGTAGCGTCGACTTGCCGGCGCCGTTCTCACCCAAAAGACCATAGCGGTCGCCCGCGCCGATAAGCCAGGTCACGTCGGAGAGCACCTGCTTGGGCGCGCCGTCGGTATCCGCATAGCCGGCGTCCACGTCGATCACGTCGATGACCTGCTTGCCCAGGCGGTTCACCGCCAGGCGCTTGAGCTCCAGCTCGTCGCGCACGGGCGGCACGTCGGCGATGAGTTCGCGAGCGGCATCCACGCGAAACTTGGGCTTGGTGGAGCGCGCCTGGGCGCCGCGGCTCAGCCACGCGAGCTCCTTGCGCGCCATGTTGCGACGACGCTCCTCGGTAACTGCGGCCATGCGGTCGCGCTCCACGCGCTGCAGGATGTATGCCGAGTAGCCGCCCTCGAAGGGATCGACCTGGCCGTCGTGGACCTCCCACATGCTGGTGCAGACCTCGTCCAAGAACCAGCGGTCGTGCGTGACCACGAGCATGGCGCCCTGGCCGCGCTGCCAGCGGGCCTTTAAGTGACGCGCGAGCCAGTTGATGGTGCGCATGTCCAGGTGGTTGGTGGGCTCGTCGAGCATGAGCACGTCGTAGTCGCCGATCAGCAGGCGCGCAAGGTCCACGCGACGGCGCTGACCGCCCGAAAGCTCGCCCACCGTGCCCTCCCAGGGCACATCGCTAATGAGACCGGCGAGGATCTGGCGCGTACGCGGACTCGACGCCCACTCATACTCGGGCGTGTCGCCCACGACGGCATGGTGCACGGTGTCGGTGTCGACAAGCTGGTCCTTTTGGCCGAGCAGACCGATCGTGGTGCCTCGGCGGTGCGTCACGCGGCCGTCGTCGGGATCCAGCGTGCCGGCGAGCACGCTCAGCAGCGTCGACTTGCCGTCGCCGTTTTTGCCGACGATGCCAATACGGTCGCCCTCGCCCACGCCGAGCGTTACGCTATCGAAAATATGCTTGGTGGGAAACTCTAGGCTGATGGAATCGCATCCCAAAAGAATCGCCATATGCCCTGCTCCTTCGTAGAAATTCAACGTTGTCCATGATAGCAGCGAGCCCCACCCCAAACCACCACGAAGGTGCCTGTCCCCTTTGTGGTGGTCGGTCTGGCAGCGACACAAAAAGGCGGGCCATCTCACAAAAGAGATAACCCGCCCCTCCAATCAGTCCCGTGGCGACCGTGGCCGCCGCGGGCCTCAAGCATGTCCCGGACTAGGAGAACATGCCGGTGAGGTAATCATTCAGCCGCTTATCCTTGGGCCGTTGGAAAATCTCGTCAGTCTCGTCGTACTCGACCATATCGCCCATGTAGAAGAACGCCGTGCGGTTGGACACGCGCGACGCCTGCTCCATGTTGTGCGTCACGATGACGATGGCGCGCTCGGCCACAATCGACGACATAAGGTCCTCGATCGCCAGCGTCGAGATGGGGTCGAGCGCCGAGCAGGGCTCGTCAAACAGGATCACGTCGGGGTTGAGCGCCAGCGTGCGCGCAATGCACAGACGCTGCTGTTGACCACCCGAAAGCGCATAGGCGCTCTTGTCGAGCTTGTCCTTGACCTCGTCCCAAAGCGCCGCGCCGCGCAGGCTTTCCTCGACCATGCGGTCGAGCTCGTCGCGGTCGGTGATGCCGTGGCGCTTAGGCGCAAACGTGATGTTGTCGCGAATGGACTTGCGGAACGGGTTGGGCTGCTGGAACACCATGCCAATGGAACGGCGCAGCTCGTAGGTGTTTTCGGTCTTGGTGTTCACGTTGCGCCCGCGATAGTTGATCTCGCCCTCCACGCGGCAGCCGCGAATCTCGCGATTCATGAGGTTGAGGCTACGCAAGAAGGTCGACTTACCGCAGCCCGAAGGCCCAATGAGCGCCGTGATCTCGCCCTTGTGGAAGTCGAGCGACGTATTGTGCAGTGCATGGTGGTCGCCATAGTACACGTTGACGTCCTTGGTGGAGAGCACGACCTCGTCGCTCACGGCCTTGCCGCTCACGCGCACGCGCTTCTCGCTCTCCCCCACGCTCGACAGGAAGTCCTGGGTCTCGGACGATGCCGCTTCGGTTGCGGGCGTTGCATTCATCTCGCTCATTCGGCCGTCATCCTTCTTGCCAGTTGCTTGCCCACGATACGGGCGACTACGTTAAACAGCAGCACGCAAATCATCAGCAGCGCCGCGGTGCCCCAAACAATCTGCTGGGCCTCGGGGCTGCCCTCGCCATAGATCTTGTAGATGTGCACGGCGAGCGACTCGCCGGGACGGAACACGTTCCAAGCGCAGGTGGGGCTCGACAGGTTAAAGCTCAAGAAGTTCAGGCGAACCGGCGAGCTCATACCCGAGGTAAAAAGCAGTGCTGCGGCCTCGCCAAACACGCGACCGGCCGAAAGCACGATGCCCGTCACGATGGCAGGCATGGCCTCGGGGATCAGGATGTGCAGCGTGGCCTCCCAGCGAGTGAGGCCCATGGCCAGGCACGCATCGCGCTGGGCCTGCGGCACGTCCTCGAGCGCCTGCTGGATCACGCGCACCAGGATGGGGATGTTGAACATGGTGAGCGCGACGGCGCCGGAGATGATGGAGTACTTCCAGCCCAGCTGCACCGAGAACACCAGAAAACCGAACATGCCGACGACGATGGAAGGCAGCGAGGACAACGTCTCGATGGCGGTGGAGGCGATGTCGCGGATGGGTCCGTCCGGCGCGTACTCAACCAAAAAGACCGCTCCGCCCAGGCTGATGGGCACCGAGATGATCAGGGTGATCAGCAGCAGGTAGAACGAGTCGAACAGCTGGTAGAGCACGCCGCCCTGCGTTCCGTTGGCGCGCGACGGCTCCGTGAGAAAGCCCGGCTGGAACAGCGTCGAGATGCCCTCGAACAGGATATAGGCCACCATGGAGACGACGATGAGCATGACGATGGCGACGATCGCCGTCAACACGCCCGTGGCGAAGCGGTCCTGCTTTTGGACACGCCCGAGCCTCGCCTCGTCGATGTGGATACGCGTGCTAGCCACGAGCCTTCGCCCCCTTGCGGCCGATAAGGTGGATGATCAGGATGAAGATGAGACTCATGCCCATCAGCAGCAGGCCGAGCGCCCACAGAACATCGTCTTGGGCCGAGCCCTCGGCATAGACTGCCATGGACGTGGTGAGCGTGGTGGTGATGGTCGAAGCCGGCGACAGCAGCGACGTCGGCATGGCCTCGATACCGCCGATGACCATGCGCACGGCGAGCGTCTCGCCAAAGGCGCGGGTCATGCCCAAGATAACCGCGGTCATGAGCGACGGCATGGCGGACTTGAGCACCACGTGCCAGATGGTCTGCCAGCGGGTGTAGCCCAGCGCGAGCGAGCCCTGGCGGTAGCCGTCGGGCACGGCGCGCAGGCCATCGACCGAAAGCGTGGTCATCGTCGGCAGAATCATGACCGCCAGCACGATGGCGCCGGGCAAGATGCCCAGGCCCGTGCTCACGTGGAAAACGCTCTTCATAAGACCGACGACAACGTGAAAGCCGATCAAGCCAAAGACGACCGAGGGAATACCGGTCAAAAGCTCAATAAGCGGCTGAAAAACCTTGGAACCAAACTTAGGCTGGATCTCGACCGCAAAGATGGCAGAGCCGATGGCGATGGGCAGCGCGATGAGCGTGGAGAGCACCATGACCGCAAACGAGGTGACGATCAGGGGCAGGGCGCCGGTATAGGGCAGGCCGTTTTCGGCTGTGTTGGCCAGGTCCCACTTGGTGCCGGTGAAAAACTCGACGACCGAGACGCCGTCCTTGACAAAAGCCGAGAGGCCCTTTTGGGCGACCATAAAGATGAGCGCGGCAACGACAAGCGTCACGAGCGCTACGCACGCGCCCGTGACGCCCAGGCCCACGTTCTCAAGGTCGCGCTTTGGCAGCTGTTTTGCCATTGCAAACCTTTCCGGGGCGATTACTTATTTAGCAGAGACCTTGCCGCTGGCGTCCTTGACGACCTTCATGGCAGAGACGGGGATGAAGCCCTGCTCCTCGACGAGCTTGCCCTGGACGTCGTCGGAAAGCATGAACTCCAGGAAGGCCTTGGTGGCCTCGTCGGCGTCCTTGGAGCAGTACATGTGCTCGGTAGCCCAGATCTTGAAGGAGTCATCAGTGACATTCTTGCTCTTGGGCTCGACGCCCTCGACCTTGATGGCGTTGAACTTGGAGTCATCGAAGTGCGAGAAGTCGAGGTAGGAGATGGCGTTATCGGTGCTGCCCATCTGAGTCTGGACGTCGCCGGACTTGTCGAGCTCGGCGTCGCCCTTAAAGTCGACGGCCTCGTCGCCAAAGACGGCGGCCTCGAAGGTGGCGCGGGTGCCGGAGCCGGCCTTGCGGTTGAGGACGACGATGGTGGCGTCGTCGCCGCCGACCTCCTTCCAGTTGGTGATCTGGCCAGAGAAGATGCCCTTGAGCTGCTCGAGGGACAGGTCGTCGACCGTCACGTTCTTGGAGACGACGGGACCCATGCCCACGACGGCAACCTCGTGGTCGACGAGGTTCTTGACCTGGTCGGCCTCGAGCTTGGTCTCGGCGAAGACGTCGGAGTTACCGATGGTGACGGTGCCTGCGGCGACAGCGGTCAGACCCTTGCCCGAACCGTTGCCCGAGCCGGAAACGGAGACGTCCGGGTTGGCATCCATGAACTTCTCGGCAGCAGCCTCGACGAGAGCCTGGAACGAGGAGGCACCGTCGTAGGTCACCTCGCCGGAGACGGACTCGGCAGTAGCAGCGGCGCTACCCTTGTCGGCGGCGTCGGATGCGCCGGAGCCGCCGCAACCAACGAGACCGAGACCGACGATGCTGGCAAAACCACCAGCGAGGCCGAGGAACTGACGACGAGAATAAGCCTGATCGAGCATGATCTTCCTTTCGTACATGCGACTCGCGGGCACCCTGCCCGCTTTGCTGTTTGGAAAGATACGACCCCGACCGGGCAGCGCCCGCGCCAACTGCGGTTTTTTACGGGCATCTGATAGACCCTTACCGCAAGCTCTGTCCAGCCTTTACAAACGGATAACAATCCAGCGCCGAACATGGCGCACCTTTTACACCAAAGGAACGTCCCCAATGACTACCCCACCGCAACAGAAAAAGCCCGGGCCGAAGCACCGGGCTCGTAATGCAAGTTTGTATCCAAGCAGGATATAGGGGTTTCCCAGGTGCCCGAGATTGCCCCGAAAGAGGAGCGCCGCGTACTTTGGTACGCAAGCGACGGTTTGAGGGGCAAGGTCGGGTGCCTGGGGAAGCCCTACAGTTCCAGTTCGTTGAGACGAAGGATCGCCACGATGTAAATCTTGAGCGCCTGTTTAAGCTGTTCTTCGCTGGCACACTCGTTGGGGCCGTGCATCTGGCCGCCCCACGCGGGCAGCTCCAGGCCGGTCTCTTCGGGGCCAAACGAGACGGCGCGGGCAAAGTTGCGCGCGTACGTGCCGCCGCCCATGGCAAAGGGCCCAGCATGCTTGCCGGTGAACTCGTTATAGGTATCGATAAGCGCCTTCACGGCCGGATCATCGGCAGAGACTGAGAACGGCACCTTAGCGCGACCCAGCTGGCACGTCACGCCAAAACGGCCCACGAGCGGGTCGAGCTGCTCGCGGATGGTATCGGCACTCGTACTGTCGGGGAAGCGCACGTCGATGACCTGCTCAATATGGCCATCCGCCACGCGGATGACTCCAGCGTTGCAGGTAAGCGGGCCAAACGCCGGACTCGTCGCATCGATACCTAGGCCGCGGCCATAGGCATCCGCATGCACAAAGGCCAGGAACTTGACGAATTCGTGCTCGGCAGGCGTCAGCAGGCGCTCGTCGCGTGCACCAAACGCGTCCTCGGCCTCGCGCAGATACGACACAATCAGGCCGACGGCGTTGATGGCGCCCTCAGGCATCGAAGCGTGGCCGCCAATACCGTGGGCGAAAATCTGCGCATGGCCATTGTCGAGCGCCGTGATCTCCAGGCGGTCGGCGTTCTCAACGGGCGCCGGCAGCTCATCGGCGGCAATCGAAAGCTCGCAGATGGACTGCGACGGAATGGCATTGCTCGCCTCGGAGCCGCTCCACGACACGATGCGCCCGCCGTCGATCTTGGGGCTCACGAACGTCGCCCCAAACTGGCCCTTCTCGGCATTGCAGACCGGGAACTCGGCATCGGGCGTAAACAAAAAGTCGGGGTCTGCGTGATTCTCCAGATAATGGTGAACGTCGGACATGCCCACTTCCTCATCGCAGCCCAGCAGCGCGCGGAAGGTATAGCGCGGCACAATGCCGTGCTTGAGCAGGTAGGCACCGGCGTAGAGCGACAACACCGCCGGACCCTTGTCATCAATCACGCCACGGCCGAGCAGCCAGCCCTCGCGACGCTCCATCGCAAATGGGTCGGTGTTCCAGCCGGGGCCGGCGGGCACCACGTCCACGTGGCAGATGGTCGCGAGCTGCTTGTCGCCGCGACCCGGGATATCGGCAATGCCCACATAGCCCTCGTCGTCGCTCGTCTGGTAGCCGAGCTTTTGCGCAATGCCGAGCGCGCAATCGAGCGCATCACGAACCGGGCGGCCAAACGGCGCGCTAGGCTCCGCATCGGCAGCAACGGCTACGGACGGATAACTCACCAGCTGCTCGATATCGGCGACGACGTCCTCCCAGACCTCGTCGACATACTCGGTAACGCTCTGCTCCACCTGATTCATGGACGACCTCCTTACCAATGAGCGACGGGTACGCCCGCCCCTCACATCAAATACTTATATAGCGAAAAGTTTAGCAAGCTCGGCCACCGAGTGCACCACCGCATCGGCGCCCGCAGCCTCGTGCTCCCCCGGCGCCGCCGCACCCGAATAGATGCCAATGCACGGCACGCCCACCGCGTGCGCGCCCTCGACGTCGTTAAAGCGGTCGCCAATCATCACGGCCTCGTCCGCGGTCGCGCCCAGGGCCGCCAGCGCATCGCGGACCGAATCCGCCTTGGTCTCGCGGCCCTGCGGCGGATTCATGCCAACCACGGCCTCAAACTGAGAAAGCCCCAGTTCACCCACCATGTCAACGCACTTTGCCTCCATGCGCGACGTCGCCACGGCCAAGCGCTTGCCCTGGGCGACCAACCCATCCAGCAGCTCGGGGATCCCGTCGAACACGGGATACTCCTCCGGTCCCAGCTCGTCAAAAAAGGCGCGGTACTCGTCGGCCACCACAAGCGACTCCTCGCGGGAGAAGCCATAAAAGTCGTGAAAACTCTTCCACAGGGGCGGCCCGATCATGCGACGCAGGTCACCCATCTGCGCCTCCGAAAACCCGCGTGCAGCCAGCGTCTTGCGCGTCGAGGTCATCACCGCCCGACCCGTATCGGCCACCGTGCCATCAAAATCAAACAGCACGACCGGCCGCTTGCATATCTCCAGCGCCTCCATCGGCATCCCTCTTCCCCAGTTGACGATTTCCACACCGACACTTCAAACTGTTGACTATTCAACAATTTAACCTAGCAATGTAGAGCAACTCCACTATACTTGTCGCACTTTGCTCTCAGAAGGCGGCGCCGTCGCGCCCCAACGAAAGGTGCAATTATGTCTTTTGCCATCATAACCGACTCCACGTCGGACATCTCCCCCGCCCGCGCCCAAGAGCTCGGCATTTACGTGATTCCGCTGCATGTGATTATCGAGGGCGAGGACCTGCTCGACCAGGTGCAGATTACCGCCCAGGAGTACGTCGCGCGCATGGCCGGCTCCGAGCAGCTGCCGCACACCTCGCAGCCGAGTGCCGGCGAGTTCAAGGAACTCTTTGACCGCGTGCGCGCCGACGGTCACGATAGCGCCATCTTTATCTCGCTGTGCAGCGAGTGGTCCGCCTGCTATGCCAACGCCAGCCTGACGGCCGAAACGCACGAGCTCGACGTGCGCTGCATCGACTCGCGCACCGGCTCGGGCGCCGAGGGCCTGCTGGTGGAGTACGCGCTGGCCATGCGCGAGGACGGCCGCAGCCTGGACGAGACCGAGGCGCAGATCCGCGCGACGCTGCCCGACGCCCACCTGCTGCTGATTCCCCGCACGCTCGAGAATCTCGTTAAGAACGGCCGCGCGCCCAAGCTCGCCGGCCAGCTCACGCAAATGCTCAACATTCGCCTGGCCGTTTCGCCGGAGTGGAAATCGGGCGAGATCAAGGCCATAAAAAAGGGCCGCGGTGCCAAACGCATCGTTACCAACACCATGGCCGATTGCCTCGCATTTTTGGCCGAGCATCCGGGCTCCAGCGTGCGCGTGCTCACGACCGGCGCCGCCGAGGAGCAGGAGCTCGTCAGCCAAGCGCTCGCAGGCCAAGACTATGTAGACGCCGGCACCGGCCCCATCGGCTGCACCATCGCCACCCATGTAGGCGTCGATGCCATAGCCATCAGCTACTGCCCCCGCTACCAGCCCATCCACTAGGGACGCCCACATCAGTTGCGGTGAAATAGGGACCGTTTTTGGCTTATTAGCTGTCAATCAATCCCTATTCCACCGCAACTTGGAAATCGGCGATCAGCCCAGCGGACCCTGAAACAGCTCCTGATGAGTGCCCATTCTCACCAGCCTAATCACTGGGTTAGTCTTATGGGGAAGATAAAGAACGACCACATCGACCAAGCCATCGGATAGGTGGAAATCGATGTGGCCGTTGTAGTTTCCGCCCGGGTTTGAGAGCTCGTGGGCGCCATACTCCGCCGGAAGTGACCCATGAGCCACAAGCTCTGCAACCGCCGCTTTAAACTCACTTTTTAGCTGCGGATGCATGCGCATCGTTCGTTTGTAGTCCACCTTAAATTGAGCCTCGACTTTAATCTCGAACATCGCTATTC
This sequence comes from Collinsella sp. CLA-SR-H006, assembly GCF_040097075.1. Lineage (NCBI taxonomy): Bacteria > Bacillati > Actinomycetota > Coriobacteriia > Coriobacteriales > Coriobacteriaceae > Collinsella > Collinsella sp. CLA-SR-H006. The sequence continues at coordinate 2,760 of NZ_JBBNPD010000009.1, read as the reverse complement.
CTCATCGAGGAATGACATAAGCTCATCAGCGTTATTGAATGACAGGCTATCGTCCGGCAAAATCCCCAACTCATGAGCCTCGGCAATCACCATGGCGCGCCTCGTCGCCTCGTTGGGCACCTCCGCCCTTCCTACAATCTCAAAAGGAATCTTTCGCTGATTTACAAGCTGCCGAACGGCAAGATTGAGATAGGAATTGAGGCTGAGGCCGACCGAATCCAAGAACTCAGTCGCCTGTTCCTTGAGCCCCTCTTCGATGCGAACCGTCGTAGGCTTAACCGTTGCAGTAGACATATGCGACCTCCTCGCCTCGTCTTTTGCATCAGTATACCCAATATAAATGGCAATCTGATGTTAGATAACATCAGATTGCCATGCGTATTCATGTCGCGTGGGCACGATTGATCTACATCAGCCCGCTCAGGGCGATGTCGACGGCTTCGTTGAGGTCGTCGGTGATGTGCACGAGCTCGGGATCGAGCGGGCTGATCATGCCGGCGTCCATCACCGGGCCGTTGAGCCAGTCGAACAGGCCCTGCCAGTACTCGGTGCCCACCAAAACGAGCGGCATACGCTTGACCTTGTGCGTTTGCACCAGCGTGAGCACCTCGAACATCTCGTCGAGCGTGCCAAACCCGCCGGGAAACACAATAGCGCCCGAGCTGTATTTGACGAACATGGTCTTGCGCACAAAGAAGTAACGGAAGTCCATGCCGAGGTTCACGTATTTGTTGAGCCCCTGCTCGTGCGGCAATTCAATGCCCAGGCCAACTGACTTACCATTGACGCTCGCCGCTCCCTTGTTGGCCGCTTCCATGATGCCGGGGCCGCCACCGGTGATAACCGCCACGCCGCGCTGGGCAATCTTACGCCCGACGGTGCGCGCCGCCTTGTAGAGCGTATCGGTCTTGGGCGTGCGGGCGCTACCGAAGATGGTCACCGCAGGTCCGAGCTCGGCAAGCGCGCCAAAACCGTCGACAAACTCGGCCTGGATGCGCAGTACGCGCCACGGATCGGCATGCAACCAGTCGGTCGACTCCTCGGGCGCCAGCAGGTTAGCGTACGTATTGTCCTTAGGAATCATCGGGCCGCGCATGACCACGGGGCCGCGGCGGTACGTCTCGTCGTAGGCAGGCTCGCCCTCGACATTCTCGTTCTTAATCATGGGTACTCCTATCGAGAAAAAGAAAACGGGCGGGGTCGACGCCATGCGTCAAACACCCGCCCGAACATCAACTATTCGGTATGGTACCCACGATGCATCATGCGCTTGCAAGGCATCGGTCAGCGGTCGCGCAGACAGTGTTAGCGAACGCGACGACCGGCCGGCGCTCGCCCCTTGCCGTTGCCCGCGCCCTGCAAGCGCCCGCGCCGCCCTTAGTAATCCACCGCCGCAGGGCTGTTCATCCAGTCACTCACGAACGCGCCGTAACGACCCTCGATAATGGCCTGGCGAGCACGCTGCATAAGGTTGAGCAAGTAGTAGATGTTGTGCATCGACAGCAGAATGCCGCCGAGCATCTCCTTCTGCGTGACCATGTGGCGAATGAGCGCGCGGCTGTAGCCGCCCGTGCACACCGGGCAGGTGCAGGTGGGATCGATGGGACCATCGTCGTGCGCAAAGCGAGCGTTGCGGAAGTTGAGGCGACCCTCGCTGGAGAACGCCGTACCCATGCGGCCCGTGCGCGTCGGCAGCACGCAGTCGAACATGTCGATACCCACGCCCACACCGCGCACGAGGGTGGTGGGGTTGCCGACGCCCATCAGGTAGCGCGGCTTGTGCTTGGGCATGTACTCGCTTACGAGCGGTGCCAGGGTCTCGAACATGGTCTCGTGGTCCTCGCCCACCGAGTAGCCGCCAATGCCGTAGCCCGGGAAGTCGCCGCACTCCTCCAGATGGCGCAGCGAGCGCAGGCGCAGGTCCAGATGCATGCCGCCCTGAACAATGCCAAAGAGTGCCTGGTCATCGCGGGTGTGAGCTTTATAGCAGCGCTCGGCCCACATGCTCGACAGCTCAACCGCGCGCTCAACGTAGGCGCGCGTGGCAGGATAGCCGGGGCACTGGTCGAGCTGCATGCAGATGTCGGAGCCGAGCTTCATGGCGATTTCCATGTTGTCCTCGGGCGTCCAGAACACGTGGCGGCCGTCGTAGTCATTGACGATAAAGCGCACGCCCTCGTCGGTGAGCTTGACGGCGTCGTTATGGCTAAAGACCTGGAATCCGCCCGAGTCGGTGAGGATGGGGCCGTGCCAGTTCATGAACTTATGCAGTCCGCCCAGCTCGGCGATGGTATCCTCGCCGGGGCGCATGGACAGGTGATAGGTATTGGCAAGCACGATCTGGGCGCCGAGCTGTTTGACGGTCTCGGTAGGAATGCCCTTGACGTTTGCCTTGGTGCCCACGGGCATGAAGATCGGTGTCTCGATGTCGCCGTGCGGGGTGTGCAGCACGCCGGCACGCGCATGCGTCGTCGGGTCCTCGGCGATCAGGTCGAATTTAAAAAGGCTCTGGTCCATAAACTGGAACTCCTTGGTTGCGGTTCATACGCAAACCATTATACGGGCAACCCGCAAGAAGCACCGACTCGACAGAAACTGATGCAAAGGGGTCATAGTCGTTTAAGAACGTCCCCAACGACTAAGTCATTACCAACAACAAAGGTAACGCCGATGTTTTGGTACCGACAGACACTATGACCCAATCCGAGGGCACTAAAAAGATAGGAGCCCCCGCTCGTGACCGCGGGTCGGGGCTGCGAC